>DASXLW010000186.1:0-36282 GCA_036496025.1 Streptosporangiaceae bacterium
CACCCCCGCGCCATCGGCTACCTGTCCCGGATCCCGCCCGCCACCCTGGCCGCCATCCGCCGCCACCCGTTCTACGCCGGGCTGCTGGCCGCCCAGGCCAGCCAGGCCCGCCGCCCAGCCGGGCAACTCACCCGCACCCCCCGCTACCCCGCCCCGCTCACCGCCGCCCGCCGCGACGCCCGCGCCATGCACATCGGCTGGATACTCCTCTGGCAGCACACCCCCGCCATCACCCGCTACCTCACCGCCACCGGCTTCCAACTCGACTACACCACCAACCGGGTACTCGTATACCGGCCCGCGAGGGCTCTGGGTGGCAGAGGAGTCCCCGTCGTGGATGACCCCGCGATTGCGCCCCGGTCCTGACTTCCGGCAGGCGCTGGCCACCGGAACCAGCCGGACCTGGACCGGCCGGCGGAGCCGCCACCTTCGCACGGCAGGATGGTGCGCGGACATATACGGCGGAGGAGGCAGCGGGCGTGCCTGACCTGGTGATCGGATTGCTCCATCCGGGCGAGATGGGCGCTGCCGTCGGCGGCTGCCTGGTCGAGGCCGGGTACACGGTCTGGTGGGCCTCCGAGGGCCGCGGGCCGGACACCGCATCGCGCGCCCGGCAGGCGGGGCTGTCCGACGCGGGCCGGGTCGCCGCGCTGGCCGCCCGGAGCGACGTCATCGTCTCGGTCTGCCCGCCGCACGCGGCGGTCAAGGTGGCCCGCGCCGTCGCTGCCGGCCGGCCCGCCGACGGCCGGCCCGCCGACGGCCGGCCCGGGGCCGCCGGATTCGGCGGCGTGTTCGTCGACGCCAACGCGATCTCGCCGGACTCCTCTCGCACCGTGGCGGGGATCGTCGAGGCCGGCGGCGCGAGCTACGTGGACGGCGCGATCATCGGCCTGCCGCCCGCATCGCCCGGCGGCACCCGCCTCTACCTCTCCGGCCCGCGGGCGGGCGAGATCCGGGACCTGTTCGCTGGAACCAGGGTGGACGCCCGGATCGTGGACGATCGGATCGGCAGCGCCTCCGCGGTCAAGATGGCGTACGCAGCCTGGACCAAGGGCACGGCTGCTCTCCTGCTGACGGTGCGGGCGCTGGCCACCGCCGAGGGAGTGCAGGAGACGCTGCTGACCGAGTGGGCGCTGTCCCAGCCCGAGCTGGCCGGCCGGACCGGGCGCGCGGCGCGCTCCGCGGCGCGCAAGGGGTGGCGGTGGGTGGCCGAGATGGAGGAGATCGCCGCCAGCCTGGCCGCGGCCGGGCTGCCGCAGGGGTTCGGTCAGGCGGCGGCCGAGGTCTTCGGTCGCCAGCCCCGCGCCGCGGCCGGGGACGAGGTGAGCACCGAAACGGTCCTCGGCGCGCTGCTGTCCCGGACCAGGTAGCCGGCCAGCGCTTCCGCCACGGGTCATACCGACGCTCGTGACAGATGTCACCGCGCTTGGTGGAGGTACGACACTGCCACGGGACCCCCCGCGCATGGTGACATTTGTACGCCGGCCTGACCAGGCCGGATCTGATGCGAAGGGAACCGTGATGACTGTCGGGAAACCGGGCCCCTCCAGGGAGCCGGTGGTGGCCTTCGAGGAGGTCAGTAAGGCCTACGGACCGGTGCGGGCCGTGGACGGCCTGTCCCTGGACCTGCGCCACGGGGAGACCGTGGCGTTCCTCGGCCCGAACGGCGCGGGCAAATCGACCTCGCTCGACATGCTGCTCGCACTGCGCAAGCCGACCTCTGGCCGGATCCGGGTGTTCGGTTCCGATCCGTACACCAGCGTCAAGTCCGGGCGGATCGGCGCGATGCTCCAGTCGGGCGGCCTGATGCCCGAGGTGACCGTGCGCGAGATGGTCGAGCTGGTGACCACGATGCACCCGTGTCCGCTGCCGGTGGACCAGACGCTCAAGCGGGCCGGCATCGCCGACATCGCCGATCGCCGGGTGGACAAGCTGTCCGGCGGGCAAACGCAGCGCGCCAGGTTCGCGCTGGCCATCGTGGGCGAGTGCGACCTGATCGTGCTGGACGAGCCGACCACGGCGATGGACGTGGAGAGCCGGCAGATGTTCTGGGCCAATATGCACGCTGAGGTGGCTGAGGGCCGCACGCTGCTGTTCGCCACGCACTACCTGGAAGAGGCCGACCAAGCCGCCGACCGGATCCTGGTCATCAACAAGGGCCGGCTGCTGGCCGACGGCACCCCGGCCGAGATCAAGGAGCGAGCCGGCGCCAAGCGCATCTCGTTCCGGCTCGACCCGGTGGACGAGGCCTTCTTGCTCCGCCTGCCGGCGCTGGTGAATCTCGAGATCCGGCGCGACCAGATCCACGTTCAGTCCTCCGACTCCGACCGCACGCTGTATGCGCTGCTCGACGCCGGCTGCCGGCCCCGCGAGATCGAGGTGTCCAGCCTGGGGCTGGAGCAGGCGTTCCTCGCCATCACGGCGGAAGACGACAAGAACGGCTCCGACGAGCCCGAGATGGAGTCGGCCCGATGACCGGAACCCTGGCGCTATCCCGCCTGGAGATGCTGCGCGTGCTACGCAACAAGCGCTACCTGATCTTCACGGTCGGGCTGCCGGTCGTGCTGTACCTCGCGCTCGGCAAGCAGACCACCGCGACCGTATACGGCGGCGTCGCGTTCAAGGCCTTCTACATGATCGCGATGGCTTCGATCGGCGCCTTCAGCGGTGCGCTCACCGGCAATGCCCAGCGCATCTCGCAGGAGCGCAAGGACGGCTGGATCCGCCAGTTGCGGATCACCTCGCTGCCGGCCAGCGGCTACGTGGTCGCCAAGCTCGTCGCGTCGCTGGTGACCACGGTGCCGTCGATCGTGATCGTGCTGGCGCTCGGTCACTTCTACGGCGGCGTTCAGCTGGCCGCGTGGAAGTGGATCGCCATCGGCGTCGCGATCTGGTTCGGTTCGATGACGTTCGCAGCCCTGGCCGTCGCGATCGGGTACCGGTTCATGCCAGACACCGTGCAGCCGATGAGCATGCTGATCTACCTGTTCATGTCGGTCCTGGGCGGCCTGTGGTTCGCGGTGGGCGGCACGATGCAGAAGATCGCACAGGTGCTGCCCACGTATCAGATCACCAGGATCGGCACGGGCGTCATCCTGAACGGCACCGTGTCGATGACCGCGATAGGCGTCATCCTGGCCTGGCTCGCGGGATTCATCATCCTGGCTGCGCTGTCGGTGCGCAGCACCGCGGAGAAAATCTGAGCGGCCGGCAGGCGGAAGGCCGTGCCCTGGCATGGCGCGGCCTTCCGGCGCTCGGCGTGCCCCCGGCCGGCCGAACCTGTGATTACCAGTCCGTCAGACGCTCGGCCAGGTAGGACTCGACGTTCGCGATGCTGACCCGTTCCTGGTGCATCGAGTCCCGGTCCCTGACGGTCACGGCCTGATCGTTCAGCGTGTCGAAATCGACGGTGATGCAGTACGGCGTCCCGATCTCGTCCTGCCGGCGGTACCGGCGGCCGATCGCGCTCGCGTCGTCGAAATCGGTGTTCCACCGCTTGCGCAGCGTCGCGGCCAGGTCGCGGGCCTTGGGCGAGAGGTCCGGGTTGCGGGACAGCGGCAGCACCGCCGCCTTGACCGGTGCGATCCGCTGGTCGAGCCGCATCACGGTCCGCTTCTCCATCTTCCCCTTGGCGTCCGGCGCCTCATCTTCGGCGTAGGCGTCGAGCAGGAGGGCCAGCATGCACCGGTCCACGCCGGCCGCCGGCTCGATGACGTAGGGGACGTACCGCTCGCCGGAGTCCGGGTCCAGGTAGGACATGTCCACGCCGGACGCCTTCGCGTGCGTGCTCAGGTCGTAGTCCGACCGGTTGGAGATGCCCTCGAGCTCGCCCCACTCGGAGCCGGGGAACTCATAGCGGTACTCGATGTCCACGGTGCGCTTGGCGTAGTGCGCGCGCTTGTCCGCCGGGTGCTCGAACCGCCTCAGGTTCTCCTTGCGCAGGCCCAGGTCGGCGTACCAGCCGAACCGGGTGTCGATCCAGCGATCGTGCCATTCCTCATCCGTACCCGGCTTGACGAAGAACTCCATCTCCATCTGCTCGAACTCACGGGTACGGAAAATGAAGTTGCCCGGAGTGATCTCGTTGCGGAACGACTTGCCTATCTGGCCGATGCCGAACGGAATCTTCCGCCGCGAGGTCTGCAGCACGTTGCGGTAATTGATGAAGATGCCCTGTGCCGTTTCCGGCCGCAGGTAGGCCAGCCCTGATTCGTCCTCGGTGGCACCCAGGTAGGTGCGCAGCAGGCCGCTGAACATCCGCGGCTCGGTGAACGAGCCGCGGGTACCGCAGTTCGGGCAGGTGATGTCGGCCAGTCCCTGCGCCGGGGGATGACCGTGCTTCTCCTCATAAGCCTCTTCCAGATGATCGGCGCGGAACCGCTTGTGGCAGGACAGGCACTCGATCAGCGGATCCACGAACTCGGTGACGTGACCGCTCGCCTCCCAGACCTCACGGGCCAGGATCACCGAGGAGTCGATGCCCACGACGTCCTCGCGCTCGGTCACCATCGACCGCCACCACTGGTGCTTGATGTTGTTCTTCACCTCGACGCCGAGCGGACCGTAGTCCCAGGATGCGCGCAGGCCTCCGTAGATCTCGCTGGACGGGTAGACGAACCCGCGCCGCTTGCTGAGGCTGACCAGTGTGTCCATGCGTTCGGTACGTCGTGCCATCGAGGTCTCCATCCGGCTGGCGGTCGGAGGGCTGCGAGCGCGGGCAACCCGGGCGTCTAAGCGCCGCAAGCCCGGCGGTCCTATGGCCGGGCTCTGCTAAGCCTACCCGCGGGCGAATGCCCGGCCGCATGAGTTTTAGCGCCGGCGGTTACTGCGCTACCGGGTTAGGTTCGGCGCCTCCGTACCGGCGGTCCCGGCTGGCGTAGATTTCGCAGGCCCGCCACAGGTCGCGCCGGTCGAAATCGGGGAACAGCGTGTCCAGGAACACGAATTCGGCGTAGGCGGACTGCCACAGCAGGAAATTCGACGTCCGCTGCTCCCCCGAGGACCGGATGAAAAGGTCAACGTCGGGAATTCCCGGCTCGTCCAGATACCGCCCGAACATCTTCTCGTTGACCTGATCGGGGCGCAGCCGTCCCGCCGCCACCTCCGCCGCGATGGCCGCCGCGGCGTCCGCGATCTCGGCCCGGCCGCCATAATTCACGCAGAACTGCAGCGTGAGCACAGTGTTGTCTTCCGTCAGCCGTTCGGCATATTCAAGCTCGCGGATGACGCTGCGCCACAGCCTGCGGTGCCGGCCCGCCCACCGGACCCTGACCCCCATCTGGTGGAACTCATCGCGCCGCCGGTGAATGACGTCACGGTTGAAGCCCATGAGAAAGCGCACCTCGTCGGCCGAGCGGCGCCAGTTCTCGGTGGAGAACGCGTATGCCGACAGGTACGGGATGCCGAGCTCGATCGCACCCATGATCACGTCGAACAGCGCCGCCTCGCCACGCTTGTGGCCCTCGGTGCGCGGCAGGCCGCGCTGCTTGGCCCAGCGGCCGTTCCCGTCCATCACCAGCGCCACGTGCCGGGGCACGAGCTCAGGCGGGATGCCGGGGGGGCGCGCGCCCTCGGGATGCGGGTCAGGCGGCCTGACGCCGCCACCGCCGGCCGGCCTCAGTGGCATAACCACGGCGGCCCCACACGACGACGCATCACACGTGCTCCACATGACGCAGCGACCGGATCGAATGCTCCAGGTGCCACTGCAGGTAGGCGGCCACCAGACCGCTGCACTCTACCCGGTACCGCGGCTCGCTGGCGTCGGCGCGCGGCCAGTCGCCGCGCAGCAGCGCGGTCATCAGGTCCACCGTCTGGCTGGCCGGCGTCGCGGCGCCTGGCGGCCGGCACGACCGGCAGGTCAGCCCCCCGGCCGCCACCGAGAACGCGCGCGACTGCTCACCGGAGGCCCCGTCCTGCCGGGCCCCGCACAGCGCGCACTCCTGCAGGGACGGCGCGTACCCGGCCACGGCCAGCGAGCGCAGCAGGTAGGCATCGAGCACCAGCCGGGGATCGTGGTCTCTCGCGCCCAGCGTGCGCAAGCCGCCGACGAGCAGCAGGAACTGCCGCAGCGCGGGCTCTTTCTCCTCGGGTGTGAACCGCTCGGCGGTCTCCAGCATGGCGACCCCGGTGGTGTAACGCGGGTAGTCGCCGGTCAGCCGCTCGCCGTACGGGCGCAGGGTCTCCGCCTGGGTGATGATGTCGAGCGAGCGCATGGCATACAGCTGCAGGTCGACGTGGGTGAACGGTTCGAGCCGCGCGCCGAACCGGGACTTCGTCCGGCGCACGCCCTTGGCCACCGCGCGGATCCGGCCGGTCCGGCGGGCCAGCAGGGTGATGATCCGGTCCGCCTCGCCCAGGTCCTGGGTGCGCAGCACGATGCCCTCGTCCCGGTACAGGCTCACCCGTCCATTCTCCCGCCCCGCGGCCGCGACCGCGACGCGGCAGGCCGGCGTGGCGCGGCCTGCCGGGCCCGCGCGGCGCACCCGGCCGGGACCGGCGCCACGGTGGCCTGGCGCTCAGCCTGGCCGGACGCGGTTCACCGCGGACAGCACGGCCCGCATCGACGCGGTCACCGTGTTCCCGTCCACGCCGGCCCCCCACAGCGTGCGTCCGCCGATCGAGCACTCCACGTACGCGGCGGCCTGAGCGTCGCTGCCCGCCGACAACGCGTGCTCGGCGTAGTCGAGCACCCGGACCCCGATCCCGATCGAGTCCAGCGCGTCGCAGAACGCGGAGATCGGCCCGTTGCCGGTCCCTTCGAGCTGGCGAGCCTCGCCGTCGATCCGCACCTCCACGGTGAGCGCGTCCTTGGACTCCACCGCGGCCGAGGTGTAGTGGTCCAGCAGTGACAGCGGGCCGCCGGCGAAGTACTCGGCCCGGAAGATGTCCCACATCTGCGCCGCGGTCACCTCGCCACCTTCGGCGTCGGTGCGCGCCTGGACGAGCCGGGAGAACTCCATCTGCATCCGCCGCGGCAGGTCCAGCTGATGATCGGCCTTCATGATGTAGGCCACGCCGCCCTTGCCGGACTGGGAGTTCACCCGGATCACGGCCTCGTAACTGCGACCCACGTCCTGCGGGTCGATGGGCAGGTAGGGCACCGCCCAGCGCATCGCGGCCGGGTCGGTACCCGTCGCGGCGGCCTCGGCCTCGAACGCCTCGAAGCCCTTCTTGATCGCGTCCTGATGCGACCCGGAGAACGCCGTGTAGACCAGCTCGCCCGCGTACGGGTGCCGGGGATGCACCGGTATCTGGTTGCAGTACTCGACCGTGCGCCGGATCTCGTCGATGTCGGAGAAGTCGATCATCGGATCGACGCCCTGGCTGAACAGGTTCATGCCCAGCGTGACCAGGCAGACGTTGCCGGTCCGCTCGCCGTTGCCGAACAGGCAGCCCTCGATCCGGTCGGCGCCGGCCAGCACCGCGAGCTCGGCGTCGGCCACCGCGGTACCCCGGTCGTTGTGCGTATGCACGGACAGGCACACGTGCTCGCGGCGGGACAGCTGGCGGCTCATCCACTCGATCTGGTCGGCGTAGACGTTCGGCGTGGACCGCTCCACCGTGCACGGCAGGTTGAGGATGATCTCCCGGTCAGGCCCGGGCTGCCAGACGTCCATCACCGCCTCGCATACCTCGGCCGCGAAGTCCGGCTCGGTATCCATGAAGATCTCCGGCGAGTACTCATAGCCGAAGTCGCAGCCGCGCAGGTAGGCCTCCGCGTACTTCATCACCGACCGGGTGCCGTCGGTGGCCAGCGCCTTGCACTGCTCCCGGTCGATCCCGAATACCACCCGCCGGAACAGCGGCGCGGTCGCGTTGTACAGGTGCACGGTGGCCCGGCGCGCCCCGGCCAGCGACTGGACGGTCCGCTCGATCAGCTCGTCCCGGGCCTGGGTGAGCACGGAGATCTGCACGTCGTCGGGGATCCGGTCGCCCTCGACCAGCTCCCGGACGAAGTCGAAGTCGGCCTGGCTGGCCGACGGGAACCCGACCTCGATCTCCTTGTAGCCCATCCGCACCAGCAGGTCGAACATCTGGCGCTTGCGGGCCGGGCTCATCGGGTCGATGAGTGCCTGGTTGCCGTCTCGCAGGTCGGTCGACAGCCACCGGGGCGCGGACGTGATGACCCGGGTCGGCCAGGTCCGGTCGGGCAGGTCAACCGGTTTGAACGGCGCGTACCGCTGGCAGGGCATGCCGCTGGGCTTTTGCTGGATGTGCATGTGATGCTGCTCCTCGGTGGGGCGGGCGCGGCCAGCGAACACGCCGAGACTCCGCGGCGAGGGAGCCGGCCGTTATCGGCCCCCGCCGCGGCCGCTAAGAAGCAGTCCGCGCAGCATCGTCAGACAGGTTACCAGCCGGAGCGACCGCTCCGCTCTCGATATCCGCCAGGGCAATGGCATATCCACCCGGGCGCCGGCCCGGACCGGACCCGAGGGTGGTCGATCTGCCATCGCCTCCCCCATGGGGTCGGTGAAGTGCCATCGACACCGCGAGGAGAGGGCTCAGTCGCTGGCGGCGGTGCGCTCGGTCATGGAGATCACGCCGTAGGTCTGGGCCTGGGTCATGTCCAGGTCGGCGGCCACGCCCTGCGCCGCCTGCCGCTCCGCATCGCTCAGCGGCCCGTCCGCGGTGCCGATGCGGACGACCTCGGCCAGGAACCACTCCCTGGCCTGAACCGCCAGCTGCGCGCTCACCTGCCGGAGCGCGGGAGCGGCGTGCCCCGCCGGCTGGGCCAGGTCCCGGTCCAGCGCGGCAGCGTCGTAGTGTTGCGCGCCCGCCCGGGTGATCGCGTCGATGGCCCGGCGCCGCGACTGCGGGCTGCCCTGGTCACCGGCGCGCAGCATGGCGGCGGCGGCTGCCCGCATGCCGGCCGGCAGCGCCGCCTGCATCTGCCGGGCGGTGGGCAGCGCCAGCGCGTCGGTGCTGTAGCGCGTCTGGCAGGACAGGCACTGGACGTGCTCGCCCACCTGGTTCAGCGGGATGAGGGGGAGGAAGAACAGCGTGAAGAACCGGCGGCCGCGGCGCAGCCGGTACCGTCGGTCCCCGCCGCAGCGTTTGCAGTGGAAGACGCCGTGCCCGATCGTCCGGTAGAAGACCCGCATTCCCCAGATGATCAGCAACGCTGCTCTCCTCCTGGTTGGCTGACCGCGGTGCCGCCGGCCCGGTCGGCCCGCCGGCGGGCCGGGGCAGGCACCAGCGTGCTCTCGCCCTGCCGCCGCTCATCTTCCCGCAGTTCGCTACCCGAGCGGGAACGCTTTTACCGGAAATCGCCCGGCCCTCGCAGCAACGGCGGCGCAAAGCCGTTGCCATCGCCCGCTGGGCCGGGCTTTGCTTGGTGGATGCGCATCGAGCGTTTCGACCCGGTCGCCGACACCGAGAAGATCATGGCCTGCCACGCGCTGTACGAGGCGGGTCACCCGGTGGACGATCCCGCGGTCCCCATGATGTCGCTGCCCACGTTCACCGCGTGGTTCAGCATGGGCTGGACCTACTGCCCGCGCGAGGCCTGGCTGGTCCCGGGCGGCAAGGACCAGATCCCGGCGGCCGCATCCCTGCTCGAGCTGCCGGTCAGCGAGAACCGGCACATCGGGTGGGTGAGCATCACCGTCGCACCCGGTGAGCGGCGGCGCGGCATCGGCAGCGCGCTGCTACGCCACTCGGCGCAGCGCGCGGCCGAGCTCGGCCGCACCGTGCTGAGCGCCGCAGCGCGAGACGGCAGCGCCGGGTACGCCTTCGCCCTGGCGGTCGGTGCCCGCAAGGGGATCGTCGATGTCAGGCGGGTGCTTGACCTGGCCGGCATCCCGGACGGGAAGCTGGAGTCGCTGCGCCGCGCGGCCGAGGCCGCGGCGGGTGGCTATTCGCTGCTGTCCTGGCGGGGCCCGTGTCCGCAGGAGTACCTGGACCAGGTGGCGGGGGTGACCAACGCGCTGGCCGATGCGCCGCACGACCCGGGCCAGGAGCCGGAGCAGGTGACCGGGCTGCGGATCCGGCGCGGCGAGCTGCGGATCGCCGCGCAGGGGTTGCGCTACTACACCGTGGCCGCTCGTCATGACCAGACCGGAGAGCTGGCCGGGCTGACCCAGCTCGGCGTGGACCCGATGCAACCGGATTGGGGTTTCCAGGAACTGACGGCGGTGACCCGCGCGCACCGCGGGCACCGGCTCGGGCTGCTGGTCAAGGTGGCCATGCTGGACCTGCTGGCCGACCGGGAGCCGGAACTGGAGCGCATCCTGACCGATAACGCCGGCGCCAACAGCCACATGATCGCCATCAACGCCGACCTGGGATTCCGGGTGCTCGACCAGTGGCAGGGCTGGCAGCTCGACGTGACGCGGGCGGCAGCGACGGCCGCGCCGGCGTCTGCTTCACCTGGGTGAGCCATAGCGCGCTCGCGGGTGAGCCAGCGGGCGCTCGCGCGGCCCCGGCGCGGGCCGGAAAACCTGTCGCTTTCCGGTCCGGGTCCGGGTTTCCTTGATGAATGCACATTGAGCGTTTCGATCCGGTCGCGGATACCGACAAGATCCGGGCCAGCTACGAGCTGTACGTGGCGGGCAAGCCGGCGGATGACCCCGATGGCCCGCTGGCGTCGCTGCCCATGTTCACCGGCTGGTTCAGCCTGGGCTGGGACCAGGACCCGCGCGAGGCCTGGCTGGCCCCCGGCGACCAGGCCGGGACCTGGGCCGGGGGGTACGTGCTCGAGTTGCCCGCCCGGGAGAACCGGCACATCGCGTGGGCTGGCATCACGGTCGCGCCGGAACGCAGGCGGGCGGGCCTCGGCACCCGGCTGCTGGAGCACGCCGCGGCGCGTGCGGTCGAAAACGGCCGCACCGTGCTGTCCGCCGAGACCCGCGAGGGCTCACCCGGCACCGCGTTCGCCGCCGCGATGGGCGCGCGCCGCGGGGTCACCGAGGCTCGCCGGATCCTTCACCTGGCCGATCTGCCGGCCGGCCGGCTGAGCGAGCTTCGCCGCCAGGCCGAGCCGGCGGCACGCGGCTACTCGCTGGTGTCCTGGCTGGGATCACCTCCGCCCGAGGAGTACCTGGACGGCGTGGCGGCGGTGGCCAACGCGATGAACGACGCCCCGCACAGCCCCGGGTTCGAGCCGGAGCATATCGACGCCCAGCGGATCCGGGACAGCACCCGGCTGATCACCGCGCTCGGGGTGCGGTACTACTCGGTGGCCGCCAGGTGCGACGAGACGGGTGAGCTGGCCGGGCTGACCCAGCTCGCTGTGGACCCGGTGGCACCGGACTGGGGTTATCAGCACCTGACGGCGGTGGTCCGCGCGCACCGCGGGCACCGGCTCGGGCTGCTGGTCAAGGTGGCGATGATGGAGCTGCTGGCGGAGGCCGAGCCGGGGCTGGAACGGGTGATCACCGGGAACGCCGACGTCAACGGTCACATGATCGCGATTAACGAGGCGCTCGGGTTCCGGGTGCTCGACCGGTGGCCACACTGGCAGCTCGACGTGGCGCAGGTGACCCAGGCGGCCGGATCACGCGCCGCGGAGGCGGCAGGCGCGCGCCGCTAGGACGCGCCGCCAGGGCGTGCCGGCACCTGAAGGGGGGCCCGGTCCTGTCCGCCGCACCGCGGGCAGGACCGGGATCAGTCGTAGAAGCCCAGGCGGCGTAGCTGCTTCGGGTCGCGCTGCCAGTCTTTGGCGATCTTTATGTGCAGGTCGAGGTAGACCCTGGTGCCGAGCAGGGCCTCGATCCGGTGCCGGGCCCTCGTGCCGACCGCCTGCAGCCGCGCCCCTCCGGGGCCGAGCATGATGGGCTTCTGGCTGGGCCTCTCCAGGTACATGAGCGCGTGTACGTCGGTCAGATCCTCCCGGCCCGGCCGCGGGCCCATTTCCTCCACCACGACCGCGATCGAGTGCGGCAACTCGTGCCGTACGCCCTCCAGCGCCGCCTCGCGGATGAGCTCGGCCACCATCACCTGCTCGGGCTCGTCGGTCAGCTCGCCGTCCGGATACAGCGGCCTGCCGACCGGCAGCTTGCCGATGAGCACCTCCTCGAGCACGTCGAGGCCGAACCCGGTCACGGCCGATACCGGCACCACATCGGCCCATTCACCCAGCTCGGTCACCGCGACCAGCTGCTGCATGACCTGTTCCTGGCTCGCCAGGTCGGTCATCGTCAAGATGGCGACCACCGGCTTGTCGCGCAGGCCGTCCAGCTCCCGGGCCAGGTAGGCGTCGCCCGTGCCGACTGGCTGCGGCGCCGACACGCAGAACCCGATCACGTCGACTTCGGTGAGCACCGACCTGGCCAGGCTGTCCAGCCGTTCACCGAGCAGGGTGCGGGGCTTGTGCAGGCCGGGCGTGTCCATGATGACCAGTTGCGCGTCCGGGCGGTGCACGATCCCCCTGACCACCCGCCTGGTCGTCTGCGGGCGGCTGCTGGTGATCGCCACCTTGGCGCCGACCAGCGCGTTCATCAGCGTCGACTTGCCGGTGTTGGGCCGGCCGACGAAACAGGCGAACCCAGACCTGAATCTGGCCGCTGCGGGGGTCTGCGGTGCGCTCACCTTCGTGATTGTGCCGCGCTTCGGCCGCTCGGGTGAAGTTACCAGACGTCCCCGTCCCGCCAGCCGCAGGTGAGGTCGCCGGACAGATCCAGCGGCGCGGTCACCGGCAGCACGAAGATCGCACCCTCCTCCTCCTCGGTGCGCACGATGCCGTCCGGGGTCAGGGCCGAGCAGCGGCCCCGCCACAGCTGCCAGCCCCGCGCCGAGTAAAAGGCGGCGGCCTCGTCGGTCGCGCCGAGTCCGCCCAGGTCGTAGGCGCGGCTGATGACCCGCTCCAGCGCGGCCATCATGGTCGTGCCGTGCCCGCGGCCGCGCCGGTCCGCGCGCACCCCCACACCCTCCACGTATCCGGCCCGCCAGGCCCGGCCGCCATGCAGCAGCCGCCGCTGGATCACCGAGCCGTGCCCGATCAGCTCGCTGCCCTCCCAGATGAGGGCGTGGATCCCGCCCAGCGAATGCTCCCAGTCCTCCTCGGTCATGTCGTCGAAAACGTCGTACAGGAGCGCCCGGCCCGCCTGGAGCACCTCGGGATCGAGGTCGGCGGTGTGGGCGGTCTGCAGCTCAGCCACCACCCCATCCTGGCGGCCCGTACCGTCGCGGGCGACTCGTTTGTGCGGGCGCCCGGCGGCCGCGACGGGAGAGGCGGGAGGCACCATCAGGCGGAAATGGCGGCGCGCAGCGCACCGTCGGGCCGGGCGTGGAACACCGTGATCTGCTCACCGAAATCGCGGAGTACCGCGAGGTCGGCGGGATCGAGCTCAACCGCCTCGCTGACCACGGCGGCCGCCTCCAGGCTCGCCGCCCCGCTCGAGGCGGCCATCGCGACCGCGAGTTGCAGCGCGGTGAGCTGGAGCGACGGCAGGTCAACCGCCGCCGCCGCGTAGGTCCGGCCCGTCTCGTCCCGGACCGCCGCTCCCTCCGCTACCGCCACCCGGGCGCGAGCGGCCCGGGCCAGATTGATGATCTTGAGATCCTCTGGATCGAGGGACGCCGCCTCGGTCACCGGGGCCTACTCGCTGAGATCCGGGTGATCGATGTCCACCGCCGGCAGGTCCTGCACGTCCCGCTTGGTGATGCTGAGTTTGATGCCCTCCTCCTCGACGCTGCTGACCGCGCTGATGGGGATGGCCACTTCCTTGCGGCCCCACAGGTGGCCCTCCTGCAGGAGCACGTGGGTCACATGGTGACTGCGGGGGTCGATGACCAGGCCCTGCACCCTGCCGATGTTGCCATCGGTGGCGTGCACGGGGTCGTCGCGGCGGACCTCCACCTCGCCCAGCGGGACCGTGTCGTAGGTAACCGTCTGCGACGTTCCCCCGGCTAGGGCGTCAGCGGTGACGGTGTCCATGCCGCCGAGGCCGTAGTAGGGCCAGGACACCACCTGTTCGGGCCCGAAGGCCCCGTAGCCGTAGGTTCCCGGCACGAACTGCGTGTCTTCGGCGGACTCGAGCTTCTCGAACTCGTCCAGGGTGCAGCGGAGCCGAATCCCGGTCCCGGTGGTGTCGACCAGTTCGAGAGGAACCAGCCGGCCGAGCCCCGCCCGCTCTCGCGGCTCGACCACGAGATCGGTGACCGAGCGCGCGACCGGGTCGACCACGACCCGCGTGACCGACCCGCACGGGCCATCGCTGCAGCTGACGTCGGACCCGATCACGAACGGCGTGGCTTCTGCCATGGCGCCCCTCCTCCTGCTGGGAGCCTGGTTGAGGACCCCGCGCTCACACAAGCTCTTAGACCTTACCCGGCCCCGGCCGGCCCGCGCCCGGCCCCCGCCGGCCTGCGCGCCATCAGCTCACAGCCCGCGGCCGGCCCGGCGATCAGGCCCGCTCACCGGGCGCCCCGCGGGTACCGGGGGCGTCCTGGGCCGCGCCGGCCGCCTCCCCCGGCCGCTGTCCGTTGGCTGATTCGGCCACCTCGGTCCGTTCGGGCGATTCGGTCTCTGCCTCCTCGCCGCGGGACCCGGAACGAGGCGGAGCCGGGTCGAGCCGCTCCACCAGGACAGTGCCGATCCGGTTACGCCGGCCGGCCAGGTTCTCGGCGGTCAGCCGCAGCCCCGCCACGGTGGCGGCGGATCCGGCGATCGGGACCCGGCCGAGCGCCTGGGCCAGCAGCCCGCCGACCGTCTCTATGTCCTCCGCGTCGATGGTGACGCCGAACTGGTCAGCCAGGTCGTCCACGGGCAGCCGGGACGTGACCCGGGCGATGTCCGGGCTGAGCCACTCCACCGTGGGCTGCTCCTGGTCGTACTCGTCCGCGATCTCGCCCACGATCTCCTCGAGGATGTCCTCGATCGTGGCCAGCCCGGCGGTGCCGCCGTACTCGTCGATCACGATGGCGACGTGGGACTGCCGCGTCTGCATCTCCCTGAGCAGCTCGTCGATGGGCTTGCTGTCCGGCACGTAGGTGGCGGGCCGCATGATCGATTCCACCTTCTCGACTGACTCGCCGTCGCGGTACTCGAGACCGCGGGCCACGATGTCCTTGAGATAGGCGATGCCGATCACGTCGTCCTCGTTCTCCCCCACGACCGGTATCCGGGAGAAGCCGCTGCGCAGCGCCAGCGACAGCGCCTGGCGCAGCGTCTTGTCCCGCTCGATGAACACCATGTCGGTTCGCGGGACCATGACCTCCCGCGCCAGCGTGTCACCCAGCTCGAAGACCGAATGGATCATCTTGCGCTCGCCCGGCTGGATGACGCGGCGCCGCTCCAGGAGGTCTACCAGCCCTCTCAGCTCGGCCTCGGATCCGAGCTGGCTGTCCCGGCCCCGGCCGCCGGGGATGACGTTCGCCACCTTCATCGCCAGCCAGGACAGCGGGCCCAGCAACCGGGACAGCGGCTCCAGCACCGCGGCGGCGGCCAGGGCCACCGGCTCGGTGTACCGGCGGCCGATAGCGCGGGGCACGACCCCGATCACCAGGTACCCCAGCACGATCATGACGGCCGCGGCGATCAGGAACGCCCGCCAGCCGGAGCCCAGCCAGTGCACCAGGGCCACGGTCAGCAGGACCGTGGCGGCGACCTCCGCGGTGATCCGCAGCAGCAGCAGCATGCTCAGGTAGCGGGGCCCTTCGGCCAGTACCGCCTCGGCCTGCGCGGGGCCGCGGCGCCCGCTCTTGGCCAGCTCCTGCGCTCCGATCCGGGCCGCGCGTCCCAGCGCCACTTCACCGGCCACGCACAAGCCGGCCAGGAATGTCAGCAGTATCGACGCCGCGACCAGCCATCCCATGGGTGATCTCACCCAGGCCCTTTCCGCCCTTCGGAGGTGCTTTCCCGCCCCTGGCTCGCGCGCCAGGAAGCGAGTAGCTGTTCTTGCAGGCTGAACATGGTGGCACGTTCGTCGGCATCGGCGTGGTCGTACCCGAGGAGATGGAGCAGGCCGTGCGTGCAGAGCAGCTCAAGCTCGTCTGCCACGCTGTGCTGCGCCTCCCGGGCCTGCTCGGCCGCCACCTGCGGGCAGAGCACGACGTCACCGAGCAGGGCCGGGCTGGGCTCCGGGCCGTCCGGGCCCTCCCGGTCGCCCCGGGATCCGCCGAGCTGTGGCGGGACGGGGGGCCTCAGCTCGTCCATGGGAAACGCCAGCACGTCCGCTGGCCCCGGCTCGCCCATCCAGCGCTCATGCAGGTCGGCCATGACTTTCTCGTCCACAAGCAGCACCGACAGCTCGGCCAGCGGGTGGATGTGCAGCTCACCGAGGACGTAGCGGGCCATGGCCGCGAGTCCCGCCTCGTCGACGTCGGTCCCCGATTCGTTGGCGATGTCCACGCTCACCGGTCAGCGCCCGCCCTTGCCGCCGCCGCGGGACCGGCCGCGCCCGTCGCGCCCATCGTGCCGGTCGTGCCGGTCCTGCTGGTCTTCGTACCGCTCGTACGCATCGACGATGTCGCCGACCAGCCGGTGCCGGACCACGTCGTGGCTGGTCAGCCGGGCGAAGTGGATGTCGCTGATGCCCTCCAGGATGTCCTGGACCTGGCGCAGCCCGCTCTGCTGGCCGTGCGGGAGGTCAACCTGGGTGATGTCACCGGTGACCACGACCCTGGACCCGAAGCCCAGCCGGGTCAAGAACATCTTCATCTGCTCGGCCGAGGTGTTCTGCGCCTCGTCCAGGATGATGAACGAGTCGTTCAAAGTCCTTCCCCGCATGTACGCCAGGGGCGCGATCTCGATCGTCCCGGCGGCGGTCAGCCGGGGGATCGAGTCCGGGTCGATCATGTCGTGCAGGGCGTCATACAGCGGCCGCAGGTAGGGATCGATCTTCTCGAACAGGGTGCCGGGCAGGAACCCGAGCCGCTCCCCCGCCTCCACGGCCGGCCGGGTCAGGATGATCCGGTTGACCTCCTTGGCCTGCAGTGCCTTCACCGCCTTCGCCATGGCCAGGTAGGTCTTGCCGGTGCCCGCCGGGCCGATCGCGAACACGATCGTGTTGTTGTCGATGGCGTCCACGTAGCGCTTCTGGTTGAGCGTCTTGGGCCGGATGGTGCGCCCGCGCGCGGACAGGATGCCCACCGTCAGCACGTCGGCCGGGCGTACGCCCGACTTGTGCCGCAGCATGCCGAGGCTGCGCTCGATCAGGTCGGCGGACAGCTCCGCGCCGCTGTCGAGCAGCGCGATGAGCTCCTCGAAGAGCGCGGTGATCAGGGTGTTCTCGGCCGGCTCGCCAGTCACCGTGATCTCGTTGCCCCGCACGTGGATGTCGGCGCCGAAGGCCTGCTCGATTACGTGCAAGAGCTCGTCGCCCGAACCTAGCAAGCTCACCATCGGGTATTCATCGGGGATCACGATCTTGACCTGGGAACGGCCATCAGCCCGTGGTTCGCTGCTACTGCCGCGGTGCTCCGAGGAAGTTTCCGTCAATTGCTCCCCTTCGGGAGGGTCCGGGTCATCTGCGCCGGGGCGGCGATGTCTCGCAGCCGGCGGCCGGGCGCGATGCCCTGGCCGCGCCTGCGAGGCCAGGATCGCCCGCGTGGACTCACCCACCTGCCCACCATGGTATCTGCCGGTGCTTAGCCCGGCGGCCAGCCGAGCGCCCGGCCGCCGAGAAGGTGCGCGTGCACGTGGCCCACCGTCTGCCCGGCCTGCGGCCCGGTATTGAACACGACCCGGTACCCGGACTCATCGATACCCTCGGCCTCCGCCACCTGGTGCGCCAGGCTGGCCAGCTCATCGAGCAACCCGTCGTCGGCCCGCGCGACCGCGGCCAGGTCGGGGTGGTGCCCCTTGGTGATCACCAGCACGTGGGTGGGCGCCTGCGGGTTGATGTCACGGAACGCGAGCGTGCGATTGCTCTCCATCACCTTGGTCGCCGGGATGAGCCCCGACGCGATCTGGCAGAAAAGGCAATCAGCCACAGAGGAAAGCTTAACGTGCGGCTCACGGCGGACTATTGTTTTCCTGGCGTGCTCCCCGCCGCTCCGGCAACGCATACGCCCGCCAGGCGTATGGCGCACCGCAGTCAGGTGCATATCATCTGACGGCGGGCCTGGACCTAGGTTGGGGCGGGCGCAGTGGCGCGGTCTCTCCAGGGGTGGACAGTGGCTGCAGTGGGTTGGGGCCTGACGGGGTGCAGGGCTGTGGCGGGGGAAGTTTTTGATGACTACCGGTGAACCGGACGCGGTATCTACGCGTCCAATGCACGTGATCGAGACCCTCGTTGTCTCAGAAGCTGCCCTAGGGTCGGTACCGGCCCAGTGGGACGCGGAGCGTGCGGTCACCAGCCTGTACGGCCAGCATTACCGGACCCTGGTGCGGCTGGCCGCTCTGCTCGTACGCGACGTGGCCACCGCGGAAGAGGTGGTTCAGGAATCGTTCCTCGCCATGCATGGTTCGTGGCGCAGGCTGCGCGACACCGAGAAGGCACTGTCTTACCTGCGCCAGTCCGTGGTGAACAGGTCCCGGTCGGTGCTGCGACACCGGGTGGTGGTGGACCGGAACGCCCCGGCGGCGCCGCCGGCGGCGCCTAGCGCTGAACAGGGGGCGATCACCGAGCTAGAGCGCTCGGCGGTGGTTTCCGCGCTGCGCAGGCTGCCCCTTCGGCAGCGCGAGGCGCTCGTGCTGCGCTACTACCTTGACCTTTCCGAAGCCCAGATCGCTTCCGCGATGGGAATCAGCCGGGGCGCGGTGAAGAGCCACACCGCGCGCGGCATGTCCTCGTTGCGAAGCGTTCTGGAGATGGAGGTCTAGGGTGACCCTACGAGGCGAGTGCAGAGCAGGTCAGAGGTAGTACGGGGCCCAGGTCAGGGCACTGTGGAGCGGGAGTTATGACGGAACCGGACCGGACGTTCGAGGAGGAGATTCGCCGCGCGCTGTACGCGGCGGGTGATCTCATCGTTCCTGCCGGTGACGGCCTGAACAAGATCAGGGACCGCGCCGCCCGGCGGCCGTTCGCTTTCGGCTGGCTCCTTGCGTACGCCGCGCACCTGCCGCGCCGGCTGGTCCACGGCGGTCGGGTGGCGGCCAGCGAGGTCGCCGCCACCATGCACGGCTACTCAAGCCTGGGCCTGGTATTCGCGTCGGCGCGGCGCTGGCCGGGCCAGGCGCGTCACGCGCTGCGGACGCCGAGCGTATGGCTGCGGCCGGTGCTGGCTTCCGCGACCGCCCTGATCCTCGTGATCGGGGTCATGTTCGCGATTCCCAAGTTGCGCCACCAGGTGACGGCACAGCTGGCCAGTGCCTTCGGCAGCACTCAGCACCAGGGCCCGGGAGGCTCGCCTGGCGGCGGAGCGCCCCCCGGCGGCGCCCAGTCGAGCGGCGCAACCCAGATGCGACCCGGGGCCGCCACGCACATGCCCGGCAAGCCGTGGCTGGCCACCATGCCGGCGAGCAGCACCCAGTGCCGGAGCCAGGGTTCCCACAAGAGCAGCGGGACCGGGACCGGACGCCATGCCGGCGGGACAGGAACCATTCCCCCCTCCGTGGGGCCGGGACCAGGTCAGACGGTAGGAGCGGGGACGAACGGAGGGGTGGCCAACTCGATCAGCGCCACCCACCTGAACGTCGCGCCGCCGGGCGACATCGGACCGCCGCCAGTGGGTGTCATGTGCCCGCCTTCGGTCAAGCCGACCACGCGGTCTACGACAGCGGTGGTCACGCCGCCGCCCACCACCCCGGTCGTCACGCCGCCGCCCACCACCCCGGTCGTCACGCCGCCGACCAGCACCCCGCCGACCAGCACCCCGCCGACCAGCACCCCGCCCACCAGCACGCCGCCCACCAGCACGCCGCCGACGAGCACGCCGCCGACGAGCACGTCGCCAGCGACGAGTACCTCCTCAGCGAACAGCCCTGCTTCCACCGGGCTGCCGACCGAGAGCGCGACGCCGGGGAGCTGAGCCGCTTCGAGCGGCCGGCGGAGGCCGCGACGCCGGTGCTGAGCTATCGCGAGCGGCCGACCGAGATCCCGCGCGAGATCCCGCCGTGCTAGCGCGGTGGCACCGTGATTCCGCTTGCCGGGCGGCCGCCGGCCTTCCCGGCGCGGTCACCACCGGCCGCAGGTGCTGAGCAACACGGCAGCGGCGGCGGCGCCCGCGGTCGACGCACGAAGCACCGTCGGGCCCAGGCGCGCGGTGACGGCGCCCGCCGCCGCGAACGCGGCCGTCTCCGCCGGGCTCACCCCGCCTTCCGGGCCCACGATGAGGATGATCTCCCCCGCGGCGGGCACCGGCACGGAGCCCAGTCCGGTCCCGGCGCCGGGCTCCAGGACGATCGCGGCGGCGGCCGTCGCGGCCCGGGCCAGTACATCCGCGGTCTCGGCCGGCTCGGTGACATCGGGTATGCGAGCACGGCGAGACTGCTTGGCCGCCTCGCGGGCGGTCGACCGCCAGCGGTCCAGCGCGCGTTGCGAGCGGCCGGCCGCGGGCCTCCAGACTGCTACGCACCGCTCGGCCGCCCAGGGCACGATCACGTCCACGCCCACCTCGGTCATCATCTCTACGGCCTGCTCGGCGCGATCGCCCTTGGGGATGGCCTGCACCACGCAGATCCGCGGCTGCGGCGGCGGATCCTGGTGCCGGCGCAGGACCGTCAGTTCCAGCAGGCCGGGACGGGCGGCGGCCACCACGCACTCGGCGATCATGCCGTCGCCGTCGATCACATCCGCGCGCTCGCCCGGCCGCAGTCTGCGCACGGTGGCCGCGTGCCGTCCCTCCGAGCCGGACAGCACCACTGTGTCCCGCTGCAGGCTGGCATGATCGGCTATGAACACCGGCGGCCGGCCGGCCGGGTCGGCCATGGCTTAGGCCGTGTCCTGCCCGGCGACCATCAGCGGCCGTTGAACGCGTCGCGCAGCCGGGAGAAGAGGCCCTGCTGCCCGGGGGCGAACCGGCCCGGGGGTGCTTCCTCGCCGCGCAGCTTGGCCAGCTCCCTGAGCAGGTTCTCCTGCTCCGCGTCCAGCTTGGTCGGCGTCTCCACCGTCACGTGGATGATCAGGTCGCCGCGGCCAGAGTCGTTCAGGTGCGCGGTGCCCAGCCCGTACAGCGGGATGACCTGCTCGGACTGGGTGCCGGGCCGGACGTCCACGTCCCGCGGGCCGTCCAGGCTCTGCACCGAAAGCGTGGCGCCGAGCGCTGCCGCCGCCATGGGTATGGTCACCGTGCAGTGCAGGTCGTCGCCCTGCCGCTCGAAGATCTCGTGCGGGCGCTGGATGATCTCCAGGAAGAGATCCCCCGCCGGGCCGCCGCCGGGGCCCACCTCGCCCTCTCCGGCCAGCTGGATGTGCGTGCCGCTTTCCACCCCGGCCGGGATCCGGACCTTGAGGGTGCGCCGGGTCCTGACCCGGCCGTCGCCGTCGCACTCCGGGCAGGGCCTGCGGATCACCGTGCCGTGCCCGCCGCACTGCGGGCAGGGCCGCGAGGTCATGACCTGGCCGAGGAACGAGCGCGTCACCTGGCTGACCTCACCGCGCCCGCCGCACACGTCGCAGGTCTCCGGGTGGGTGCCGGGCGCGGTGCCCTCGCCCGAGCAGGTCGGGCACACGACCGCCGTGTCCACCACGAGCTCGCGGGTGGTGCCGAACGCGCACTCGGTCAGGTCGAGCTCGAGCCGGACCGTGGCGTTGCGGCCGCGGCGCGACCGGGTGCGCGGACCGCGAGTGCTGGCGCCGGTGCCGAAGAAGGCGTCCATGATGTCGCTGAACGGGAAGTTGCCGGCTCCGAACCCGGGGCCGCCCGCACCGCCGGCCGCGGCGAACGGGTCCGCGCCCAGGTCGTACATCTGGCGCTTGTCCGGGTCGGACAGCACCTCGTAGGCCTGGGTGATCTCCTTGAACCGGTCTTGCGTCACCGGGTCGGGGTTGACGTCCGGGTGCAGCTCACGGGCCAGCCGCCGGTAGGCCTTCTTGATCTCGTCTGTGCTCGCGTCCCGGCGGACACCGAGCACGGCGTAATGGTCCCTCGCCACTAGGACTCCGCCAGAATATGACCCACGTAGCGTGCCACAGCGCGCACTGCTCCCATCGTTCCCGGGTAATCCATCCGTGTCGGGCCGAGCACCGCGAGCTTGGCCAGGACCTGGTCCCCCGCGCCGTATCCGGTGGACACGACAGAGGCACCGTGCAGCCCTTCGACCGCGTTCTCGGCGCCGATCTTGACTGTCAGCAGGGCCGTGTCGCCGGACTCGCCGAGCAGCCGCATCAGCACCACCTGCTCCTCGAGTGCCTCCAGGACGTCCTGCAGGCCCTTGGAGAAGTCGCTGGTCGCGAGGTTGGCGGCGCCGCCGAACACGATCTTCTCCTCGTGCCGCTCGACCAGGCTCTCCAGCAGCACGGACAGCACCGCGGCCGCGTTCGGGCGGTCGCCGGGTTCCAGCTGGCCCGGCAGGTCCACGACCATGCTGGCCGCGTCGGCCAGCGGCTGCCCGTCCATGCAGACGTTCAGCATCGCGCGCAGGTGCGCGATCGAGTCCTCGTCGATCTTGTCCGGCAGCTCCACGCCGCGCTGCTCGACCCGCCCGGTGTCGGTGATCAGGACGAGCAGCAGCCGGCCGGGCGCGAGCGGCACCAGCTCGACGTGCCGGACGGACGAACGTCGCAGCGAGGGATACTGGACCACCGCCACCTGACGGGTCAGCTGGGCCAGTAGCCGTACGGTCCGTGTGACCACGTCGTCGAGTTCGTAGGCGCCCGCCAGGAACGTCTCGATGGCCCGCCGTTCCGCCCCGGACAGCGGCTTCACGCTGGAGAGCCGGTCCACGAACAGCCGGTACCCCTTGTCGGTCGGGATCCGGCCCGCGCTGGTGTGCGGCTGCGTGATGTAGCCCAGCTCCTCGAGCACCGCCATGTCGTTGCGGATCGTGGCCGGAGACACGTCCAGGTTGTGCCGCTCTACCAGCGACTTCGACCCAACAGGCTCGGTGGTAGACACGTAGTCCTCGATAATGGCCCGCAGCACGGCGAGCTTGCGGTCGTCGAGCATGCGTCCACCTCCCGAGGCCTGGCACTCGTTTAACCCGAGTGCCAATTCTATGGCCGCCCCGGGGCCGGCGGGCACAGCCTGGAAGACATCTACCCGTCACTGGAGGACAGATGCGCCGAGATTACGGGCGCGATGTGCTGGCCGACGGCGCCCGGAAGCCCCGCCGCCCGGCCGCGCCCGACGTCGAGGCCGAGCTCGGCCTGGTCGTGGAGACCGCGGACGGCACGTTCTGCGGGGCCGTGGTCGGGTGCGAGAAGCTGGGCGTGACGCTCGAGGACCGGCACGGCAGGCAGCGGGTCTTCCCGCTGGACCGGGCGGCGTTCCTGCTGGAGGGAAGGCCGGTCACGCTGGTGCGCCCGGCGCCGGCCGCCCGCCCGCGCGGCCCGGCCAGGACCGCCTCGGGCTCGGTGGCGGCGCCGCGGGGCACGCCCACGCGGGTGGCGCGCGCCAGCCGTATCTACGTCGAGGGCAGGCACGACGCGGAACTGGTCGAGCAGATCTGGGGCGACGACCTGCGTGATGTCGGCGTGGTGGTCGAGTACCTGGCGGGGATCGACCACCTGCCGGCGATCGTGGCCGGATTCGGGCCGGGCCCGGGACGACGGCTCGGCATCCTGGTCGACCACCTGATCACGGGGTCGAAGGAGAGCCGCATCGCCGCCGAGGTCTCCTCCGATCACGTGCTGATCACCGGGCATCCGTTTGTCGACATCTGGCAGGCGGTCAAGCCGCCGGCGGTCGGCATCGCCGCCTGGCCGCGGGTGCCCAGGGGGGTGCCGTGGAAGGAAGGCGTGATCCGCGCGCTCGGCTGGCCGGAGGACACCGCCGCGGCCTGGCGGCGAATCCGGCGAGCGGCACGCGGCTTCACCGACCTCGAGCCTGCCCTGCTCAGCAGCATGGAGCACCTGATCGACTTCGTGACCGACCCGGGCGGCGATTAGACACGACCTGGCTCACTCGGTCAGGCCGCGGATGACGGCGTCGGCGAGCAGCCGTCCGCCCGGGGTGAGCATGACCCGGCCGTCCGCCCACGCGGTCGCGTCGGCCAGGCCGTCGCCGACCGCCGACCGCGCGGCGGCCTGCCCGCCGTCCGACAGCAGGGCGGCCGGGCAGCCGCTGGCCAGCCTGGTGAGCAGCATGATCTGCTCGGTCCGGTGCTCGCGCTCGGTGAGCACCTCGCGTGCCTGCCCGGGGCTGGACCCCGCCGCCAGCCTGGCGGCGTAGCTGCGCGGGTGGCGGACGTTCCACCACCGGGTGCCGCCGACGTGGCTGTGCGCTCCGGGTCCGATCCCCCACCAGTCCCCGTCGGTCCAGTACAGCAGGTTGTGCCGGCACCGGGCCGCTTCATCCGCCGCCCAGTTGGAGATCTCATACCAGCGCAGCCCGGCGGCGGCCAGCATGGCGTCGACGGCCAGGTACTTGTCCGCCATCGCGTCCTCATCCGGCCCGGTCAGCTGCCCGCGCCGGATCTGCGCGGCCAGCCGGGTGCCGTCCTCGACGATAAGCGAGTAGGCGGAGATGTGCGAAGGTGCGGCGGCCACCGCGGCCTCGACCGAGCGACGCCAGTCCGCGTAGGACTCCCCCGGTGCGCCGTAGATCAGATCCAGGCTGACCTGCCCGAACCCCGCCGCTCTGGCCCACGCGGCGCAGCGTGCCGCCCGCTCGGGCGTGTGCACCCGGTCCAGGGTGGCCAGGACGTGCGGCACCGCGCTCTGCATCCCGAACGAGATCCGGGTGAAGCCGGCCTGCCGCAGCTCAGCAAGCGACCGCTCGTCCACCGACTCCGGGTTGGCCTCCGTGGTCACCTCCGCGTCCGGAGCCAGCCCGAACTCGCCGTCGATCGCGCGCAGGACGGCGGCCAGCTGGGCCGGCGCGAGCAGGGTCGGCGTGCCGCCGCCGAAGAAAACGGTCTGCACCGGCAGCCCGGCTTCGCCGAGCACGCGCCTGGCCAGCTGGATCTCGGTGATGGCCAGTCCCGCGTACGCGCCGCGCCCCCCGCCGCCCGGCTCGTCCGCGGTATAGGTGTTGAAGTCGCAGTAGCCGCAGCGGGTGGTACAAAACGGCACGTGGACATAGATACCGAACGGACGCGCGCCGACCTTGGCGGCCGCCCCGGCGGGCAGCGCGCCGTCAGCCGGCACGGGCTCACCGCCCGCGGGCAGCCCCGGCACCGCGCCTCCTTATCCGGGCGTCGGCGCCGCCGCGCGCGACGGCCGCTCGATCGGGTCGCCGGCCCGCGGCGCCCTGGGCCGCAGCACGGCCGGTGTCGGCGGAGATGACCCGTGCTGTCGCCATGCCTGGCACGTTAACCGGCCGGCCGGCCGCGGTCGAATTCTTTGCCCGCTTCGGAACTGCCGAGGCGCAGGCCACGGCGCTTCCGGGTTAAGCTGAAGTGATCCCTCAATCCGGGAGGCGTCTATGACGGCAGGGCGGGGTTACTGGATGCCTGCGGGCTCCGGACGCTGGGTGCCCAGCGGCGATTATGCGCGGCTGCGGGTGGCCGACGTCGACCGGGAGCGGACCGCGGACGTGCTACGCGGCGCCTATGTCGAGGGTCGCCTCACCCAGGACGAACTGGACGCGCGCCTGGGGCAGGCCTTCGCGGCGCGGACCTACGCCGACCTGGCCGCGCTGACCGCCGATCTGCCTGCGGCGCACCGTCCGTGGCCGGGGCCGGTCCAGACCATGCCCGGGTATCAGCCCGTGTCCCGGCGCCCGCCCGCCGGCTCGGAAGTCACGAACGGCCTGGCGGTCGCCTCGCTCGTCTGTGGCCTGATGGAGGTGTTCACGCTCGGAATCACCGCGATCCCGGCGGTCATCCTCGGCCACGTTGCCCGCGGGCAGATCCGGCGGAACGGGGAGCGGGGGGACGCGATGGCGACAACGGGCCTGGTCCTCGGATGGCTGGGTATCGCGTTCTTCGTGCTGATCGTGGTGGGGGTCGCGGCCATGGCCGTCACCGGGAATCACGCGGTGATCGACACCCACACGCTCCCCCACCAGATGATCCCCCAGGGCCCCTCCGGCCCAGGCGGCCCTTGATACCCGCGATTAGCTAACGGCGGCTGTGCGCTAGCGGCGCTTCTCCGAGGTGGACAGCGCCGCGATGAACGCCTCCTGGGGCACCTCGACCCGCCCGATCGTCTTCATCCGGCGCTTGCCTTCCTTCTGCCGCTCCAGCAGCTTGCGCTTGCGGGTGATGTCACCGCCGTAGCATTTGGCCAGCACGTCCTTGCGCAGCGCCCTGATGTTCTCCCTGGCAATGATCCGGGACCCGACGGCGGCCTGGATGGGCACCTCGAACTGCTGGCGCGGGATCAGCTCCCGCAGCCTGGCCGTCATCGACACGCCGTAGTCGCGCGCCTCGTCGGCGTGCACGATCTGGCTGAACGCGTCCACCGGCTCGCCCTGCAGCAAGATATCCACCTTGACCAGGTCAGCCTCCTGCTCGCCGGCGGGCTCGTAGTCCAGCGAGGCGTAGCCACGGGTGCGCGACTTGAGCTGGTCGAAGAAGTCGAAGATGATCTCGGCGAGCGGCATCGTGTAGCGGACCTCGACCCGGTCGGCCGACAAGTAGTCCATGCCGATGAGCATGCCGCGCCTGGCCTGGCACAATTCCATGATCGTGCCGATGTACTCACTCGGCGCGAGCAACGTGGCCCGCACCACCGGCTCGTAGACGTGCGCTATCTTCACGCCCGGCTGGCCGGATCCCCCCGAACTGCTGGGGAACTCACTCGGGTTGGTCACCGTGATCTCCTGGCCGGCTTCGGTGATCACGCGATAGACCACGTTCGGCGAGGTCGAGATCAGCGACAGGTCGAACTCGCGCTCCAGCCGCTCCCTGACTATCTCCATGTGCAGCAGGCCGAGGAACCCGCAGCGGAAGCCGAAGCCGAGCGCCAGTGAGGTCTCCGGCTCGTAGACCAGCGCCGCGTCGTTCAGCTGCAGCTTGTCCAGCGCGTCGCGGAAGTCGGGGTAGTCGTCGCCGTCGACCGGGTACAGGCCGGAGAACACCATGGGCCGCGGGTTCGCGTAGCCGGGCAGCGGCTCGGCGGCCGGGCGGGCCGCGCTGGTCACCGTGTCGCCGACTCGCGCCTGCCTGACGTTCTTGACCCCGGTGATCAGGTAGCCGACCTCGCCGGCGCCCAGCCCGTCGGTGGGCGTCGGCTCCGGCGAGATCACCCCGACCTCGAGCGTGTCATGGGCCGTGCCGGTGGACATCATCAGGCTCTTCTCCCGGCGGGACAGCTGCCCGTCCACCACCCGGACGTAGGTGACGACCCCGCGGTAGGTGTCGTACACCGAATCGAAGATCAGCGCGCGGGCCGGCGCCTCCGGGTCGCCCTGCGGCGGCGGCACCTGGGTGACGATCGCATTGAGCAGCTCGGGCACGCCCTCCCCGGTCTTGGCCGAAACCCGGAGCACGTCAGACGGCGAGCAGCCGATGATGTGCGCGAGTTCCTCGGCGTACTTGTCCGGCTGCGCGGCCGGCAGGTCGATCTTGTTCAGCACCGGGATGATCTGCAGGTCGTCGCCGAGCGCGAGATAGAGGTTGGCGAGCGTCTGCGCCTCGATCCCATGCGCCGCATCCACCAGCAGGACCGCCCCCTCGCACGCCGCCAGCGACCTGGACACCTCGTAGGAGAAGTCGACGTGGCCGGGAGTGTCGATCAGGTTCAGTACGTGCCGGGTGCCGCCGGGCCCGGTCCACGGCAGCCGGACGGCCTGGCTCTTGATCGTGATGCCGCGCTCGCGCTCGATGTCCATCCGGTCCAGGTACTGCGCGCGCATCTGCCGCTCGCCGACCACGCCGGTGAGCTGGAGCATCCGGTCGGCGAGCGTGGACTTGCCGTGATCGATGTGCGCGATGATGCAGAAGTTGCGGATCACCGCGGGATCGGTGCGGGCAAGGTCAGGCATGGGTGACATGCTCGCATGTGCGACAGGGCCGGCGCGGCCTGGGCTTCGCCGGCCGCCGGGCGGGCCCGGCCGCGGGGACCTGGTTTGAGCCCGCGCCGCTACCTCGGATATCCTTCACAGTCGCAGCCCTGGGAACGTCGGAGGCGTACCCTTCGAGGGCACGTCGATGCCGGCCGGGCCGGCCCCAAGAAATCTCGAGCGAGGCTTTCGCGTGGCGAACATTAAGTCCCAGATCAAGCGCAACAGGCAGAACGAGAAGGCGAGACTCCGCAACAAAGCGGTCAAGTCCTCGCTGAAGACATCTATCCGGAAGTTCCGCGAGGCCGCCGACTCCGGCGACATGGAGGAGACCGGAGCGGCGCTGCGCGCGGCCTGCCGGCAGCTGGACAAGGCGGCGAGCAAGGGCGTCATCCACAAGCGCCAGGCCGCCAACCGCAAGTCGGCGATCGCCAAGACCTACGTCTCGCTGAGTAGCAACTGACCGCCGCCCGCTGACGGCCGGGCAGGCTCCCGCGGCCCACCGGGATCCGGCGCTGGCCCTGCTGTCCACGTTCAGCCCCCGCTCTGGCAGGCCACGATGGCGCAGACGGCGCGCTCGAGTGCGTACCCTGCGCTGGCCCCTTCGCCCTTGACCTGGGCATCAGTCTCGGCCACCGCCTGCAGCGCGCGGGCCACCCCGTCCGGGGACCAGCCGTTCAGCTGCCGCCGGACCCGGTCGATCTTCCACGGTGGCAGGCCGAGTTCCCCGGCCAGCGCCGCGCTGCTCTTGCCGCGGGGTACGGCCCCGACCTTGCCCAGGGCGCGGACCCCCTGCGCAAGCGCACTGCTGATCAGTACCGGCGACACCCCGGTAGCCAGCGCCCAGCGGAGCTGCTCGAGCGCGTCGCCGAGGCGGCCCTCGACCGCACGATCCGCCACGCTGAACCCGCTGGCCTCCGCCCGGCCGCGGTAGTACCTGGCCACGGCCGCCCGGTCAATGGTGCCCGGGACGTCCTCGGCCAGCTGAGCGCACGCGGCGGCCAGCTCGCTGAGATCGGTGCCCACGGCGTCGATCAGCGCCCGCACGCCGCCCTGGTCCGCCTTCCGGCCCAGCCCGCGGAACTCGGCCCGGACGAAGTCCGTCCGCTCGTCGGCCCTGGAGATCCTGGGGCACCGGATCACTGTGGCGCCGCTGCCGGTCAGAGCGGTCAGCAGCGCCTTGCCCTTGGCCCCCCCGGCGTGAGTGAGCACCACCAGCGTGTCGGGAGCGGGAGACGCCGCGTAGCGCTCGAGTTCGGCCGCGACATCCTTGCCCGCGTCCTGGATGCCGCGGACGACCACGGCCCGCACCCCGCCGAACAGCGATGGCGAGACCAGGGACGCAAGCTCGCCGGGTGCCAGGCTCGCCGCGGGTACGTCGCGCACATCGGCGGCTCCGCCGCAACCCTGGGCAGGCGGCGCCGTCTCGTCCGCCGTGGCCTCGGCGACCAGGCTGGCTACCGAACGCTCGACGAGCAGCTCCTCCTCCCCCACGACGAGGCAGACGCCCGCCCGGCCGGGCCCGGGAGCAGATGACGAGTCCACCGGACCAGCCTAGGTGCCCCGCCAGCCGGGACAGAACATCCGGTCGAAATCCCCAACCAAATCAGGCTCTCGAGCGTCCCCGAGTGCAGGACCACGCGGCCCGGGAGGCTCATGCGCCATGGTGAGCTCACGCCGGCTCACTCGGGGATTCGGCGGCAGGTATGGCGGTTATATCGCGATCACGGGGAAGTGGTCGACGTGGCTCGGCTGTCACGTCAGCCCGCTTGCCCGGTCGTCAGCGAACAGCGAGGAGGCCAATGCCAGCTTCGCCAATCACCTGGGGATAGGTACGCGCTCCTGTGGCGGTGGCCGGGCGGCAGAACATTCAACGGCCACGGTGACTTCGGCCAGATCGACGCCAACCTGACCTCCTGAGCCCCGGGTCGCCGTGCCGTCCAGGCCTGGAAGTAGAGAGCCAAGGACACGGGACGGCACAGCGACCCGGCCCTGGCGGGCGAGGCGAAACCCGGGCAGCGCGGCGAGCACGGCGAGTCGGCAGCATCGGAACACGGTTGCTGCGACGGTGCGGGGTCAGGGCACGACGGGCTCTGCGCCGCGCCAGATCCGCAGCGGCTTGAGGCCGTAGGACCAGGCGAACGCGCCCTCGTGGTCGGCGTCCCAGAGCACCATGTCCGCGAACCTGCCACGGACCAGCGCCCCCCGGTCCGGAGCGCGCAGCGCGTGCGCGCCGCCGATCGTGGCCGCGCGGAGCGCCTCGGTGACGCTCAGCCCGAACTGGGCGATGGCCAGCGCTATGACCAGCGGCATCGAGGTAATCCCGTTACCACCGGGCGTGTGATCGCTGCCCAGCGCGACGGCTACCCCCTTGTCCAGCAGGGCCCGGACCGGCGGGCGCCGGTCCAGCTGCATGGCCGCGCTCGGGCAGACCACGGCCGCCACGCCGGCCTGGGCCAGCGCGGCCACGTCGTCGCAGTCGGCCTCGTGCAGCATGTCGGCCGATGCGCAGCCGAGCTCGGCGGCGAGCCTGGCCGCGCCGGTGCGGGAGTCGCCGCAGGCGTGCAGCCGGGGCAGCAGGCCGGCCGCGCGGCCGGCGCCGAGAATCCAGCGGGCCTCATGCTCGCTGAACCGGCCCTCCTCGCAGTACACGTCCACGCTGTCCGCGCCCGCCGCGGAGGCGTCGGCACACCACGAGCCCACCGCGTCGACGTAGTCGTGGCGGCGGCCGAAGTACTCCGGCGGTAGCCAGTGCGCGGCCATGAACGTTACGTGGATGCGCGGTACGGCCACCTCGCTCTCCAGCGAACGCAGCAGCCGGACATCGGCGAGCTCGCCGTCGCGGGTCAGGTGGTAGCCGGTCTTCGCCTCGATCGTGGTGGTCCCGGACAGCAGCCAGTCGCGCAGCCGTTCCCGGACGCCGTTGCACAGCGTCCACGGGTCGGTTCCCCTCGTCACTGTGACCGTCGAGGCGATGCCGCCGCCGGCCGCCGCGATCTCGGCCGGCGAGGAGCCTCCGGACCGCATCGACAGCTCGGCCCAGCGGTTACCCGCGTAGACCGGATGCGTGTGCGCGTCGATCAGTCCGGGCGTGACCAGGCCGCCGCCCAGGTTTTCCACGTGGTCCACGTCGACGATGTCGTCGATGACGCCGGGAACGCTCTCCGGCAGCTCAGCCGCCGGCCCCACCCAGGTGAGCCGCTCGTCCTGGGTGAGGATGGCGGCGTTGCTCATGATCTCGGAACCGGTCCACAGCCGGCCGATGTTCGTGAGCAGGCGTACGGTCACCGCGGTGCCGTGCCTGGCGAGCGGGAGCGGACGCCGGTGGCCCCAAGCCTCATGAGATCACCTGCCGTGGATCGTGCCTGCGGGCGGGCACCAGCGGGCATCCAGTGAAGTGAATCGTACACGCGGCGCGCATGGTGGCGTTGGGCAGTTGCACACGTCACCATATCGGTTCAGCCACGGTAATCCAGTGCGCACAGCCTGTACAGACCGAATGCACGGAATGGGGGACCCAAATTCCTTCTTTATGGGGCCGTGACCAGGGCCCCGACCGGCCAGTATCTGGACGTGACGCTGGGTGACCTTATGCAATCGTTAGCAGCCGAAACTCGACCGGCAGAATCCGAAAAAGTTACGGAAAGAAATCGTACATTCGCCCCGATCTAGGTCATTAGAGGCGGATGAATCTAGGCACTAGTCCAGCCACTGCCCGTTCGGTATCGGCTTATATTCCACCGTCATCACTCTGCGTAATACCATCCGCCGCCCGGCCTACGCGCTCGAACTCCGCCGCGAGCGACAACGGCACCCGGGCCTGAACGAGGGTCCCGTCCGCACCGTGGCGCAGCTCGATCACCTCGCCCTCCTCGTGAGCGCGGGCGAGCAGGTCGCCGCGCTCGTAGGGCACGACCGTGCACACCTGGGTGTTGTGCCGGGGCAGGGCGGCTTCCACCGCCGCGAGCAGCTCGTCGATGCCCGCGCCCGTCTGCGCAGACACCACTATGCAGTCGCGCTCGCGCTGCGTGACAGCCTCGACCGCGACCGGGTCGGCCGCGTCCGACTTGTTGACCACGACGAGCTCCGCGACGTCGCCGGCGCCGATCTCCCTCAGCACCTCGCGCACCGCGGCCAGCTGCGCCAGCGGATCCGGGTCCGAGCCGTCCACCACATGCAGGATCAGGTCGGCCTGCGCCACCTCCTCGAGCGTGGCGCGGAAGGCCTCCACGAGCTGGTGCGGCAGGTGCCGGACGAAACCCACCGTGTCGGTCAGCGTGAACAGCCGGCCCGAGGGGGTCCGGGCCCGCCGCACGGCCGAGTCCAGCGTGGCGAACAGTGAGTCGGCTACCAGGACGCCCGATCCGGTCACCCGGTTGAGCAGGCTGGACTTGCCGGCGTTCGTGTAGCCCGCGATCGCCACCGAAGGCACCTCGCGGCGCCGCCGCTGGCCGCGCTGTACCTCGCGCCCGGTGGACATGCCGGCCAGCTCCCGGCGCAGCTTGGCCGTGCGGGTGCGGATCCGCCGCCGGTCGGTCTCGATCTTCGTCTCGCCGGGGCCGCGCGTCCCGATGCCGCCGCCGGCCGCCACCCGGCCGCCGGCCTGGCGGGACAGCGACTCGCCCCAGCCACGGAGCCTGGGCAGCAGGTACTCCAGCTGCGCGAGCTCGACCTGCGCCTTGCCTTCCTTGCTCCGGGCGTGCTGGGCGAAGATGTCCAGGATCAGGGCCGTGCGGTCGATCACCTTCACCCGTACCACGCTTTCCAGCCGGCGTAGCTGGCTGGGGCTGAGCTCGCCGTCGCAGATCACGGTGTCGGCTCCCGCCTCGGTCACGATCTCCGCGAGCTCGGCCGCCTTGCCGGCGCCGACGTAAGTGGCCGGATCCGGCTTGCCGCGACGCTGGATGAGGCCGTCCAGCACCTGCGACCCCGCGGTCTCGGCCAGCCGGGAGAGTTCGCGCAGCGAGTTCTCCGCGTTGACCAGCGTGCCCTCGGTCCACACCCCGATGAGAACGACCCGCTCAAGGCGCAGTTCCCGGTATTCGACCTCGCTGATGTCCTGAAGCTCGGTGGACATCCCGGCCACCCGGCGGAGCGCTGCCCGGTCCTCCAGGTCCAGCTCACCAGGCTCGGGCCCGGGTGAGGTGGCTGGCGGGGCGGCTGTCTCGTCAGCCAGGCTGCGCAATGGTGAAGTCATCGTCCTCCCAGTCCGGGAACCTCGCCGGGCCGGAACCGTCCGGCGCTTTCGCCCCGATCGTCCCACGGTCCTGACGTCCTTACACCTGATTAACAAGCCGGCGGCCCCGTATGTGCCCGCGTGTCAGGCGCTCGCCGGGAGCGCCCGCACCCGGGACTGGCGATCGGCTCGCGCGGCGTCCAGCGCGGCCCTGATCGCGGCGGCCACCTGGTCGGGCTCGGTCCTGACCTGCTTCGGCGTGAAGTGCAGCATCAGGATGCCGTGGGCGGTCAGCCGGGCGTGACGCCGCAGCGTCCGCTCCCAGTCCCCGGGCGACAGGTGCCACTCCCGCGAGTCAACCTCGGCCGCGACCGCGGCCTCCGGCCACCATGCATCGGCCACCGCTATTACCGCCTCGCCCACGTACAGCCGCGCGTTGAACATCGGCATCGGCAGCCCCGCGCGCTTGACCAGGTCACGAAAGTCAGCCTCGGCCGAGGACCGGATCCCGTCGGCTGCCTCCGCCAGGACCTGGCGGAGGTACGCGGACCCGGTCACCGGGCCCCGGCGCAGCTCGCCGGCCAGCTCGGCGACCCGGCACCAGCGGCGCTGCACGGAATCGGCGACCACCGCGCAGACCTCGCCGAGGTACCTGAGAGCCCGGTCGGTCATGCCGCAATCCACGGTCTGACGACGGGTTACGATGTCGTGCTGCTTGCGGAGCATCTCGGCAAGCAATCTGTGATCGAAATCAGGTCTTCGCGTCATGAGCGCAGCGTGGCAGCCCATGCCGACAATTCGCCGGCCGCGCCGGCCAGCGGACGCGGTCGATGTGCCATCGGCATTCCCGGGGAGTCAATGTGCCATCGACACCCTCAGGGGCAGCGGGGACGGCGAGGTTGCCCGCGGCTTACGGGATCTGGACCGGGTTCCTAGGATGGGGGGCACGACTCGGGAGGTGCGTAGGGTGACGGACATCGATGGCGTGCAGATCACCGGCCAGGTGGGCCCTGGGTACGAGGAGGTCCTGACCGATGAGGCGCTGCGCCTTATCGCCGCCCTGCACCGGGAACTGGGGCCGCGCCGGGCCGAGTTGCTGGACGCCCGGCACCAGCGGCAGCGCGCGCTGGCCGAGGGCGGGACGCTCGACTTCCTCGCGGAGACCGAGAGCATCCGCGACGACCGGTCCTGGCGGGTCGCGCCGCTCGCCCCGGGACTGGTCGACCGGCGGGTGGAGATCACCGGGCCGACCGACAAGAAGATGACGATCAACGCGCTCAACTCCGGCGCCAAGGTGTGGCTGGCCGACTTCGAGGACGCCAACACGCCGCTGTGGGACAACATGATCGGCGGGCAGCTCAACCTCAGGGACGCGCTGGACCGCAAGATCGACTTCACCAGCGACGAGGGCAAGCGGTACGCGCTGCGGCCGGACGAGGAACTGGCCACGATCGTGGTCCGGCCGCGTGGTTGGCACCTGGACGAGAAGCACATCACCGTAGACGGCCGGCGCGCGTCCGGCAGCCTCACCGACTTCGCCCTGTACATGACCACGTCGGCCCGAAGGCAGCTCGACAAGGGCAAGGGACCCTACTTTTACCTGGCCAAGACCGAGCACTACCTCGAGGCCCGGATGTGGAACGACGCGTTCACCATCGCCCAGGACGCGCTGGGTATCCCGCAGGGCACGATCAGGGCGACCGTGCTCATCGAGACCATCCCGGCCGCGTTCCAGATGGAGGAGATCCTCTACGAGCTCAGGGAGCACTCCGCGGGCCTGAACGCCGGCCGCTGGGACTACCTGTTCAGCGTGATCAAGAACTTCCGGAGCCGCGGGCGGGACTTCGTGCTGCCCGACCGCAATTCGGTCGCGATGACCGCCCCGTTCATGCGCGCCTACACCGAGCTGCTGGTGAAGACCTGCCACGGCCGGGGCGCGCACGCGATCGGCGGCATGGCCGCGTTCATCCCGAGCAGGCGGGACGCCGAGGTGAACCAGGTCGCGATGGAGAAGGTGCGCCAGGACAAGACCCGCGAGTCGGGCGACGGGTTCGACGGCTCCTGGGTGGCCCACCCGGACCTCGTGCCGCTGTGCCGTGAGGTGTTCGACGGCGTGCTCGGTGACCGGCCGAACCAGCTGGACAAGCTGCGCGACGATGTGAACGTCACCGCCGAGGACCTGCTCGCGGTGTCCGAGACCCCGGGCGAGATCACCGAGGCCGGGCTCAGGAACGACGTCAGCGTGGGCCTGCAGTACCTGGCCAGCTGGCTGAACGGGTCCGGCGCGGTCGCGATCTTCAACCTGATGGAGGACGCCGCTACCGCGGAGATCGCGCGGTCCCAGGTCTGGCAGTGGCTGCACAACGACATCACGCTGGACGACACCGGCGAGAAGGTCACCCAGGACCTGGTCGCGCGGATCATCGACGAGGAGCTGGCCAAGGTGCGCGAGCAGGGCGGCGAGGAGTTCCGGACCGCCCGATACGCGGACGCGGTCGCGCTGTTCAAGGAGGTCGCGCTGGCCGACGACTACTCCGAGTTCCTCACCCTGCCCGCCTACGAGCGCATGCCCTGACCCACGCTCCGCACCGACAACGGCCGGCCGGGCGGCCAGGACCGGCCGGACCGCCGCCGCCGTGCGGGAGGAGTTGCGATGATCGACACGCTGGTCCCGGCGATGACCGAAGTCTGCGGCGCGGACTACGTGATCACCGACCCGGCCGAGCTGCGGACCTACGAGTGCGACGGGCTCACCTCCCATCGCAGCGTCCCCGGCCTGGTGGTGCTGCCGGAGACCGCCGAGCAGGTGGCCGGGGTGGTGCGCGCGTGCGCCGCAGCCGCGGTCCCGTTCGTCGCCCGCGGGTCGGGCACGGGCCTGTCCGGCGGGGCGCTGGCGCCGGTGGACGGCGTGTTGATCGTGACGTCCCGGATGCGCAAGATCCTCGAGATCGATCCGCACAGCCGCCGCGCGGTGGTCGAGCCCGGAGTGACCAACCTAGCGGTGAGCAAGGCCGCGGAGCCGTTCGGGTATTTCTACGCCCCCGATCCCTCCAGCCAGGTCATCTGCTCTATCGGCGGGAACGTGGCCGAGAATTCGGGCGGCGCGCACTGCCTGAAGCACGGCTTCACGGTGAACCACGTGACCGGGCTGGAGGTGGTGACCCCGGCCGGGGAGATCGTCTGGCTGGGCGACGGTACCGGGGCCGCCCCCGGCTACGACCTGCTGGGCG
>DASXLW010000187.1:0-26436 GCA_036496025.1 Streptosporangiaceae bacterium
TACCTGAGCCGCATCCTGGCCCGGTTCGACGCCGAGAAGCTAACGGTCAGGCAGCGTTCGGCCGCCGACGGGCGGCGGCAGGTGATCCGGCTGACGCAGGCCGGCCGCTCGGCCTTCGCCGAACTCGACGCGCTGCAGACCGACCAGACCGCGGGGCTGCTGGCCAGGCTGGGCGAGCCGGAGCGGCGACAGCTGGTCGAGGCCATGCGGGTGATCCGGCGGGTGCTGTCGGACGGCGGTTCCGCGGAGCGGCCGCGCTCCTACCTGCTGCGCCCGCCGGGCCCCGGCGACCTGGGCTGGGTGGTGTCCCGGCACGGCGCGCTCTACGCGCAGGAGTACGGCTGGGACGAGACGTTCGAGCACCTGGTGGCCCGGATCGTGGCCGACTACGCCGCCGGCCGCGACCCCGAGCGGGAGGCGGCATGGATCGCCGAGGTGGACGGGGCGCCGGCCGGGTGCGTGTTCTGCATGCGCAAGGACTCCGCCACCGCCCAGCTGCGGCTGCTGTTGGTCGAGCCGTGGGCCCGCGGCCTGGGCATCGGCGGCAGGCTGGTCGAGGAGTGCCTGCGGTTCGCCCGCGCGGCGGGCTATCAGCAGATCACGCTGTGGACCCAGGACTGCCTGACCGCGGCGCGCCGCATCTACCAGGCGGCCGGGTTCCGGCTGGCCGGCCAGGGCCAGCACCACAGCTTCGGGCACGACCTGGTCGAGCAGACCTGGACCCGGTCGCTGTAGCGGCCCTCGGCATGCCCGCGGGGCCCGGGCCGCCCGGAATCCGGACGGTCCGCGACCCGGCGAGCGGCACCGCGTCGGCTCGGCGTCAGCGGTGCACGCGTGACAGAGGCCCCTTGTTGACGGGGAACTGCGCGGTGTTCAGCACCTGGATGCCCGCGTGCTGCTCCCCGTTGAACGGGGTCACGATCGGGGACGTGGCCCCGGGCTCGCAGCCCAGGTTGAACGGCGTCTGCGGGTTGTCGAACCACAGGCCGAGGTGGTACTGGTGCGTGGGCGCGAACGTCACGGTGCCACCGGGGGACACCGAGAACGTCTCGGCGTCGAAGATGCCCTGGACCGTGGCGCTGCCCCTCCCGGTGGCGCCGGCTTGCACGTCACTCTGGTACCAGGAGACGCCGAACGGCGCGGTGGGCTGCTGGATCACGAACAGGTCGAAGCCGGCGTGGGCGGGCATGCCGCTGACCGTGACCTTCATGATGTCGTTGAGCCGTCCCGTCGTGATCGTGACGCGGCCGCTGGCATTGGGCAGGCACGCGGAGATGGCCGGGGACGAGGGCTTCAGCTGGAAGGAGAACGTCTGGGCGGCCCTGGCGTGGGCGCCCGCTCCCCCGGTCGTTCCCGCCGCGGCGGTCAGGCCCGCGGCTAAGGCCACGCCGCCCGCCGCCGCCGTCACCGCCAGCGCGCGGCGGACCAGGCGGCCGGACAGTCTGCTGTGCCGTGTTTCAGTCATCGCTGCCCCCTTGGAGTCGGCACGTGAATCCGGGCTCTGCGGCCCCCGGACGGCAGGCTTCACGCAAAGTCCCAAAGTTATACATTAATCTCGTAATCTCTCGGTAAAAAGCCCCTATTCCGTGACGGGTCATGGACGCAGCGAGGCGGGCGTCCCGTCCCGCCTGGACGGACGAGGCCGCCGCGGTGCTCGCGCGGACCCCGGGTGGCCTGCGCGGCGGCGGTCACGAGGACCGGGGACGGTGCCGCGCCCGGGCCGCGCCCTCCCTGGTTATCGCGTGCTCGGCCCGGGCCTGGGCCCGCCGGGCCCCAGGATCGGCCTTGCGGGCCACGTAGGCGGCCTCACGCTCCAGCTTGCGGTAGCTCTCCAGCCGCCTGGCCTCGAACGTGCCCGCCTCGATCGCGGCGGTCACCGCGCAGCCGGGCTCGGTAGCGTGCCGGCAGTCGGAGAACCGGCAGCCCAGCGCCAGCTCGGTGAGGTCGGCGAAGGCGGTGTCGAGGCCGGTCTCGTCCAGCCACATCCCCAGGCCGCGCAGCCCGGGGGTGTCGATGACCGCCCCGCCCTGGTCGAGGACCACCAGTTCGCGCCAGGCCGTCTTGTGCCTGCCCTTGCCGTCGGCGTCGCGCACCCGCGTGGTGGCGGCCACCTCCGCGCCGGCCAGCGCATTCAGCAAGCTGGACTTTCCCGCGCCGGAACTGCCGATCAGCGCGGCGGTCCGGCCTGGCTCCAGCCGCCGGGCGAGGTCGCCGACGCCGTCGCCGGTGACCGCGGACACCAGGTGCACGTCCGCCCCGGGGGCGACGCCCGCGGCCCTGCTCAGCAGCGGCGCGGCGGCTCCGGGCGCAAGCAGGTCGCCCTTGGTCAGCACGACCACCGGAAGGGTTCCGCTCTCCCAGACCAGGGCGAGGAAGCGCTCGATCCGGCCGAGCGAGACGTCGCGATCGGCCGCGACGGTCACGAACACCTCATCCATGTTGGCCGCGAGCGTCTGCGGCTCGGTTCTGTTCCCGGCGGCGTGCCGGACCAGCTGCGACCGCCGCGGCAGCACCTCGGCCACCACTGGCTCGGCGGCGCTGAGCAGCACGTAGTCGCCGGCGCAGGCCTGCTCGCGCCGCGTCAGGCCGGCCCGTACCGGGCCGGCCGGGGTGAGCGCGGTGATCAGCGAGTGCTCCGCGCGGGCCACCCGCCCGGGAACGGCCGGCCCGGCGTGGCCGGCGGCCGCGGCCTCGATGCTGGCCATCATCGCCCGGTCGGCGCCGAGCCGTGCCAGGCTGTCCTGCCAGCCCGCGGGCAGGGCGGCACGATCAGAAGCTGGAAAATCAGGAGGAGAAGCGGAAGAAGACATCGGTGCGGCTCCAGGCTGTGAGCGGAACCGGGCGGGCACCCCGGTCGCCGGCCTGCGAGCCGGTCAGCGGGAGATCGCGCCACCCAGGAAGGGAATCAGGGCACCACAGAAGACACTCATTGCGGCCGACCCTCCTTTCCGGCGGCTTCCCAGCTGATGCTGGCGCCTGCCCGCTGCTGCCCAGCGAGCGACGGACCGCACATTACGCGCGCACCGCAGGGCGCGCAATCACTTATCCGGCGGGCGTTTACGTGATGTAGTTGAGATGTGACGTTAAGCACGGCCAAGGGCGCCCGGGCGGCTCCGGCCCGGCTCACCGAGCGAGATCTGCGCGGCCTGGTGTTCACGGCCGAAATGTACGGCGTCCAGCTCGACCTGCTGGCCGGATTACTGGACCTGCCCCCCGCGGGCGCCGGGCGGGTGGCGGCGCGCTGGCGCCGGATCGGCTACGCGGACACGGCGCGGATCGGCCCCGGCCGGCCGTGGGTCTGGCTGACCCGCCGCGGCCTGACCGCCTGCGGACTGCGCTACCCGGCGGTGCCGCCGGCCCTGTCCCGGCTCGCGCACCTGCGCGCCGTCGCCGCCGTGCGGCTCGCGCTCGAGTCCGCCTCCGGCTACCGGCAGGCGGAAGGATACTGGCGCAGCGAGCGGAAACTGCGCGCCCGGATGGGTGGCCGGGTCGGCCTGCGCGAGCACATCCCCGATGCGGAGATCCACTTCCCGAACGGCCGCGGGGTGCCCTACGCCGGGGAGTGCTGGGCCGTCGAGGCCGAACTCACCCGCAAGACCGTGACCCGGACGGCTGCGATCATGCGCGAGCTGCTCGCCCGCACCGCGGACTACGGCAGCCCGGCGGCCGAGGCGGCGGTACCCGGGCGGCCGCCCCGGCATGCCCGCGTGCTCTACCTCTGCTCGCCCGCGGCCCGGCCCACCGTGGCCCGGGCCGCGGGGACGCTCGGCGCCATGGCGCCCAGGATCGAGATCCGGGATCTGCCGCCTGCGGCGGCCCTCGATGGCCTGGGGCGCTCATGATCACCCGGTACCTGACCCTGGTCGCGCTGCGGGGCGCGGTTCGCCTGGCCGGGCGGCTGCTCCGGGCCGCGGTGATCGCCGCCGCGCTGGTGGCCGCGTTGCCGGTGTCACTGGTGGCCGGCTACTCGGCCGCGCTGGCGTGGCTGCTCGGCTGGCCGCCGCGCCGGCTGTACGGCGCGGCGCTGTGGTGCCTGCCGATGGTGGCGGTGTGGCTGGCGTGGACCGGGCTGCGCGCCCCGTCCGGCGGCGCGCTGGCCGCGATCGCGACCGCCCCGTACCACGCCTGGCTATCGATGTGGCACCTCGGCGCGGCGGGCTCCGTCGCCGCCGCGGCGGTCACGATCGCCCCGGCCGCTATCCCGCTCGGCCTGGTCGCCGGCGGCCTGGCCTGGTCGTACCGGATCTCCTCGATGCGGGCGGGCACCGGTGGGCTGACCCCGGGGTCCCCGGTCGTCTTCGACCTACGGCAGTGGCGGCACCAGGTGCGCACCGCGCGGGCCAGGATCGCCGCGCCCGGCTCGGTGCCGCTGACCACCCCGGCCGGCGGCGTCGTGGCGGGCGCGGTGATCAGGGCCGTCGGGCACCCGCAACGCCCGGTGGCCGTGCTGCCCTACGCCCGCCTCCGATCACACCAGGTGGTGATAGGGACGACGGGAACCGGGAAGACCACTTTGCTGTTGAGGCTGTGGGCCGGGTTCATGGCCACCGCGTTGCGCCGTCACGCGGCGGGGGCTGGTGGCCGTCCGCTGCTGGTGGTGCTGGACTGCAAGGGCGGCGGGGATTCGCGGCGGGTCGCCGACCGGGCCCGGCGGGTGCTGCGTGATGCGGGTGCGCGGGCCACCGCGGTCTGGCCGGACGAGGCCAGCCTGTCGATCTGGGACCTGCCGCCCGGGCGGCTGGTCACCACGTTGCTCGACCTGATCGAGCACGGCAGCGGGCCGGCGGCGTACTACGCCGACGTGATGGAGGCCGTGGTGTCGCTGGCGGCCGGCGCGCCGGCCGGGCCGCCGCGGAGCACGGCCGATTTCCTGGCCCGGCTGGACCCGGGCTGGCTGGCGGCGGCGTACCGGACTGGCCGGCACGACAGCGAGCTGGCCTTGATCGGCTCGGCGGCGCGGCAGGTGCCGGACGTGGCGCTGCGGTTCCGGGCCCTGTTCCGCCGGCTCGGGCCCGGCCTGGACGGGCCGGGCAGCTTCGCCGACGCGGACGTGTGGTACTGCATCCTGGAGGGGACCGCGGAGATCGCCGTGGCCGAGGCGCAGGCCAGGACGCTGGTGGACCTGCTGGCCAGCTACGTCGCGCACGGCGCGGGACGGCCCGGCGGCAGTGCCCCCGAGGTGCTGCTCGCGGTGGACGAGTTCAGCGCCGTGTCGCGGCGGCTTCCGGTGTGGCAGCTGTACGAGCGGGCCCGCTCACTCGGCCTGGCCGTCCAGGTGTCGGCCCAGTCGTGGCAGGGCCTGGCCGGCGACGAAAGCGAGCGACTGCGGATCGCGGCGTCCGCTGACGGCGGCATCTGGCTGCTGCGCACGCCGCACCCGGATCCGGTGGTCGCGCTGGCCGGGAACCGGCCGGTGATCGACACCACCAGGCGGCTGATGGGCGCCGCGTTGTGGAGCGATGAGGGATCGTCGCGGCTGCGCCACACCCCGGTGCTTGACCCGGACATCGTCCGCGCCCTCGACGTCGGGCAGGTCGCCTACATCCACCGCGGCGCGGTGACCTTCGTGCAGGTCAAACGCCTGGTGGCGGCGCCCGCCGCGCTGGCCCCGCCCGCGGCATCAGGCCGGCCGGGCTGGCAGGCCGCGGTCATGCCGGCCAGCCTGCCGGGCCCCGCGGAGCCGGCCGGCCCCGCGGTCCCGCCCGACGCCGGGCCGCCCAGCGCGGCCGGGCCAGGCGGCAGCCCGGTCCTGCCCGATGCCGGGCCGCTGCTCGACGAGGCGTTCGGGCCGGAGTCCCGGTGAGCGCCGACCCGTTCGCCGCGCTCGGCCTGCCGGCCCGGCCGGACCTGACCGACGACGACATCAGGGCCGCCTGGCGCCGGATCGCCGCCGCCACCCATCCCGACCGCGCCGACGGCGGCGACCCTGCCCGCTTCGCCGCCGCGGCCGCCGCCTACACCGAACTGCGCACCCGCTACGGCCGCGGCGAGGCCTACGCCGACCTGACCACCCGGCCGGGCCCGGCCACCCGGACCAGGCCGCGGCCGGGCCCGGCCCGCCCAGCCCCCGGCCGCCAGACCGCCGCCCCGCCCCGGGATACCGCCGCGCCACACCGGGACACCCCCGCCGGCCCGGGAACCACCCGGCACCCGGAAACCACCCCGGGCCGGCCAAGCGCCACCCACCCGGAAACCGCCGCCCCGCGCCGCGAAACCGCCGCCCACCGCGAGACCCTCGCCGCACTGGCCGCCCGGGTCCGCCGCGGCCGGCCGGCCCTGCTCGCGCTCCGGATCGCGATCGCCGCCGCCATCACCGCGGCGGCCTTCGCCGTCGCCGGCGCGCAGCCCGCCGCCGGCGGACTCGCGACCGGCGCGCTCACCTGGCTGCTGCTCACCGCCCGGCACGACCTCGCCCCACCAGGCAGCTAGCACGGCTGCCGCCACCACCAGCCGCAGGCGTGAGACCGGCCAGCGAAATTGCCTGGATGGCGTGTGGATGGCGTGAGACCGGCCAGCGAAATTGCCTGGATGGCGTGTGGATGGCGGGTGTATCAGCCCCGGCGCCCGCGCCTCATTAACGGTAGGGGCCGGGGGCGATCCGGTCATGCTGCAGCGAGGGCTAGCGCGGCGGGCCTGGCCACGGGCGGCTGGGGCGTGTCCGCGAGCCCACAATGGATGCCCGGCCTCGGTGATCACGGTTCACGCCCACCGTCGATCGGAGGACGACATGCGACGTGACACGCCTACCTTCAGGCGGCTGGCTATCGTTTTGACCGCGGCGATCTTTGCCCTGGGGTTCGCCGCGCCTGTCCCCGCGCCGGCGGCGTTAGCGGGCGGAAACCAGCTGTGGACCGCCAGTTATCACGGCCAGCAGAGCGGCGAGGCCGGAGCCACCGCCGAGGCCGTGAGCCCCGGTGGCCGGACGGTGTTTGTCACCGGCTTCACCGGCTATACCGCGCAAGATGGCTCCACGGGCTGGGCCACCCTGGCTTACAACACCGCTACCGGGGCCAGACGGTGGCTGCGGACTTACCGCGGCAGCGATACGAGCCCGACCGCGGTGGACGGCGCCACTTCCATTGCTGTGAGCCCGGACGGATCGACGGTGTTCGCGGGCGGCTTCGTCACCAACTCTGGCGGCGTGTCCGCGATCGAGACCATCGCCTACAGCGCGGCCACCGGAGTCACGCTGTGGGCCCGGCAGTACACCGCAGACGGCGCCGACAGCCCGGTGACCATGGCGGTAACCGCAGATGGCAGCGCCGTGTACGTGATGACTCAGGATTACCGCACCCTCGCCTACCGCGCCGCCACCGGGCGGTTTCTCTGGGCCTCCCCCGCCAAGGGCCTTGGCAGCAACAGCTTCGCCGCCGCCGGTGCCCTCGCCCCGGACGGCTCCAGGCTGTACGTCACCGGCGTGAGCTTGGGCAAGAACGGCGAGGAGTACCAGAGCGTGGCCTACGATGCCGCTACCGGTGCCATGGTCTGGGTGCGCCGCCTCGCCGGCCCGGCCGCGGGCATTAGTTACAACGCCACCTCGGTAGCGGTCAGCCGCGACGGGTCCACGGTACTCGTGGCGGGATATGTGAACGGCGGGGCTGGCAGCAACCCGATCGTCGGCTACGACAGCACCACCGGAGCCACCGTGTGGACCAAGCAGTGGCTGCCGACCAGCAGCGGCTACTGCTGCGAAACCGTAAGCCTGGGAGTAAGCCCGAACGGGTCAACGATGTTCGTGACCGGGGTCGGCGGAGGCGGCTTCAACCCGGGATTCTACGAAACTCAGGCCCGCGAAGTATCCACCGGTGCGCTGGTGTGGTCGCGCACCTGCTGCACATCGGAGGGCAGCGGGTCTTTGATAGCGGCCAGCCCGGACGGGTCCGCGGTTTTCACGTCGGGCTATCTGGCGAACAACGAGGGGACCGACGCATACGCCACGGTGAGCTATGGGGCCGCCACGGGAACCGAGCACTGGGAGGCCACGTACTCCGGCCCCCACCCCACCCGCGGCGCGGTGGATCCGGCAGCCATCGCGGTGAGCCCGGACGGGTCGAAGGTTTTCGTGACCGGCCAGGCCCCGCAGGGCAGCAACCAGGACAGTTTCACCACGGTGGCCTACGGCACGTGAATCGCAGCGGCCGCAAGCCTGCCGGTTCTGGTGTATCAGACCGGCGCGCGGCTGCTCTGTGCAGGTGAGCAAGCGCCGCCAGGGGCTCAGCACCTGGTGAGGGACCGACGGGGGGAACCAGTGGCTGCGAGCAAAGGCAGGGGCCCAGGCATTACCTGGTCAGGCCAGCCCGGTACCGGCGGCCTGCGCGGCTGCGCCGGCTAGCCGGCCGGGCAGGCAAGCATGAGCGCGAGCATGGCCGCGGCGCGCGGATCGCTGTCCTTCCGGCGGATCGTGGACGTCCCGTTCCAGACGTGCGTGGCCGCGCTGGACAGCTGGCAGCGCACCGGGCACGGCGAGCTGCCGGTCGGCGAAAGCCTGCTGCGCGGGCCGGTCGAACGTGATCGTGAGACGGGGACACGCCGGATCCAGGTGCGCCTGGCCCGCGGACCGCTACGCCCGCTGCGCCCGCTGCGCATGAGGCTAGACATCGACCCCTGGTCCGCATCGTGTACCGCTGTCGAGCTCATCCCTTGCGGACGCGTCCGGCCCACCGCGGCCTACTTCCGCGCCGGCCATCTGCTGCTTGACCTGCTAATCCCCTCGTTGCTGGAGCACCAGCGCGCCGCCGATGCCCGGGACGCTGCGAGCCAGCCACCCGCGCCCGTCAGTTCCTCGCGTCCTTAATCCGCCGGGCGCTTCGGACAGGCCCGGTCGCCGCCTGCCCCAAGGGGGCGTGTCCCTGCGTGCGCACTGGCCGGCGGGTGTGGTGCGGCAGTCCCCGGGTGAGGCCTGCCAGGCCGGTCAGCAGCATGGTGGCCAGGAAGATCAGGTAGGCGTTGCCGCGGGCAGTGCCCCAGGCGAACTGGTGCGGGTAGCGGGCCAGCGCGATGGCCAGCAGCGCGGCGAGCACGATGTAGCCGGCCGCGGCGGGCCGCAGCCGCACCGCGTCCCGCTCGGCCAGCGCGTGCCCGGCGGCCACCCCCAGGGCGATCAGCCAGGCGCCGATCGCCTGGGCCGTCATCGGGGTCAGCGGCCAGGGCCACAGCGGCGCCGCCGCGCCGGGCGCCGCGAACAGCGCGACGCCCAGGCCGAGCAGCACGGCCGCCTGCGCGGCCAGCAGCCCGCACAGCCAGCCGGGCAGCCCGGCCCGCCGGGGCGGGTCGGCCCCCGGGGCGCGCGCCTGCACGGCCAGCAGCACCAGCATCAGCGCCGGCACCGCGACGTAGATCACGATCCACGCCGCCGCCACCAGCCGCGTGCCGGCCGCGAACCCGGCGCCCAGATGCAGCCGGCCCAGGTGGGTCACGGTGACGGCCAGCGTCAAGACGGTGAAGACGAACACCGCGGGCACGGCGATCCGCGCGCTGGCCCACAGCCGCTGCCGCCCGGCCAGCGCCTCGATCGCGACCGCGGCCCCGTACCCGGCGCCCAGGAACGCCGCCGACAGCGGGCTGGCGATCGTGAAGGCGAAGAACCGGTCGGTCCGCCCGGTGAACACGAACAGCTGGATCCCGGCCAGCAGCACCAGCACCGCCGCGGTGAACAACAGCCGGCGCATCCCCGGAACCAGCAGCCGCAACCCACCCGCCGCCCCCGGCCCGCCCCCGCCGGCCAAGCTCCGGACTGGACCCGCTTCCTCCGGCTCGGCGCACCGGACCGCGCTGTCATTCATCAGGATTACCGCTGCCCGCTCCTGGCCGGTGCCGCGAGCCGCGCTGCCCTGTCCCGCCAGTGCCGCCGTCCGGTCCGGCCGCACCGCCGAAGGCCGGTCTTGCTTCATCGTGTCCCTCGCTCGTTCTGCCTGCTGTCCACCCGCCCGCGCCCGACATGATCCACTGAGGATCGACTCGACGCCTCCCGTGGAGGGCGGGCGGGTAGATACTGTCTGCGTCCCCACCGCTACCGTTGAGATATGCAGCCGGGGGCTCCCTCTGCCACAGTTGTATGTCCCCCGCCTGGGTGACCGCGTGAGTAGCTGTTACTCATTTCCGCGCCGGCCCGCTACTCATCGGCCCGGCGTGGCGGCTGCCACCTAAGGTGCGGGCCGCGCGGGATCGGGTGGCGGGCATTGGTTCACGCGGTGATGGCTGGCATGCTGGCTGCTGTGGCGGTCGCGCTACCCCAGTGGCCGATTGTGGGCCGGCGTCCCGAGCTTGAGTTGTTCGAGCAGGCGCTGGACTCGGGTGAGCTGGCGGGCCTGGTGATCCACGGACGGGCCGGGGTCGGGAAGACCCGGCTGGCTGATGAGTGCGCCCGGCTGGCGGCGGCGCGTGGTCACCCGACCGAGCGGGTAGTCGGCAGTCGCACGACCGCGCTGTTGCCGCTGGGCGCGGTAGCCGTCCTGCTGCCCACCGGGCTGGGCCTCCCCCGTCCGGATGGGCAGGTCAACGCCGTGACGTTGTTCGAGGAGACTCGCCGGGTGCTGCATGAGCGCCACCGTGGTCGCCGGCTGGTGACAGTCGTCGATGACGTTCCTCTGCTTGATGACGTCTCACTTGCCTTGCTGGCGTATCTGGCCGCACGATCGGCGATATTCCTGATCGCCACCGTGCGGACCGGTGAGCCGGTGCCGGACCTGGTGACCGGTCTGTGGCGGGACGGCCGGGTAGAGCGGGTTGATTTGCATGACCTCAGCCGTGCTCATATCGATACCCTCCTGCGCCTGGTTTTGGGGGGGCCGGTCGAGGCTGGCGCGGGGCAAGAGTTCTGGGAGGTCACCCGGGGCAACCCCCTGTACCTGCGTGAGCTGGTCTTGGGCGCGCTGGAATCTGGGGCACTGGTCGAGCGGTCAGGAGTGTGGCACCTGGAAAAGCCCTTGCCGGCCACCAATCGGCTGGTCGACCTGGTCGAGCAGCGGATCGGGGATCTGTCGGCCGAGGCCCGCTCGGTCGTGGATCTGCTGGCCCTGTGCGAGCCGGTTGAACTCAGCTACCTGGAGACGGCCGCTCCTGCCGGGGTACTGGAGTCGCTGGAACGGGCCGGGCTGGTGACGATCACGGTCGCCGACGGGCAGGTGCGCCTGGCCCACCCGCTGCATGGCAGGGTCGTCCGGGCCGCCGTGCCGAGGTCGCGGGCGCGGGCGATCCTGCTGGCCCAGGCCGACCGGCTCGAAGCTGCCGGTCTCGCGGGCGCGGCGGCGCTGCGCATCGCGGTCTGGCGGCTGGACGCGGGGGGACGGCCTGACCCGGCCGTCCTGGTCCGCGGCGCCCAGCTGGCGCGCCACGCGCACGACTTCCGTGTCGTGCGGCGCCTGATCGAGGCGGTCCCCGACGAGCACCTGGACGCGGCTGGCGCGCTGCTGCTGGGCGAGGCGATGTATGAGCTTGGTGCCTTCGACGCCGCCGAGCGGGTCCTCGAGCTCGGACAGCAACGCCCCGGCAGCGAGCAGGTCGCGCTCCGCCTGGCGGTCACCCGGGCCAAGAACGCCCAGTGGGGCCTGTGCCAGCCGGAAGCCGCGCTGGCCATCAACGCCGCCGCCCGGGCGGTCATCACCTCCCCGCCGCTCGCCGAACAGCTCGTGGCCGACGAGGCTTCGGTGCTGACCTTCTCCGGGCACCCCGACCGTGCGCTGGCTGTGCTCGAGCGTATCGAGGGCGCCAGCCGGCGCACCCGGGTCGTCCGGGCCATCGCGGCCGCGCCTGCCCTGGCGCTCACCGGCCAGACCGCCGAAGCATTGAAAGTCGCCGAGGCCGGCTACGCGGACCACCTGGCGCTCGGTGACGAGCTGGCCATCGCCCATCCGGCCATGCACCTGGTCAACCAGGTGTTCGCCCTGGCCGAGGCGGGCCGGCTCGCCGACGCCGCGCAGCTGGCCCAGGCCGGCACCGAGATCGTCGCCAGCCACCGGGTACCCATCGCCCAGCTGTTCGCCGCCGCCAGCCTCGGGCGGGTCGCCACCCTCCAGGGCCGGCTGGCGACCGCCCGCCGCTACTACGCCGAAGCAGCCGGGCTGGCCGAGGCGAACCGCTTCGCCGGCCCCCGGCGCCTGGTCCTGTCAGGCCTGGCGCTGGCCTGCGCCATGCTCGGCGACGCGGACGCCGCCGCCCAGGCGCTCGCCGAACGCGACACCGGGCCCGCGTTCGGCTTCCGCCAACCCGAGCAGCAACTCGCCGACGCGTGGACCGCCCTGGCAGCCCAGCGGCCAGCAGAGGCGGCAGAGCGATTCCGGGACGCCGCCGCGCAGGCGGCCTCGACCGGGCACCGGACCGCCGAAGCATGGCTGCTGCATGACCTGATGCGCACCACCGGCACCGACACCTCCGCCCGCCTGCGCGAACTGGCCAGCACGTGCGACTCGCCGCTGGTGTCCGCCCGGGCCCGCCACGCCACTGCCGCCCGCGCCCGCAACACCGCAGAACTGGCCAGTGCCGCCAGTGACTTCGAGGCCCTAGGCGCGATGCTGCTCGCCGCCGAGGCCGCCGCGGACGCGGCCGAAGCGTTCAGCCGGGCCGGAGACCAGCGAGCAGCAGCAAACGCGCGGCGCCGCTCCAGCGCGCTCGCCGCCGCCTGCGAAGGCGCCGCTACACCAGGACTGATCCACACCGCCGGGCCAGTCCCGCTCTCACGACGGGAACGCGAGATCGTGATGCTCGCCGCCACCGGCATGGCCAGCAAGGACATCGCACAACGCCTATACCTGTCCGTGCGGACGGTCAACAACCACCTTCAGCATGCCTATACCAAGCTCGGCGTCACCAGCCGCGATGGCCTGACTCAGGCCCTGGGCAGCACCTCATGACACCAGAGCAGACCACCTTGGCGAAGTCGCCGTCCAACGCTCAGCGCGCAACGCTGGGTCAAGACGCCCGCGGTCTGGCAGGAGCTGTTCCCGCGCGACCCGGCGCTCCCCACCCGTCACTACCGGCCCTGCCAGCAGGGGGCCAAATCTGGCACTGGTCAGTGGCCTTCCCGCACGGGGAAGATCGCACCCGGGATCAGGCCGTGCGCCATGCGGTGCACGGCGTGAGCGGCGACCGCGCCCGGCGCGTCGACCAGGCAGAAGACCTTGCCATGCCGCTCATCGACCCAGTACCGCAGGTACTGCACGCCGAACTCGGGCTGCACTTGCAGGTCTGCGGTATGGGCCTTGGCGGCCTCCTCCATGGAGACCGGGCCGGGTAGATCGTGTACGTCGATGAACAGTGACATCGCTGCCTTCTCTCTTTACGCCGGGTGGTGCACATACCAAGGTGCTGGGTCAGCTTCTTGGCGGCGCATCGCCCAGCCAGTGCTCTTGTTCCTTACACGCCGGGGCGAGAGGTGGGGTTCAGCGCCCGGCCCTGCCCGGGGGTGAGTATGTTCACATGAACCAGCCCCGGACCCGAGCCGTTATTGCGCGGGAGCACGGGCGGTCGGCCTGATACAGCGCTATCCGCGCGGCCACCGGCCGCCGACTCAGGAATCGCGGCAACTATCGTGCCGATGCGCCTTTGCGCTGTGCCGTCCTGCGCGCCTCGTCTCGCCCGCGCGCAAAGTACCAATCGAGTGGATTGCCGCCCTCCCGCGCCAGGCGTGCTGCTGCAGCCATCGCGATCGCGGCCACGACTACCGCCCGCAGGGTGCGCCCATCTGTTGCCACGCGTGCCGCCGAGGCTAGCGCGACGAGCCGGATCGCGTTCTTTCGCCCGCTTCCCGCCCGCGGCGGGGGTGCTGGGTTCCGAATGCCCCTCGGGGCGCGGGTAGGGCCGGCCGGTTCAGCGTTGATCGTCATTTCATCTCCCCTATGGGGCCAGGTCATTGTCTAGGCGACGATCAGGTACAGGCTGTTGGCAATCAGCCAGAAGCCGAGGATCAGGCTCCCGAAGATGATCGCCTGGTCGGTGTGGCTGTTCATCCAGGTCCTGAGCCTGGCCAGGAATGCCTGGGCCGCAGCTGGCCTGAAACCGGCGTACAGCTCCATGGCCAGGTAGGAGGCCGAGGCCAGGACGCAGAACACGAACAGCGCGAGGTAGCTGCCGGCGGTGGACAGCTTGGCCTCCACGACCGTGGCGGCGCCTGCGGCGATCAGGCCCCATGGCTGCAGCGCGGGGGCCAGGGCCAGAGCGAACCATGGCGTCATGTTGTCCACGCTGGCCTGCCACTTCGGTGGCTTTTTCGGCTTCTTCGGGCGGCCCATCCGGCGGCGGTGCCGGATGGCGATCGCCACCAGGACGACACCGATGGCCAGCTTGACCGCCAGCGATGCGAGAGAGGGCGCGGTGCTCGGCTTGGGCGGGTTGTTCCCGGTGGCCAGTACCGTGACGACCACCACCACCGCCAGGGACACCAGCCAGCCGAACACGAATGCCGCCCCCTTGCGCACACCGCGCCTGGAGGGCAGCACGACCATGAACGCGGTCAGCGGCAGCGGGTCGAGCGCGATCGCCAGGCCGATCAGGACCAGGCTGAGCACAAGCACGGCCGCCCCCTTCCCACCCCGCGGACGGGCGCCTTTGTCCCCCATCCTGGCCGGGCGGTCTCCCCGAGTCGTCACCCCAGGCAGGTGAGGAACCGGCAGCCCGGCACGTACGTCGCCATCACCCGAGTCGGCGGGTGACCCCCCGCTGCGCCCTGGGCGATGCCTTCGCTGCCTGATTGAGTCCGGGCAGTGGCCCGCGTGGCGCGGCAGCAGGCAGAATGCTCGGGCTGATCCCTGCCTACGGTGCAGCCAGCCGACGCTCGACCGATTCAACCTTGTGCCGCAAGGCGCCGGTCACGCCCGGACGATGGTCGACCTTGATCACAAGGCTCACCCGGGGCGCGGTCTCGCCCACCTTCATCACGCACGCCTTGATGAGGCTCATCACCTCGTCCCATTCGCCTTCGACGTTGGTGAACATGGCGTTGGTCTCGTTCGGCAGGCCGCTTTGCCGGACCAGCCGCACGGTCTCGGCCACCGACGCGCCGACAGACGCACCGCCGCCGAGCGGAGCGATGGAAAACGCAGTGATCATGCTCGCCATCCTCGCATGCGGGCCGCTATAGTCCGGGGCGCTCTGTGCGCGGAATCGGCAAGGGTGGTTTCGATGGTCAGCATGTGCCATCGTTCGGGCCGGGGCGCAGGATGATTTAGAGCCGCGCAAGTTGCCGGCGGCTCGATGCGCGGTTGCAATACCCCGGCATTTTGCTGGAAGACCTGGGAAGGCTAGGGATGGAGGCGAGGCCGCGATGACCACTGAGCCGCCGTTGCAGGTGGAGAGCCGGGAAGAGCTTGTCTACCTGCTCGGCGAGGCCTGCGAGATCGAGCATGGCCTGATGTGCGAGTACCTGTACGCGCAGTTCTCGCTTAAGCGCACCGCTGGCGAGGGCCTGACACCCGAGCAGGTCACGCGGGTGCAGGCATGGGAAGCCCTGCTGATCGACGTGATCAAGCAGGAGATGCTGCACCTGGCGCTGGCCACCAACATCTTGACCGCGGTCGGCGCGGCACCGCATTTCGAGCGCCCCAACCTCCCGATCCTGTCGCGGTGGTATCCGCCCGGAGTGCAGATCGCATTGCTGCCGTTCGGTGAGCGGGCGCTGCGTCATTTCATGTACCTCGAGCGGCCGGAGGGGATGACGCTGGAGGACGCCGAGGGCTTCGCCGCACAGCCGGGCATCCAGCCCCTGGCCAGCATCGGCCGGCCGGTCGCCGCGGTGCCCGAGCCATGGCAGACGGTGGGCCATCTGTACCGGGGAATCGAGGCCGGCCTGGCCCGCCTGTGCGACCGCTACGGCGAGGACGCCGTTTTCATCGGGCCGCCGGCCGCGCAGGCCGTCACCGCGACCTTCGAGTGGAAGGAATTGAGCGCGGTCACCGGCCTGGCCTCGGCGAGCCGGGCGATCGAGCTGATCGTGGAGCAGGGCGAAGGGGCGCGGGGCGACTGGGTCAAGTCGCATTTCGGCAAGTTCACCGGGATCCTGGAGGACTTCCTCGCCGTGCAGGCGGCCGACCCCAGCTTCGACCCGGCGCGGCCGGTAGAGCCCGCCTATGTCCGGCTGCCCCCCGATGTGGAGTCGGGGATCCTGATCGAGGATCGGGTCACGGCCCGGGTGGCTGATCTGTACAACGGCCTGTACGAGGCGATGCTGCAGGTCCTGAGCCGGTACTACGTTCATCAGGGCGAGACCCCCGCCGAGCTGGAGACCCTGGCCCGGACGGCCAAGCACCTGATGAACTGGGTGATGCGCCCGCTCGGCTCGGTGCTGACCACCCTGCCTATCGGGCCATCGACCCCCGGCCGAACCGCCGGCCCGGCCCTGGAGATCACCCGGCCCGCCTACTTCGTGCTGCCCCACCGCGAGGCCGCCTGGAAGATCATCACCGAACGCCTCGACGCCCTGACCAGGACCTGCACCGCACTCGCGCGAGAGCCGGGCCTGAGCGCGCTCGGCGACCTGGCGGCCAAGCTGCGCTCGATGCACGAGGATGTGCGCAAGCACCTGGACGAGCGCGTCAGGGCAGTGCCGCCGACTGTGTTACAGGCCCGCGGCGGCTAGTGCGATCGTTGTGGTTTCCAGGTAGCGGTGAACCAGGGGAATGGTGGCCGCGCCTTCGCCCACCGCGGACGCGACCCGTTTGACCGATCCGTGGCGCACGTCACCGGCCGCGAACACCCCGGGCAGGCTGGTCTCCAGCGGCAGCGGCGGGCGGCCGGGAGGCCAGCCGGTGTCGGTGTCGCCCAGCACGTCTGGTCCGGTGAGGATGAACCCCTGCTGGTCGCGTGCCACACCCTCGCCGAGCCGTTCGGTCCGCGGCTGCGAGCCGATGAGGACGAACAAGGCATCAGCCGGGACGCTCCGCCGCACCCCGGAAGCGGTGTCCTGGAGCACCAGCGATTCGAGACGGCCGGTGCCGGTGCCGCCGGCCACCTGCACGCGGTAACAGACGTCCACGTTCGGGGTGGCGCCGATCTCGCGGATGAGGTAGTCGGACATGCTGTCGGCCAGCGATTGGCCGCGCGTCAGGACCGTCACCCGGCTGGCCCATTTGGCCATGTGCAGCGCGGTCTGCCCGGCGGAGTTACCGCCTCCGGCGACGAACACGTTCCGCCCGCGCATGGCCGGGGCCTCGCTCACCGCGGCGCCGTAGAAGACCCCCTGGCCCTGCAGCGCCTCCAGGCTCGCGATACCAAGCCGCCGGTAGGCAGCGCCTGTCGCGATGACCACGGTGCGCGAGGTCAGGGTCCTGCCGTCAGACAGCCGCAGCCTGTAGCGGCCGTCCTCGCTAGACAGTCCCTCGACCTGCCGCATGTACAGGAACGTGGTGCCGAAGGTCCAGGCCTGCCGCCAGGTCTCCTGCGCCAGCTTGGCGCCGCTGACGCCCTGGGAGAAGCCAGGGTAGTTGCGGATCATCGAACTGGTCCCCGCCTGGCCGCCGACGGCCTCATGCTCGACCACCACGGTACGCAGGCCTTCTGAGGACGCATAGACCGCGGCAGCAAGCCCGGCCGGGCCGGCGCCAACCACCGCCACATCGAAGACCTCCCCGGGCGAGATCGGTGTCATGACGCCGAAGGCGTCCGCGATCTCCAAATTGGAGGGGTTGACCAGCACCGGCCGTTCAGCCCCGAACCGGAGCACGACAACCGGCAGTTCCGGCAACTCCAGGCCGAGTTCGCTCAGCATCCGCCGGCCCTGCCCGGACGCGGCGTCATAGAACCCGGCCGGGACCCGGTGCCGGGAGAAAAGGTCACGCAGCTCCTGAGACCGCGCGGACCAGCGCTCGCCAATCACCCGCACCGCCTCGAAGCCTCCGCCGCGCCCGCTGCTCCATTCCCTCAGGAACTCGGTAATCGGGCCGTGGAACTCCTCAGCCGGGCTCTGCACCGGGCGCGTCACCCAGTGGTCGATCGTGCCCAGGGTGACCGCGTCGAAGACCGACCGCACCGATTCCCAGTCACCCCAGCCCACCGCGGCCACCCGAAGCGCCGTCGGGTCGATCCGGCGCACCCCGGCAAGCACCGCCAGGCCATCCCGGTCCCGCGGTCCGACCCCGCCGATGACCAGCGCAACCGGCAGCCCAGCCGCCCGCAGATCTCGCATCCAGGATTCCACCTCCGCGGGCCGGTCGCAGACCACGATCTGATAATCCGCGCCATACCGTTTGCACAGCTCCCGGCGCAGGACCTCGCGGGCGCCAGGCTCGCCGCTGATAACGACGATGGCCGCCTGCGCTCCCGCGGCCTCACTACCCACGGCAGCGGCGAGCTCCTTACACGGAGCGCCGGCAAAGCCAGCTGATGCAGTCATCTCGTCCCCCACAGGCCCTCGTTTGAGATCGGTACGAGGCTCAAGCTATTAACTGCATCGTTCGCGCACCGTTCGGGTTCCAGCTACGTCGCGCTCGGCGCGGGACGGCCCGTCAGGACGCCGAGCGGATGGGGTGGACGTACCAGTCTTTGCCGGCGTTGTGGGTGACATACAGCTTGCCGGGGCCGTTGAGCAACCAGGACGGCGTCCCCCGTGCGATCCAGGCTTCCCGGTCAGTGACGTAGTGGATATCGTTCCAGCCGGCCCCGCCGTCCGAAGACGCCCAGACCATGGTCCACGTGGTGCCGCCGTGGGTGTTGTTGATGTAGATGAACGACCCGTCGGAGACCGAGGCGACGGCCAGGTCGCCCGACCGCGACACGGCCAGCTGCGACTGGTAACCGTAGGCACCCACCATCCCGGCGTAACGGTAGCTCGCGGCGGCATCGGTCGAGGTGTAGACGAACTTCTGCGCCTTGCTGAAGCCGGGGTTGCCGACGCACAGCAGCGCGACGTTCGTGGCCGAGGTGGCGACCGCCTGGACCAGCGGGACATCGGGTGTCGCTGGCTTGTCGCACGGCACCGTACGGGCGGCGAAGTGCTGCCCGCCGTCGGTGCTGGCATAGAACTTGTCCTTGCTACCGGTGATGTCCTCCTGCGGGTCGACGACATAGACGCTCTGGCCGTGGACCGCCACGTCCCCGCGCGTGCTGCGCGGCAGCCGCATCGGGATGCGGGTCCACCCGGCCCCGGTGAGCGTGCTGGTCCGCCACAGGCTCAGCTGCCCGGTGCAGTTGCGGAAGCTCGCCCATTTGCACGGTGAGACCAGCGCAAACGCGGCGCTGGCGTTGGATGCCAGGTCGAGCACCTGCCCGCCGCCCCCGGGGACGGCCATCCTGGTCCAGGTGCGCCCGCCGTTGCTGGTGCGGAACAGGTACGGGCCAAAGGCGAACCCGGCCTTCGCGGTGGCGAAGGCGACCTCGGTGACGCCGGGCCGGCCTGGCTCGCCGATGCGGGCGATCGGCGCGGCGACACTGCCGCGCCGCTGCCAGATCTTGCCGCCATCGGTGCTGCCGATGACGGAGGTGCAGACCGTGCCGCCGCACCGGGCGTGCCCCAGCGCCCACCCCCGCAGCGGCGAGATCCACGTGATCGAGTTGGCCGCGAACCCCCGCGGAACCGGCGTCGTTGCAGCGGCACCCCCGGCGGCCGCCGAAGTCAGGCCAGCCACCGTGATCGCGGTCACCGCGACGACTCCTGGCCTGACAAGAACGCGCAATCTTCGGCTCATCGGACCACCCCGCAACATTCGAGGTCAGCTTGCGAGTCCGGGGATCACCTTCTCGGCGAACAGGTCGATGCTGGAACGGTCATAGGCCGCGTCAGCGAAGTAGCAGATCGCGTAACCGAGACCGAGGTCGCGGGTCCGCGCAAGCCGCTCGGTGATCTGCTCGGGGGTGCCGATCAACCCCTCGGACTCGAACTCGGCCAGCTCCTCCTCTAGCGCCCTCGCGGGGACCAGCGGCTCGTAGTGCGCCCGGAGCCAGGCCACCTTGTCGGCCACCTCCCGCTCGGTCTCGCCGGTGATCACGTTGAAGCTGGCGGAGCGGGTGATGGCACCGAAGTCGGTCCCGACCTCCGCGCAGTGCCGGGCGAGGATCTCGGACTTGCGGGCGAACGCGTCAGGCTCGCCGTCGAAGTTCGTGTACTGCGCGTACTTCGCCGCGATCCGCAGGGTCTTGCGCTCGCCGCCGCCGGCGATCCACAGCGGAATGCCGCCCTCCTGCAGCGGGAGCGGCCGGCCGATCGCGCCGTGCACCTGGTAGTGCTGGCCGGCCAGGGTCGCCGTGCCGGCGGTCCAGAGCTGCCGCATGATCTGCACGCCCTCGTCGAGCAGGCCGAGCCGGTCGCCGGCGCTGGGGAACCCGTAGCCGTACGCCCGCCACTCGTGCTCGTACCAGCCGCCGCCGATGCCCATCTCGGCCCGGCCGCCGGAGACCACGTCGACGGTGGCGGCGACCTTGGCGAGATAGGCCGGGTTCCGGTAGCCCATGCACGTGCACATCTGGCCGAGCCGTACCCGCGTCGTCGCGGCAGCGAACGCCGCCATCAGCGACCAGGTCTCGTAGGTGGCCTCTTCGGTCGGGACTGGGACCGTGTGGAAGTGGTCGTAGACCCAGATCGACTCGAACGGCGAATCGTCGGCGGCTTGGGCGAGATCCCGCATCGCGGCCCAATGTGCGGCCACGGGTATCCCGGCGAGGTCGAGGCGCCAGCCCTGAGGGATGAATATTCCGAATCGCATGGCCGCAGCCTATTGCGGGAGGATTGCCCGCCGTAGCCGGGACGGGGAAGGCGCCGGCGCCGCTGCCGGACCAGCGCCGCTGGCCGGCTGCCTGTGTTCCTGGCCGCCGCACCCGGCGCGCGGCGCCACCCGCCCTGACCAGCCATGTGATCTGTCTGTGAGGTACCTGGGGCATGCTGCCGTGACGGTCTAACGGCACTGGGGGGGTCCATCATGTGCCATCTCTCTCGGCGGCGGGCGACGTTGCTGCCGCGGCAACGCGCGTGCCGATCCGCGACCCTGGAACTCGCCGATCGGCCGCGGTGACCGGCCGCAACCCTAGGAGCAAGGCATGAAGCGCTCAACACGGCCTCATCGGGTGATCACGGGCTCACGGGCGTTCGCTGCGTTCGCGGCGTTCGCAGCGGCCTGTTGCCTGGCCGCGATCCCGGCCGCCGCGAGTACCGCGACCGCGTCCAGCGCCGCTCGGCTGGATGCGGCGCATCCCCGGTGGCCGGCTGGCGTGAGGGCAGCCCGGGCCAATGGCCGGATCGCGTTTCCCCAGTGGGACCTGCTGCCCGGCGGCAACCTGTCGGGTCACTCGAATGTGTACACGATCAACCCGAACGGCACTGGCCGGCGCCAGCTCACCCACGTGGGCAAGACCCGGGCCGCCGGGGCGCCGGACTGGTCGCCGGACGGCACCAGGATCGTCTACGAGAGCAACCAGACCGGTGATTACCGGATCTGGGTCATGAACGCGGACGGCTCCGGGCAGCGGCGGCTCACCAACGATCCCGGATTCATGGACCTGGTACCCGCCTGGTCCCCGGATGGCCGCCACATCGTGTTCAGCCGGTGCACCGAGCAGCCGGGCGGCACCGGCTGCGATCTGGAGGTGATGACCGCCACGGGCGCCGGTGTGCGGCGGCTGGCCGGCGGCCACTGGACCTGGGTCCGCGCGGAGTACTCCCCGGACGGCCGGCACATCGTCGCCGGATCGGACCGGGGCGGCTTCCTGGGCGCGCTGTGGGTAATGCGGTCCAACGGGACCGGCCTGCACCGGATCACCGGGCCGTCGCTGCAGGCGTACTGGCCGGACTGGTCCCCCGACGGCCGTCGCATCCTGTTCACCGACAACTGCTGCCAGTTCGGCAGCAACTTCTGGACGGCCCGGCCGAACGGGACCAGGTTGCGGAAGCTCACTGACTTCGGCCCGGCGCCGCTGCAGGGCGGTTTCGCGAGCTATTCACCCGACGGTCGGCGAATCGTCTTGCAATACAACGGGAAATGCCCGGCGCGGGGGCTCTGCCAGTACTTCTACGTGATGAACGCCGACGGCTCCGGCCTGCGTGCGGTGCGCACGGGGGTGCCCAACACGTTCCTCACCGACTGGGGACCGGCCCGCTAGCAGGTCGCCGAGATTAAGGAGAGCCGACATGAGACGAGCAACAGGCGCATCCAAGCGGCTGGCCGTGGCCGCCGCGCTCGCGGCGGGCTGCCTGACGATCAGCGCCGCACCGGCCCTGGCGGCCGGCTCTCCGGCCGCGGGAAAGGTGGTCGCCGGATCGCCGGGCGCCAGCCGGGTAACCGCCAATGGCCGGATCGCCTTCTCCGACTTCATCACTCACCAGATGTACACCGTCAACCCCGACGGCACCGGGCTCGTCCAGCTCACCCGCGAGCCGGCCGGGATCGCGGCACGCTGGCCCAACTGGTCGCCCGACGGATCCCGCCTGCTGTTCGTCCGGTACAACCCGTCGAACGGCATGGGCCGCATCTGGATCATGAACGCCAACGGGACCGGCCAGCGCCAGCTCACCTCCGACACCCCGGGATACCGCGACTACCAGCCCAAGTACACCCCCGACGGCCGGCGCATCGTGTTCACCCGCTGCTCCCCCGGCGACGGCCTGTGCGCGATCTGGATCATGCGCGCCGACGGCACTCACCGCCGGCTGCTGGTCCCGTTCATCACAGCACCTAACGAGACCAACAACTTCGACCCGGCGGTCTCGCCGGACGGCCGCCATATCAGCTACGAGCGGTTCGGGTTCCACGGCATCGCTTCGCAGGTCTGGATGGCCGGCATCGACGGCAAGCACGCGCACCCGCTCACCGCGCCTCGGCTGCAGGCAGTGGCGGCGGCCTGGTCACCGGACGGCAGCCACCTCACGTTCGCCGGCAATTGCTGCCGGGCGCAATCCAGCGTCTACGTCATGCGGGCTAACGGCACCGGAGTGCGCCGGCTCGCCACATCGAAGTGGCCCAACAATAACTTCGGCCCCGTCTACGCACCCAGCGGGGGCCAGATCGCGTTTTCCAGCGACCGGCGCTACCCCGACTTGTGCTGCGAGAACCTGTTCGCGATGCGCCCGAACGGCACACGGCAGCACCTGATCGCCACCGGCAACAAGGGCGTGGCCGACATCGCCTGGGGGCCGGCGCCAGCAGTTCCGGCGGTCGGGCGCTAGAGAGCCAGCCGGGTGCTGGCATGGGCGCTATCCATCGGTCCGGGTAATTGGGAATTCCGGTGTGCCGGCGGTGGGGAAGACTTCGATGAGGTCGCCGCGATGGATCTGGCCCTGGCCGATGGGATGGCGCCACCAGGCGTCGGCGTAGACGAGCCTGCTGAGCGTCCCGGCTCCGCGGCCCTTACAGGGGGTGGCCAGGGGCAGTGTAACCGGGGCCGATGCAGCGCTCAGTGTTACCGGGATCCACTCTTCGACGTCGGGTGCGGACGTCCAGCCGCAGTCAAGCACCGCCAGTTGCGCGTCGCCAGGGCCAGGGACCGGGCGGCCGTGTAGCGCAGCCAGCACGGGCACGCCGAACAGTTCGAAGATCACCGCCGCGGCGAGCGGGTACCCGGGCACGCCGATCACCGGGACCGCGGCGTGTCTCGGGCCGGGAACCCGCTGGCCGCCAGGAACCTCGCCCTGGCCGCGTTGCCCTGCCCGGGCATGCCCGAGCAGCACCGGGTGGCCGGGGCGCACCGCGACACCGTGTACGGTTTCGGCGCCGACCTCGCGCAGGACCGCGGCAGTGTGGTCGTGCCGCCCGACGCTGGACCCCGCCAGGACCAGCACCAGGTCAGCCACGGCCGCGGCGCGCCTGACCGCAGCCGCGATCGCGGTGGGGTCATCGGGCTGTACCTCGCTGACCGCCGTCCAGGCGCCAGCTTGGGCCGCGCGCGCGGCGAGCATGACCGAGTTGCTGTCTACGATGTCGCCCCGTCCGAGCGGCGTGCCCACCGGCCGGACCTCGTCTCCAGTCGGGACGATCGCGACCACCGGTTGCCTGGTGACCAGCAGGGTGGTGTGACCTGCCGCGGCGGCCGCGGCCAGATCCGCCGGGCGCAGCCGCCGTCCGGCCGGAACGAGCCGCGCCCCGACAGCGAAGTCCTCGCCACGCGTGCGCACGTTCAGCCCGCGCCGCGCCGGAGCCGTTACGACCGCGCTGCCATCGGATCGGATCTGGGTCTGCTCCCGGGCTACCACGGTGTCCGCCCAGGCGGGTACCGGATCTCCGGTATCGACCCAGGCAAATGCGGTGGCCGGGATCACCTCCCCCGTGGCGGCCGGGCCGGCCATCGCTATGCCGTCCATCGCGGCGCAGTCGCAGCGCGGCGACGGCCACCGGGCTTGCACCGGTTCCGCCAGGACCCGGTCGAGCCCGTCGGCTACGTGCACCTTCTCGGGCACCGGAGAGCCGCGCCACCCCGCGGCCGCGCATGCTTCGGTCCACCGGGCGTAGGCATTCTGCGGGCTCAGGCGGCCGCGTCGCGTGGTAATGCTCACGTTGGGATCCGGTGAGCGTGGGTGTAAACGTTCATCGACCGGCCGCGCAGGAAGCCGGCCAGCGTCAGGCCCGCCTCCTCGGCTAGATCGGCAGCGAGCGAGGACGGTGCCGAGACTGCCGCCAGCAACGGGATCCCAGCCAGTACCGCCTTCTGCACCAGCTCAAATGAGGCACGTCCGCTGACCAGCAGGGCGCGGCCCGCCAACGGCAGCTGGCCCCGCAGCAGCGCGTGGCCTACGAGCTTGTCCACGGCGTTGTGCCTGCCTACGTCCTCGCGGATCACTATCAGCTCGCCAGAACTGGTGAATAGCCCGGCGGCGTGCAGGCCGCCGGTGCGGGCGAACACGCGCTGTGCCTGACGCAGCCTGTCCGGCAGTGCGGCCAGTACGGAAGGCCAGAACTGCGTCTTATCTGACTCGAGGGACGCTGCGGGCCGCACGCAGACGTCTTCGATGCTGGTTCTGCCGCAGACACCGCACGCGCTGGTGGTCATGAAGTTGCGCCGGGCGCCCGACCCGGCCTCCACTCCCGGGGCCAGCAGGACATCCGCGATGTTCCCCATCCCCTCATGGTCGCCGTGGCCGCAAGGGGTCCCGTCGCAAAGCCTGATCTCGGCAATGTCATCGGGAGAGCGGACCACCGCCTCGCCGGCCAGGAATCCGGCCGCCAGCTCGACGTCATCTCCGGGCGTACGCATGGTTACGGTCAGCGCGCTGCCGTCCAGCCTGATGCCGAGCGGCTCCTCCGTCGCGAGCAAGTCCGCGCGTACCGCCGCGCCGCCCGCAAGCCCGTCCGATGACGCCATCACCCGCACCACTCGCCGTCTTGCCGTGCGCCCAGTCAACTGCCCGTCCTTATCTTCGGCGATTTGCAGGCCTGCCGGATGACCTGCTCGTTGTCCACTGCCACGTCGATCTCCTCAACCGCGCCATGCGAGGCTTCGCGACAGACTCAGACTTGCCACCAGACGGGTGATTGGTCGTCACCGGAACCCGGTGATCTACGTCCTGAATTGTTTCGGTGTGGCCGATCACCGGGATCCGGTGACGACATCTCACATGGCTCGCAGCAACCCTGGGTCCACCGGGCCGGGCGCCTTCCTTGTTCGGCACGATCAAGCAAACTCCGAGGAGAGGGCCATGACCGCCACCACCGAGAAGCTCGAGGCCAACAAGAAGCTCGCACGCGACTACATCGACCAGGTGTTCAACCAGCACAACCCGGGCAAGGCGGCAGACTTCGTGACCGATAACGTCATCTGGCACGGCGGGGGCCTCGGCGACATCGCCGGCCCGGAGAACCTGGCCGCCCTGCTGGGGTCGTTCATCGGCGCGCTCCCGGACCTGCACGCGGCCGAGCAGGACATCATCGCCGAGAACGACCTGGTCGTCATCCGGCTAGTCGTCACCGCCACGGTCAAGCGAAGCCTGCTGGGGGCCCCGGCCGATGGCAAGCCGGTCCGGTGGGACGCAGTGGACATCTACCGGGTCACCGACGGCAAGATCAGCGAGGAGTGGGCCGCCGATGACATCGCGGCGATCATGGCTCAGATCGGTGCCTTCAACCCGCCGTGGGCTGCCTGACTTATCCCGAGCAGGGCGCTGACGTTCTGGTCGAGGATGGCCCGGGCGGCGCCCGTGTCGATCTGGGGGTCGTTGATGTAATCGACTGCGCGGACGAACATGTCCCCGTTTTCGTAAGGGAAGTCGGTTCCGAGGAGAAGCCGGCTGGCGCCAAATGAGTCGATCGCGCACCGGAGGGCGGGGACGTGCCCGTGTCCGACAGTGTCGTACCACATCCGGCGCGCGGCCACGCTGGGCGGCTCCGGCGTGTCCGGCGCCTCCCAGCGATACTGGTCGTCAGCTCGCTGCAGCAGCATCGGCAGCGCTCCGCCGAGGTGCGAGTTGATGATCTTGATCTCCGGATAGCGAGCCGGGATGCCGCGCGTGATCAGCTGCATGATCGAGATCGTGTCCTCGACCGGCGCGCCGACCATCCAGGTTAGGTGGTAGTTGCCGATCAGGGGCGAGCAGGC
>DASXLW010000188.1:0-8514 GCA_036496025.1 Streptosporangiaceae bacterium
CCCGGCTCCGGCCAGGACGGCCCGCCCGAGCTGACCGGGGTGGTGCGTGGCCAGAGCCGCGGCGGCTAGCAGGCACAAGGTGCCGACGTAGGCCGAAGCCGTCAAGGGGTCCGGCAGCCGGCGAACGGCAACGTCGATGAACGCCAGGGGGATGGCTACGACGGCCAGCCAGCCCATAGCGGCCAGTTCCCAGGCCGAGGTCGCCTTGACGGCGACGACGGCGAGCACCGCCACGGTGAGCAACTCCACGGCCACAGGCGGCGGGCCAATGCGGGCGCGGCAGAACCTGCAGCGCCCGCTGGCAGGCAGATGCACCCGCGCCGGGCGCCCGGTGCCCAGGATGAGGCGACCGCAGCCGGGGCAGTTGCGTCGTCGCGGATCACCACGCGGCGTGCCGTAGCTGAAGGTGACGGCCCGCAGGAACGGGCCGACGGCGACGCCGGCGGTTGCGAAGCCGATCACCCATGGCCAGGTCATGCGCGTTCCCGACGGCCGCAGCGGTCAGGCACGGCCTAGGCCACCGACGAGCGCCAGGACGGCAGCAGCTCGTCGATGAGCGCCTCGGTCTTGGGGGCCATCCTGGGCAGCACTTCGTCCAGCGACACCCGCGCGGAGACCTCGCCGACCACCGCGCGCAGCACATGCTCCTGGCCGGTGGCGTGCGCGGCGCTGAGCAGGTCGCGCCAGAGCAGCTCGTCGCTGAACGCGAGCCGCAGCCCGGCCCGGGCCGCGTCCATCGCGCCCCGGGCGTCCCCCGTGGCCAGGCGCAGCTCAGCGAGCCGGTGACCGGCGTCCGCGACCCGGGCGGTCGCCTCGTATTCCAGCGGGTCGGCGGCCAGCCAGGCGTACCGCCCCGCGGGGCGCCCGTCGAGCAGCTGACCCGTGACCAGGTCCAGCGCCCGCGCCAGGATGGCCGCCTCATCCCCGGGCTTCGGCGTGGCCGCCTGCCTCGCCCTGGCGGCCTGGCCGAGCAGCGCCCGGAACACCTGCCAGTCCACCCGGACCTGCGGCCCCAGGCTCATCCGGTCGGTGCCGTCGACGACCAGGTTGGGACGGCCGGTGCTGTCTGTCCCGAGCCAGTCCCGCACCCGGGCCAGCGCCGCCTGCTGAACCTCGGGGGTGACCCCGCGCGGCCAGACCGCGCCGGCGAGCACGTTCGGGTGGACGCCGCCGGGATGCGTGGCCAGGTACATGACGACCTCGGTCGCCACCGCGACCCGGTCTGGCTCGATGCCGCCGGGCGCCTCCACCGCCACCTGGCCGAGCAGCCTGACCTCCACCGCCATCCGGGCTCCGGGCACGAGCTGCCCGGGCGGGGCCGCATCGGGCGGCGGGTCGCCGAGGGTCACCCCGCCCTCCTGGCCGGCGGCGCGGAACAGCTCCACCACGGCCGCATACTGCTGCGGGGGGAGCAGCTGTGCCTTGAGGTCGAAGCCGAGCACGCCCGCGTGCAGCCGGCCCTGCTCGGTGACGTCCCAGGACCAGGTCGCGCCCGGTACGTCGCCGGCTACCACGTAGCCCATCGCGGTCCGGTGCCTGGTGCTGGCCAGCGCCAGCAACCGCTCCCGCTGCTGCGGGGTGGGCGGAACGGCCATGATCAGGTAATGCGGTGCCCACGAGTCCGGGTGCACGCCGCGGGACCGTCCGGTGAGCACCGAAGCGGTGGGCAGCGAGGCCAGCGAGTGCTCGACCTCGGCGGCCCTGGTCTCCAGCGCGGGCAGCGCCTCGTCGAGCGTCTGGGCCACGGTGATCCGTTCGGGGGCGAGTATGGCCAGCTCAGGGCCGAAGCCGACCAGCGTTATCTGCATCCGGTCTGACCACCGGTTGGTGGCCAGCTCCACCGCCATCGCGGCCAGCACCGCCTGCACCATGCGGCGCGACCCGCGCACCGCGATCAGCCCCTGCGCGACCTCGAGGTCGATGAGCATCCGGCCGGTGTCGCTGGTGCCGATCGAGACCAGGCCCGGGTAGGGGGCGAGCGCGGCCCCGGCCTCGTCCGGGTCGAGACCGGCGACGGCGGCCAGCGGCAGCCGCCACACCTGGCCGTCGTCCACGGACTGCCACGGCTGCGGCGGGTTCTTGTCGGCCGGCGCGATCCACAGATCCAGGTTGACCTGCCCCAGATGCGTGGCGAACACCGTCGGGGGCGCCTTGCCTTGCCTGGCGAGTTCCTGTGACAGCGATCGCAGCCCGGTGTCGAGCAGCCGGGCCGAGGGTTCGCTCGCGCCGAGCCGCATCGCCTCCTCGGCCAGGGCGGCGTCGCCTTCCGGGATCACGACCCGCCGACCGAACGCGCGCTGCCAGAGCTGCTCGCGCCTGCGCCGGCCGAGCGCGGCCAGAACCCCCGCGGCGAGCAGCGATGCGGCCGAGAGCTCGTACGGGAAGGAGAGCAGCGCGCTGCCGGACGCGCCCTGGGCGGGGCTGAGCGCGGTGTGATAGCGGCCGCCGGGGCGACCCGGGCCGCCAACTCCGCCGGCTCCGCCCGGCACGGCCGCCGAGTCCCGCGCCGACCCGGACCCGTTGCCCTGCGCTCCGACCGCGTCCTGGCTGGCCCGTTTGGCCTGGCGGGCCCCAGCCTGCTCGGCGGCACTCGCCGAGCCGCCCGTCGTGTGCGAGACGATCTCGATGCCCGGGCCGTAGGCGTCGCGCGGCATGCGCAGGATCCAGCCCGGCCTGATCAGGCTGGCGATCGTCAGCCTGGTCCCGTCAGGCTGCAGGCGGCCCTCGTTCATCGCGAAGATCTCGCGGTAGCGCAGCCCGTTGCCGAGGTGGTTCTCGGCGATTTCCCACAGGCTCTCGTGGAAGCGCCCGACGGGGGGCTTCACGATGTAGATCTTCTGCACCCGGGGCCCGTGCGCGCTGTGCCCCGCTGCGGCCTCAGCCGCGTGCGCGGACACCCCTTCCGGGCCCGTCGTATCCTGCGGTGCGTGGCTGCCGCCATGGTCGGTGGACGAGATCGTATGCGCCGCGCGCGGCGGCGGGCCGCTGCGCGCGAATGCCGGTGACAGCGCCGCAGACGCGCTGATCAGCAGCAGCGCCGCGGTGACCAGCCGGTGCGCGACCGCCTGGGTGCCACCGGACAGCGGGACCCTGGCCGGCACCCCCACGTTCCTGATCGCCGCCCTGATCTCGGCGAACACGCAGAAGACCAGTTGCAGCCACGCCAGCCAGACGATAACCGACAGGATCTGGATGATGTCCAGGATGTTGAGCTGGTGGGTGAACAGGCCCAGCGTCGGCCTGCTGTGCGGGATGGGCAGGCCGAGCACGGTGACCAGGGCGAGCGGCACGCCCAGGGTGAGCACGGCCAGGGCCAGGATGGCCAGGACTCCGGCCGCGACGTCGCCGGCCGTCCGGCGCTTGACGGTGACCGGCCGCCTGAGACCTGGAATCGGGGGTGCCATCAGCACTGACCTCCCTGGGTGATCCCGCACACCGGTGTGGCCTCGCCGTACGACGTCTGGGCGAAGCTACCGATCCCGATGAGGCCGAGGAACTGCGGGTGCACGGTCACGGTCGCGTACACCTTGATACCCGGATGCCCGTCGACCGGAACGAACGAGCACGGTCCCGGGATCGCCCCGATGCCGGTGTACTTGCCCACGAACTCGGTAGCCACGTTGCAGGCAGCCGGGTCAAGCTCGACTGTGCCCGATCGCAGGGCGGCCACGTTGAGGTCGTTCGCGCCTGCCCGGGCCGCTTGCTGCGCCACGTCGGCGGCGCGTTGCCTCGCGTTGATGGCGATGCCGCCGTCGACGAGCAGGCCGGCCAGCAGCACGACGACCGGGGTAAAGAGGACGACGAACAGGGACAGCGTGCCGCGGTCGCCGCGGCACCACAGGCCACCCTTCCGCCACATGGGCCTATCCTCCCACCGAGAATGTATCGATAGGGGCCGACGCGTGCCCTGTAATCGTCTTGGTCTGAAATCCGATAAACGACAATGCCGGCAGTGCGACCCGGCAGGTAACAATGACGTTCACCACGCCGCCAGGGGCCAGGTCCGTCCCGCCGCCGAAGGTCACGTTCGGGGTGTCGGCACACTTGCTCGCGCCGATCAGATCGCCGTCGGCGGCCGTCTGCGCGTCGCTCAGTGCGGTCCCGGAATTCTGCGCGATGGACGCCGCCCTGGCCGCGTCTCTGGCCGCCCCGTCGACCTGGCCTTGCGCCTCGACGATCCGGCCCAGCGCCACCAGCACCGCCATGAAGAGCACCAGGATCGGAGTCAGGATCACCAATTCGATGGCCAGGGATCCGCGGTCGCCCCGGCTCCCCGCCCGGCTCACGGCCCGGCCTCGGAGCCGACCCGGGATGGCTAGCTGCCTGCGCATCTGGCTCGCGGCCTGGAGGCCGAGCCTGCCGGGGGCGGCTAGCTGCCTGTGCATTGGGCTGGATCTCCGCTGGGCCGGAAGCATTCGGTGGGGCCCTGCGAGGTCTCATCGATGCGGAAGGTCAGTCCGGGGATGGGGATGATGCTGGGGGCGAGGCCCTCCACCTCGACACCGCGCACGTTCCCGCTGCCGACCACGTGTGCGCTGGTGCCCTGCAGTAGCGAACCGCCGAGCTGCCGGGCATAGCCCTGCGCGGCCGTGATAGCCGGGCCCGCCCAGGGCAGCCCTTGTGCGGTGTCCCTGGCCACCCGGGCGCCGGCCTGTGCGGCCGCGATCGCGACGTGCCGGGCCTGGTACCACATGGCGAACTGGCCCACGAGGAGGATGCTCAAGATCACGAGCGGCGCGAGTAGGACGAGCTCGATGGAACTCGCCCCGCGATCCTGGCCTTCGCGCTTTCGGCCGGCCCGGTCGGGGGTTCTCGCAGGGCGTTTCCCAGCCCGTTGCCGCGCCGGATCGCCGCGGCCTGCCACCTCAGGGGCCGGTCTTGATGTTGTTGGCTGCGGTGGTGATCTTGTTCCTGATGATGACGAAGATCGCCAGCGCGATCAGCGCGAGCAGGCCGGTGATGATCGCCCACTCAATAGCCGACGCGCCGCCGTCGCCGTCGCGCGCGGCGGTCAGGCGCTTACCGATTAGCACCCGGAGATATTCCACGAGAGGTTCGTTGAGCGGGTTCATGGCTACGCGCTTCCTTTCGGTACTTGCCCCCTCGGGGGATGACGCTAAGCGTTGAACACGGCTATCGCGGCTGGATAAAGGATGAAAAGCAGGAAACCCACGCACAGCAACATCTGCGCGATCAGCATCGACTGCGAGCGCTGGCCGGCCTTCCCCTCCAGGTCGGAGATCTCGCGCCGGCGCAGACTCGCCGCTCGCGCGGTCAGCGATTCCCGCACCTTGGCGCCGTCCTCCGCGACCAGGCTGAGCGCGGCCGACAGGTCGGTGAGCTCCTCGACGCCGACATCCTCGCCGAGGGCGCCGAGCGCCTGCCACGGCGTCTGCCCGGTGATCCTGGCGTTGGTGAGCGCGTCCCGGATCCGCCACATGGCCCAGCCGCTGCCGATATCTCCCGCGGCCATCAGCGCCTCCGGGACGCCGCGACCGCCGGCGAGATTCATGGCCACGAGATCGAGGAACGAGCCGACCGCGTGCCGGAAGTCACGACGCCGGGCCGTGGCCTTCTGCTTGAGATCCAGATCGGGCAGGAAGAAGAAGATCCCGGCCACGATCAGGCCCATCCAGACCGGGATGACCAGGGAGAATCTGATCCCGGCCAGTCCGGCCAGGATGGCCAGGATAGGCGCGGAGATCAGGCCGAACAGCGCAAGAAGGATCTTTCCGGCCAGGTAGCTCTCGAACGACTTTCCGCACAGCGACAGGTTCGCCTTGACCGAGGGGAATTCCCAGCCCTGCTCGGCGCACAATCTGGCCGCCAGGGCACCGATCCGCCGGCTGGTCTCGCTCTCCTTCCCGCTCAATGCCCGGGGCTCGCGGCGGGCGCTCTGGCGTGTCTGGCCCGAGTCGAACGCCGCGATCTGCCGGGCCAGGCTGACCCGGCGCGGGATCAGGGCCAGGGCGAGCAGGAACAGCCCCAGGCCGGCCAAGGCGCCGGCCGCCACGGCGCCGGTCATCCCGCACCTCCCGACCAGGTCCCGACGGTCTCGGGCATCTCGGCCGGCACCGGAGCGGCCTGCCCGCCGCCGACGAGAATCCGCTCCGGCATGTCGAACCGGGCCAGCCGGGTCAGCCAGTAGAACCCGGCCGCGTACAGCGCGGCGATGACCACCAGCACGAGCTGCCCGCTCGCGGTGTCGTACACCTTCACGAAATGCTGGTTGAAGACGGCCAGCAGGACGGCCACGCCGACCGAGAAGCCGACCACGAACATCGCGCTGAACCGCGTGGACTTGCGCTGGGCCTCGATCCGGCGGCGCATGTCCAGCTCCTCACGCACGGCGCCGGACAGTGCGCCGAGCAGGGTTCGCAGGCCGGGGCCGCGCAGCCGCGCGTTGATGATCAGCGCGGCCAGGACGAGGTCGGCGCTCGGGTCGTCCAAGTCGTCGGCGAACCTGCGCAGCGCTTCCGGCAGCGGCACCCGGGTATGCAACCGGTCCACCAGGGTGATCAGCGGATCCCGCAGGGCCGGGGCGGCGGCGCGCAGCGAGGCTGGGATGGCCTGCTCCAGACCGACCGCGCCCGCGATCGTGTCCCGCAGGGACTCGGTCCAGGTGGCTAGCGCCTCCAGCCGGGCGATGGCGGCGCGCTCCCCTCCCGCGCCGCCGGACAGCCGGTCCCAGAACAGAATGAGCAGCGCGAACCCGATGCCCGCTACCACCCAGCGGGTGGCCAGCAGGATGATCGTCCCGCCCGCGAGCGCGATCAGCCCGCGGATCCCGAGTACCTTGTCGCGCAGCTCGTCGAGCTGGCCGCGGCCCTTGGGCGGCTTGGGCGGCAGGCCGCGGATCGCGATGACGACCAGGAACACTCCGCCCCCGGCGAGGGCCCCGGCCAGCAGGGCCAGCAGCTGACTGGTGTCGGCGAGCATCAGCGCCACGCTCCCTGGGCCGGCGCGTACCCGTGCATGAGCAGCTCCTCGGAGCAGGAGAGGGGGGCGTGCTGCACCGCCCGGCCGTCCGGCCCCGCGGTGAAGACCTCACTGGACAGCACGCGCCCGTCCACGCCGGTCACCTCGCGGACGCTACTGATATACCGGCGCAGCCGACCGCCGCGAGCGAACTCGTTCCGCTTCTCGATGAACACCACGAAGTCGATCGCGCCAGCGATCAGCATGTGCGTGGCCTCGATCGGGAGCCGTTCGGAGGACTGGATCGCGTAAGTGGCAATCCGGTTGAACACCTCGAGCGAGGAGTTGGAGTGGATGGTGGACAGCGAGCCGTCGTTGCCCTGGGACATCGCGTTGAGCATGGTGACGATCTCGTCGCCGAGGACCTCGCCGACGATGACCCGGCTGGGGTTCATCCGCAGCGACCGCCGGACCAGCTCGGCCATGCAGATCGCGCCCTGGCCTTCCATGTTCGGCAGCCGCTCCTCGAACGCGACGACGTTCGGGTGCAGCTCGGGGAACTGATCGATGCCCAGCTCCAGGGCCCGCTCCACGGTGATGAGCCGTTCATGGGCCGGGATCTCGTTGACGATCGCGCGCAGCAGGGTGGTCTTGCCCGCATTGGTGGCCCCAGCGATCATGATGTTCTTCCGGGCGCCGGCCGCGGCGGCGAGGAAGGCGGCCGCCTCGGGCAGCAGCGTGCCGTTGCCCACCAGGTCAGCCAGGAACACCTTGCCGAGCCGGGCCCGGCGGATGGACACTGCGGGACGCAGCGTCACGTCCATCACCGCGGACAGCCGCGCCCCGTCCGGCAGCCGGAGGTCCAGCTGCGGGTTGGCGCTGTCGAACGGCCGGCTGGACAGGCCGGAGTAGGCGGCGAGCACCTGGATCAGCTCGACCAGCTCGTCGTCGTTCTCGGCCACGGGCTCGACCATCACCTCACGCCCGTCCGCGTAGCCGACGAACACCCGGTCGCAGCCGTTGATGTCGATGTTCTCGATGTGCGGGCCATCCAGCAGGGGCTGCAGGCGGCCGACGCCGAACAGCGCGGCGTGGATCGCGGCGGCGAGATCCTCCTCTTCCTGTGCGTTGGGCGGGACCCGGCCGGCGGTGATCTCGTTGCGGGCGTGATCCTCCAGCACCTGCGCGATGAGGGCCCGCGCGAACTGGCGCTCGTCCTCGCCGGACATGGGCGGCTGGCCAGCGGACGCGTCCAGCCGCCGCTGCTCGGCCAGCCGGGCCCCCACTTCACTGCGGAGCCGTTTGACGAGGCTGTGGTCCATGCCGTCACCACCCGCCCGGCTCAGCAGCAGGGAGATCGGCGGTGGGGAGATCGGCCGCAGAGGAGAAGCCGGCCTGAGCGGGAAGCTCGGCCCCGGAAAGGCCGGCCCCAGAATGGCCGGCCGGAGGGGGCCCGAAGAGCTCGGCCGGCGGGAGGCTGGCCGTGACGCGGCCTGCGGCGTGGCGGGCGCCCCCGCCGCCGTGGGGAGAGCCGCCGCCATAGCCAGGCCCACCGCCATAAGCTGGCCCACCGCCACGGGCAGGCCTGCTGCCCTG
>DASXLW010000189.1:0-6362 GCA_036496025.1 Streptosporangiaceae bacterium
GTCGGGGCCCTGAACGCGGCGTTCCTCGCCTCCCGGCCCGCCACCGTCGCCACCGCCGAAGAACTGGCCGCCGTGTGGCGCGGACTGCGCCGCAGCGACACCCTCCCGCTGCGCCCGGCCACGCTCATCAGCGGCCTGGCCGGGCGGCGCGACCACTTGATCCCCGACCGGGCACTGCGCCGGCTCGCCGCGCGGCATTTGCAATTTGACCGCCTGGAGCAGGCGGCCATCCCCCTGCACCTGGTCGCCTTCGACCTCCTGACCGGGACCGAAGCGCGCCTATCCGACGGCCCGCTCGCCGAGGCCGTGCTCGCCGCCGCGGCCATCCCCGGCGTACTGCCACCCGTCCGCTGGCGTGGCCGGCTCCTCGCCGATGGCGGGATCGCCGACAACACCCCGGTCTCGCACGCCGTCGCGCTCGGCGCCCGGCGCATCTACGTGCTCCCCACCCAGAACCCGGGCGACCGCGGCCTGCCGCGCGCGCCCCGGGGCGCGCTCGCCGCCGCGGTGCATGCGGTCACTGTGCTCACCAATATCCGTCTCCAAGGTGATCTCGCCCGCTACGGCCCGTCCGCCGAGCTGATCGTGCTGCCCGCCGTCAACCCCGGGCACATCCCGCCCACCGACTTCGGCCATGCCGGCCAGCTGATCAGGTGGGCGCTCGCGGCCGCCAGGACGACCCTCGCCCCCGGGGCGCCCAATCCGGCGGCCGCGGCTGCTGGCCGGGCGAAATCACCGGAACCAGGTGACAGCCGCTCACCTTGATGCCCAATACCTTCGGGGCACTCGATCAGCCAGTTAGCTGCATCAAGGAGGACCAGCAAATGAGCACAACTGCCGTCCCTGACCGATTTACCACGCTGCCGGATGAGAACACCCTGCGGGCGACTGTGGTGTCGCTGGAGGAGCACGGGTTCAGCGTCGAGGTCGCCGGTGATCTCGATGCCGCGCGGGAGGCGGTGCTGGCCCGCATACCGGAGGGCTCGTCGGTGATGACCAATGCCTCGGTGACGCTGGCCGAGGCGGGGATCGCGGACGCGATCAACGATGGCGGCGGCCGGTGGGAGTCGGCGCGGAACAAGATGTTCGCGCTCGACTTCGCCACCCAGGCGCAGGAAATGAAAGCGATCGGCGGCCAGCCGGACTACGCGCTGGGCAGCGTGCACGCGGTCACCCGGGACGGCACCCTGGTCATCGCCTCGGCGTCGGGCAGCCAACTGGCTTCCTACGCCTGGGGCGCGGCCAACGTGATCTTCGTGGTTGGCGCGCAGAAGCTCGTGCCTTCGCTGGCAGCGGCGCATGACCGCATCTACCAGCACAGCCTGCCGCTGGAAGACGCCCGCGCGCAGGCGGCCTACGGGCAGCACAGCCAGGTCGCGAAGATCCTGGAGATCCACCAGGAACTGCCCGGACGCATCCACATCGTCTTCATCCGCCAGCCGGTCGGCTTCTAAGCCGCTGAGCGAGCCTGATCTGCGCTTACCCACCGGGAGGTTTGTGAGCCATGACCCCCGACGCAAGACCGGACGATCGCCAGCTGACCCTGGCGCCGCTGGACGAGAAGGTCGATCACGTCCGGGGTTCGCCCGCCGGCCGCCTGCTCATCGAGTACGGCGACTACGAGTGCCCGTACTCGCGTCAGGCCTTCCACGCGATCGAGCTGGTCGAACAGCAGCTCGGCGGGAACTTGCGGTTCGCGTTCCGGCATTTCCCCTTGACCGGCATCCACCCGCACGCCCTCGCCGCCGCCGGAGCGGCCGAGGCGGCCGCCGTGCAGGCCCGGTTCTGGGACATGCACGAGCTGCTGTTCCACCGGCAGAAAGCGCTCGAAGACGGCGACCTGCGCCGGTACGCCGTCCAGCTCGGGCTGGATGTCGAGGACTTCGAGCGCGACCGGGCCAGCACGGCGGTGCTGGAGCGGATCCAGCGCGATGTGGACAGCGGCCTGGCCTCGGGCCAGGTGCTCGGCACCCCCACCCTGTTCATCGACGGCGTCGTTCACCGCCGCGGCTACGACCCGCCCACCCTGCTGGCGGCGCTGGCCGCGTCACAGTGATCAGAAGCCGAGGCGCTCGTTGACGATGATCGCGGTGACCCGGCCGGGGGTGACCACGTTGTTGATGATGAGGATGTTGTTCACCCCGCTGGGCACTCCGTAGGCCCGCCGGGCCCGGGCGTCCTCGAGCGGGAAGCAGTACTCGTAAATGCGCCGCGTCCCGGTGGGAACGTCGCTGACGATCTTCTGGGCCCCGACGACGAGGATCACGTGTCCCGCGCCCGACACCAGCGGGCCCAGCTGGCTGCCGCTGGCCGAGGCGATGAGCAGCGACCCGGCTTCGGTCAGCGCGTGCACGCTGCCGACGACGTACTCGGGCGAGGCGGACAGGGTGCGCATCTCGCGCCGCTGCATTTCCCGATCCATCCGGTACAGCCGCAACCGGAGCGGCTGGTAGCGGCCGGACCGTTCGATGTCGTCGGCTACGCCGATGGCCTCGAGCGTCTGGGAGGTGTTGTTGTACACCTCGGCACCGTCGGGGAGCAGGGAGCTGACCAGGCGCCGCGCTTCGGCTCCGGAGCCGGTAACGTGCGAATCGATGCCATTGCGGTGCAGCGCCGCCGCGGCCGTGGCGATCCGCTCGGCGGAGGCGAGCCCGGCGAACTCGGCCGACACCGCGACCTCCGGGGCCGCCACGGCCGGCCGGTCAGCCACCGTTCACCTCCGCCAGCCGCCGGTGGACGAGCGCCACCGCCATTGATCCCTCCCCGATGGCTGCTGCGCAGCGTTTGACCGACCCGCAGCGCACGTCCCCGGCGGCGAACACGCCGGGCCGGTTGGTCTCCAGTGGCAGCGGTTCCCGGGGCAGTGGCCAGCTGCCGTCCCGGTCACCGGCGCCATCGGGGCCGGTCACCAGATAGCCGGCAGCGTTGGTGGCCAGCCCGATCCCTGCGGCGCCGTCGGTGCGGGGGTTGCCGCCGATGCATATGAACAAGGCATCCGCCGGCATCTGCACCGGTTCGCTGCCGTCCCCGGAACGCACGATGATCCCGCGGAGGCGGTCATCGGCCTCCAGGCCCGCCACCTGCGTGCGCACTCGCACCTCAACGTTCGGGATCGCCGACAGGTGATCGATGAGGTACTGCGACATCGACGCGCCGAGGTCGCGCCCGCGGACCAGCAGCGTGACCTGCTGCGCGTACCGGGAGAACCGGACCACCGCCTGGCCCGCGGAGTTGCCGCCACCGACCACCACGACCTGGGAACCGGTGCACGCCAGCGCCTCGCTCGGACCGGCCCCGTAATACACACCCGCACCCAGCAGGTCGTCGATCCCGGGCACGTCTAGGCGGCGCCAGTCCACCCCGCTGGCAAACAGCAGCGAGCCCCCGCGCACCAGGGTGCCGTCCGACAGCCGCGCGACATACCCGGGCCCGTCGGCCGAAACGTCGGCTAGAGGCCGCGCGAGCAGCAATTCGGCGCCGAACCGGCGCGCCTGCACCACCGCGCGCGTGGCCAGCTCGCTGCCGCTGATTCCATCGGGGAAACCCAGGAGATTCTGGATCATCGAGGTGGTGCCCGCCTGGCCCCCAGGCGCCACCGCCTCCACGACCACGGTGCGCAGGCCCTCCGACGCCGCGTTCACGGCGGCGGCCAGTCCGGCCGGCCCCGCCCCCACGATCACCAGGTCATATTCCGCCAGCGATGGGGCGGCGATCATGCCCAGGCCGGCAGCGATCTGTTCAACGGTCGCAGCGGCCAGCCGCGACCCGTCCGGCAGGATACACAGCGGCAAAGCCGACGGCTCGAGGTCGGGTGCTCCCAGCACCGCGGCCACCGCGTCCGGCTGTTCGGCATCGACCCACTCGAACGGGTAACCGTTGCGGGTGAGGAAGTCGCGGATCGCGTACGCGCCGCGGGAGGCTCGCGTACCGACCAGGACCACGCCTGGCGTGACCGGGCGGGCGTCGTAGTCGAACATCGACATGGGGGTGATCCGATCGCTCATGAGTGCGACGGTACCGCCAGGGCAGCTCCGAGTTCGAACGCGAACTGGTCGACGTAGCCCCAGTACCCGTTCTCGCCCGGTTCGTACGACCGGATCGCCGGGTGCCGGGCCGGGCGAAAGCGCACGACGTCGGTTGAGGTGGGTGACTTGACCATGGAGGTGTTCCTTCTTTCGGCCCGGGTGCCTTCGACGGTAGTGTCCGTCACGGTGACCAGCTGTCACCTGAATCTGATGATTTGCGGTCCTGGGCGAGTTTTCGGATCTCGAGCAGGTCCAGGCCGAGCGCCTCGATCTCGGCCAGCACGCCGTACAGCGCCGACGAGTCCAGCAGGCCGGTGAGCACCGTGTGCGTGCCGTGTTGCTGCGGCGCCAGCGCCGGGAACGCGGACAGCACGGTGGCGCCGAGGTGCCCGTTGATCCGGATCAGGTACGGGGCGGGTGCCGGGTCCATGACGCCACGATCACGGACGGGCAGGTGAGTCCGCATCACCGGGATCCGGTGACCGCCGGGGGCTAGCGCGGCCGACCGCCCGCGAGCAGCCCCAGTTCCCGGGCGCGCCGCACAGCCGAGGACCGGTCACGGACACTGAGCTTGGCGTAGATGCTGCGCAGGTGCGTGCTGACGGTGTTCAGCGAGACGGACAGCTCGCCGGCGATCTCGGGCCGGGACAGGTTCGTCGGCAGGTACCGCAGCACCCGCAGCTCGCCCGGGCTGAGCTCCTCCGCCGGCGGCAGCGCGGACTGCCCCCGGACCGCCGGAGATGAGCCGTGCAGGACGTCGAGGATGTCGGCGAGCAGCGCGGCGTGCGCTGTCTGGTGCCGCGGCAGCGCCTCCAGCAGCCCGGCCGAGCCGGTCATCGCGAACGGCAGCACCAGCCGGTCAGATTCGGCCAGGGCCAGCGCCCGTTCGGCCGCCTGGTTCGCGGCGCGCTGGTCACCGAGCTCACGGTGAGCGAGCCCGGCCAGCAGGTGCGCCTCCACGACCGTGACGTACCCGAGCACCGGTGCCGTGCCATCCAGAACATCGGCCACCGCGGCCAGGGCCGCGACCGGATCGCCTTCCGCGAGGCAGATCACCGCGAGCGCGTTACGGATCTCACCGGAGCCGGCCCGCTCCTCATCGAGCGCCGCGAGCGACGCCCGGGCCTCGCCGGTCATCCCGAGGCGGGCCTGCGTGGCCAGCAGCCAGCCGGTCACCTGGCTCTCCAGCGCCTGCGATCCCTCCAGCCGCGATGCCAGGTATTCGGCCGTGCCGAACTCCTCGAGCGCCTCGCGGTGGCGGCCGCGGCTGGCGTGCAGCATCCCGGCCGTCTGGTGCAGCAGCAGCCTGATGTCCGGCCCGGTATCTGTCTGCAGGGCCCGTTCGGTGCGCCGCAGCCACCGCTCGCTCTCGTCGAACTCACCCAAAAACACCATCGTGCCGGCCAGCGTCATCAGCGCGGGTGCGATCACCGGTTCCGCGCCCCAGCCGTGCCGCTCGGCGAGCGCGATCGCCTCCCGGCAGCGCAATTGGGTCATGGCGAACGAACGGGTTTTCGGCAGGGCAGCACCATGGAAGATAGACGCGAACCCGAGCTGGGCGAGGGCGGAGACCTCCAGGTACGGTCGGCCGATCTCCCGGGCCAGGTCGGCGCCTTCCCGGAGATGGCGTTCAGCGTCCGGCAGCCCGAGCGCCCACGCCTCGGCGGCCCCCAGGCTCACCAGCGCCACCGCGCGCAGGTCGCTGCCCAGCGCGATGTCCTCGTCGGACGGCCCGGTGACCGGGGAGGCCAGGAACCGGGCCTGCTCGACGACGCCGGCCAGGTCACCGCGCCGCCGGGCCAGCCACAGCTGCAGCAAGGCGACCGCCACCCCCAGGCGGAGCCGGCGATCCGGCGGCGCCGCCTCGGTGTACGCCTCGGCCACCGCCAGGTGCGCGGCCGCCTCGTCCAGGCGTCCCTGGACCAGGTCACCCGCGGCACGCACCAGGGCCAGCTCGGGGTGATCCGCGCCCGGCGGGAAAGCCCGCACCAGCGCCTGCATGGTCTGCGCCTGCCCGTCGAGGGTCAGGCTGAACGAGTGGTCGGTGAGCAGCCGTGCCGCCTCCGGCCAGTCGCAGGCCGCCTGGGTGTGCCGGATGGCCTCGGCCACCTGGCCGTGTACGGTGAACCACTCGGCGGCCCGCCGGTGCAACACCGGCGCTTCTTCAGGCAGCCTTCGGCGCACCTCCAGCCGCAGCAGATCCGCGAACAGGTGGAGATAGCGAAACCACGTGCGCCCGGGGTTAAGTGAGACGACGAACGCGTTCGCGTCTTCCAGCGCCAGCAAGATCCGTTCCGAGCCCGGGCGGCCGGTCAGCAGGTCGGCCAGTTCGCCGTT
>DASXLW010000190.1:0-2288 GCA_036496025.1 Streptosporangiaceae bacterium
CGGGACCGGAGAACCGGCCGCTCCGGTCGTCCCGCCCGGGACGGCCACCTCGGCGGCTCCAGGCCCATCCTCCCCGGACGGGGCCAGCAGCCCCAGCAGGTTCCGGAGCTCGGTCATGGCGGTACGCCCGCTGGCCTCGACAGCCAGCAGCGCCTCGCGGGCGTCGCCAGGCGAGCTGTCCAGCACCCGCCGGGCCGCGCCGGCCTGCACCACCATGACGCTCACGTTGTGCGTCACCACGTCGTGCATCTCGCTGGCGATCCGGGCCCGCTCCTCCTGGACGGCGTGGCGGGTCTCCGCCTCGTGCTCCTGCTGTGCCCGCCGCAGGCGCTCGGCGGACTCGCCGGCCCGGCCGCGCCACGTACGGATCGCGATCCCGACCGCCACCGTCGGCAGCAGCACCAGCAGCGCGCCGAAGCGCGCCGGTACCGGAGGCGCGGTGTCCGGGTAGGCCGCCGTCACGGTGATCGCCGCGACCAGCACGCCGACCAAGGCCAGCCGGCGGAACGGGCTGTAGGCGACCGCGCTGTACGCGGCGAAGATCACGGCCGCGAACGTGATCGTAGTGTGGGTACTCCCGCTGGTGGCGATGACGGCGGCCAGGATCACGCAGAAGGCGGTGATCGGGTACGTCCGCCGGAACGCCAGCGGTGCCGTGGTCAGCACCACGCCCAGCAGTGCCCATGGCGACAGCGCGCCAAAAGGGCCCTGCGGGGGGAACCCCGGTTCCACGCGTATTGCTCCGTGCACGACGAAGATGCCGATCGTGCCGTTGACACTGCGGAACTGCTCGATCGCCACCGCCACGGCGGCGATCGTGGCCACGGCGGCGATGGCCACGTCGACGCGCCGTGCGGCCCGGGACGGGACCGGCCGTGGTTCCCTCTGCCTGAGGAAGGCGGCCAGGCGGCGCGGCGAGATCAGCCGCCGTCCCGTTTGTCCTGCCGCCACGTGCCCATTGTCGTCCAGATAAGCGCGGATACCATCGTTCGTTCGGCCTACTTGCCTACATCCCGTGGATGAGGGCGCCTTCACGTCAGCCGAATGCGGTACCGGAGATGCGCCCGGCGGCCGACGTGGCCACGGCGGGCGTGACCGTACGGTCCGGTCATGGATGCTCTCGTGCAGCTCAGTGACGTGACCAAGACGTATGACAACGACGGCGCGCCCGCGGTGGCGCACGTCACCATGGAAGTCAGCCCTGGCGAATCCGTCGCGGTGATGGGACCTTCCGGCAGCGGGAAATCGACGCTGCTCAACCTGATCGCCGGCCTGGACCGGCCGACCGGTGGCGAGGTAACCGTCGGCGGCGAGCGTGTTGACAAGCTCAGCGAGACCGGGCTGGCCCGGTTCCGGCGGCGCCAGGTCGGGATGATCTTCCAGTTCTTCAACCTGCTCGACGACATGACCGTGCTGGACAACGTGCTGCTGCCGGCCCAGCTGGCCGGGATGCCCACACCGAAGGCGCGGGCCCGGGCCGATGAGTTGCTGACCGCGCTGCGGATCGGGCAGCACCGCAACGCCTACCCGGCCCGGCTGTCCGGCGGGGAACGGCAGCGGGTGGCCATCGCCCGGGCGCTGGTCAACCGGCCCGCGCTGCTACTGGCCGACGAGCCGACCGGGGCCCTGGACACCGCGACCGGCGAGGAGATCGGCGAACTGCTGCTCGACCTCAACTCCTCCGGGCAGACCCTGATCCTGGTCACGCACAACCCCGACCTGGCCGCCCGCTACGCGCGCCGGGTCATCGAGATCGTCGACGGCCGGGTGGCCAGCGACGCCGCCACAGGGGCGCGGCGATGAAGGCTATCCCGGCCGCCCGGGCCGCGCGCGGCGGGCTGTCCGGCCGGCGGGTGCAGACCATGGTGATCGGCCTGGTCTTGCTGGTCTCGACCGCGGCCTCGACGCTGGCCCTGGGCCTGCTGGTCGACTCGAACGCCCCGTTTGATCACGCATTCGCCGCCCAGCACGGCTCGGAGGTGACGGCGACGAGCAAGGCCTCGCCCGCTCAGCTGGCCGCCACCGCCCGGCTGCCCGGGATAACGGCGGCGGCCGGGCCGTTCCCCGAGACGACGGTCACCGCCGGCATCCCCGTGACCCCGCCGCCCGGCCAGGGCGGCTGTCCCGGCGGCTGTGTCTTCCAGACGCAGCTGACGGTGGCCGGCCGCGCGTCGCCGGGCGGTCCGGTCGACGACCTCACGCTGACCTCGGGTCACTGGCCGACGCAACCGGGACAGGTCGTGCTGGCTGACATCCACGGTCCGGGGGAGAGCATCGGGACGCAGATC
>DASXLW010000191.1:0-13743 GCA_036496025.1 Streptosporangiaceae bacterium
CGCCGATGAACAGCTCGTCCAGGGAGAAACCCAACGGCCGCGAGGGACGGAATGACGCGACCACGGCCAGCGGGACGATGGTCTGCCGGGCCCAGCACGCCCAGTCGTACACGTTCAGCGGGAACCAGGCCGGCAGGTAGATCAGCTCGGGCGGGATGACCGGCAGATCGTCCCAGGACCACTGCCCGAACATCGCCAGCCAGATCCGGGTGAACACCCGGGTGGCCTCGATCCCGCCCTGGGCGCGGATCCAGCGGGCCGCCGTCTCCATGTGCGGCTCGTCCGGCGCGTCGTCGGCCAGTCGCAGCGCCACGTACGCCTCGACCGTGGTCGACAGGTCCCCCGGCCCGCCGTGGAAGTTGGCCCAGGTGCCGTCCGCGCGCTGCTTGGACCGGATCCAGCGGGCCGCCGCGGCGGTGTCGGCCTCCGTCCTGACGCCGAGGAACTGACGGAGCAGCAGGTCCTCGGCGTCCATGGTGACGTTGGTCTCGAGCTCACCCTGCCACCAGCCGGGCTCGTGCTGCAGGCTGGCGAGGTGCTCGCAGGCGCGATCCAGCGTCAGCCGGGCAGCGTGCAGGGGGGCGGCCTGCGGTCCGGAGTGAGTCAGCGTCATCGGAACGTCTCAGCTCTGCCTGGTGGTGATGAACTGAGCGATCGCGGAAAACTCCGCGCGCACGTCGTCCGGTATATCGGTCTCGGCCAGGCAGCGTTCGGCCTCGGCCAGCTGGGTGTCCGCCTCGGCTTCGGCCCAGCGCTTGCCGTCCGCCTCCTCGACCAGCTTGGCCGCGAGGACCAGGTCCTCCTCGGTGAGCGGATCGGGCCGGGCGAGCAGCTCGCCGAGCTGGCGGCCCTGATCGGTGTCGCTGGTCAGCGCGGCCACCACGGGCAGCGACTTCTTCCTGGTCCGCAGGTCGGAGCGCACCGGCTTGCCGGTGATCTCCGGTGCGCCCCAGATGCCGAGCAGGTCGTCGGTCAGCTGGAAGGCCAGCCCCGCGTGCGCGCCGAACGCGGCCAGGCCCATGGCCAGCGCGGGCGGAGCGCCGAGGTAGACCGCGCCGATGCTGCACGAGCACGCCATCAGCGCGGCGGTCTTGTCGCCGGCCATGGTCAGGCACTCGCCCAGCGTGACGTCGTCGCGGCGCTCGAAGGCCAGGTCCGCGCCCTGTCCCGCGATCAGCCGCTGCACCGCCGCGGACAGGCAGCGGGCCGACCAGGCACCCTGCGGGCCGGACTCCTCGAGCAGGATGTCCTGCGCCAGCGAGAGCAGGGCGTCGCCGGCCAGGATGGCCGGGCCGACACCGTAGACCTTCCACGCCGTCGGCCGGTGCCTGCGCTCAGTGTCGCCGTCCATGATGTCGTCGTGCAGCAGCGAGAAGTTGTGCACGAGCTCGACGGCGACCGCAGCGGGCACGCCCCGGCGCGGCGGCGCGCCGGCCGCCCGGGCGGACAGCAGCGCGAGGGCCGGCCGCAGCGCCTTGCCGCCGGACCCCGACGGGCGCCCGTCGGGGTCGATCATGCCGAGGTGATAGGCGGCCACCGCCCGCACCTCGGGGGTCAGCCGGTCGAGCGAGGCGGCCAGCGCCGGCCCGACGAGATCGCGGGCGATCGCCACGCCCTCGGGCATCACGGCGGTCACGCGTCCGCTCCGGAGGCATCGCAGACACCAGCTGGCTGTGGCACGGCTTGCGTTGCCGGAGTCCGGCTGGGCACAGCCAGTGCCCGGCGTAGCTCCCGCGCCGCATTGAGTCCGCTTCGCACGGCTCCCTCCATCGTGTCGGGCCATCCTGTATCGGTCCACGCCCCGGCCACCCTCAGGCCGGGCAGCGCGGTAGCGGCCGGTGGCCGCAACCGCTCGCACCCGGGCACCTGGCGGAACGTGGCGCGTCGTTCTCTGGTGACGAAGAAATCGGTCACCCGCGCGGTGCGGGCGTCCGGCAACAGCTCGGCCAGTGCGGGCAGGAAGGTCTCGCGCAGCCGCGCGGCCGGCACATCCACCGTCTCGTCGGCCGCCGAGACCGACACCGCGAGGTACTGCCCGCCCGCCCGGGTCTTGTCCCGGGCCAGCCCGGACTGCTCGGTCCGGTCGAACACCCACTGCACCGGGGAATCGGTGGCGGCGACGAACGGCAGCCGCAGCACCGGCCGGTCATACACCGCATGCACGTTGAGTATGGGCGAGGACCCCAGGCCGGACCAGGCGGCGGCCGGGACGCCGGCGGCCCGGGGCAGCAGCCGCGCTGCCTGCTCCGGCGGCACCGCGACCACCACGCCGTCGGCCTCTATCGCCGCGGGCACCGGCTCCGCCGGCGCCTGGCGGCTCAGCCGGACGGTGAACGCGCGGCCTATCCCGGGCAGCCTGTCCCGGGCGACCTCGATCGCCGACACCTTCGCGCCCAGCCGGACCTGCGCACCCAGCCGCTGCAGCAGGCTTGCCGCCGCCTGGCCGTGCAGGTCGCCGAGCGGTACGGCCGGCACGCCGATATCGGCCGCGTCCCTGGCGCCGAGCAGCGCGGTCTTCACCACGGTCGCGGCGAGGGCCAGGTTGGCGTCGTCACCCGCGACGTTCAGCGCGGACACGGTGAACAGATCCCACAGCGCGCGGCGGGATCGCTCGCTCTGGCCATGACCGCCCAGCCAGTCGCCGAGCCGCTGCCGGTCCAGCGCCGGGTCGGCCGGGTCGAGGCGCTTCATGGCCAGGGCGGCACGTGCCACCCGGAGCCGTTCGGGATAAGAAAGCAGCGAATAGCCGGACAGGGCGAGCCCCATGTGCAGCGGGCCGGGCAGGTTTGTCCGGCGCAGCCGGGCGCGGCGCGGCTGGGCGGTCGCGGGGTCGGGCCGCAGCACGGTCACGTCGAACCGGTCCTGCAGCCTGACCGCGCCGGTCATGCCCAGCCGGGCGAGCAGGCCGCGATACGCCGAGCAGCAGCGCAGGAAGACGTGCTGGCCGTTGTCCACCACCAGGCCGTCGCGGGTGAAGGAGCAGGTCGCGCCCCCCAGCCGCGGCCTGGCCTCGAGCAGGGTGACGTCGGCCCCGCTCTCGCGCAGCGCGATGGCGGCGGTGATGCCGGCCAGCCCGCCGCCCACGACCACAATCCGGTGCGAGCCGGTCATGCTGCCTCCCCCGGGACCCGGGGCGCGGTGCGTGGGCTGGTCCGTACCACGGTCCCGGCGAGCGACCGGACCGCCACCGCGACCTTCTCGCCGGTGGACAGCGAGAGCCTGCCCCGGAACACCTCGGCCGGGGCCGCGGCGATCCGCTCGAGCAGCCGCCGGTAGATGCCGGCCATCGCCCCGGCCGACGCCGCACTGCGCCGGTCCAGCATCGGCAGCAGCCGCGTGCCGGTCGCGTACCAGCTGCGCGCGCGCTCGGCCTCGTACCCGACCAGCCCGGCCAGCGGCCCGGAGGCGGCCGACCGGTCGAGGTCGCCGGGGCTGCAGCCGAACCGGCCGAGATCCTCCGACGGCAGGTAGACGCGGCCGTTCTGGTAGTCCTCGCGGATGTCCCGCAGGATGTTGGTGAGCTGGAGCGCCACGCCGAGCGCGTCGGCCAGCGGTGCCGCCTCGTCCTGGTCGGGGGCGCCGAACACGCCGAGCGAGAGCCGGCCGACCGAGCCCGCGACGCACCGGCAGTAGTGCAGCAACTCGTCGAAGGTGGCGTAGCTGGTGCCGCGGACGTCCGCGACGCAGCCGTCGACGATCTCGCCGAAGGCCTGAACCGGGATCGGGAACCGGCGAGCCGCGTCGTCCAGCGCGATGAGCACCGGGTCCTCGCCCGGCGGCCGGCCTCCGGCCAGCCCCTGCACGGCGGTCCGGGCCTCGGCCAGCGCGGTGAGCTTGTCGGCGGCGGGCAGGGTGCCGTCGCCGATGTCGTCGATCCGGCGGGCGAACGCGTAGACGGCCGACAGCGCGCGCCGCTTGGCCGGCGGCAGCAGCTTGATGCCGTAGGAGAAGTTGCGGGCCTGCGTCGAGGTGATCTCCTCGCAGTGCCGGTACGCGGTGGCCACGTCCATGCCGCCGGTCACCTCCCCCTCGCGTAGGCGCGGGCCAGCTCGGCCGCCAGCCGCCGCTTGGCCGGGCGCGGGGTGGCCGCGAGAACGTCGTAACGGGCGTTTTCGATCGCGGCCAGCGCGGCCCGGCCGCCGGCCACGTAGCCGGCCACCGCCAGCCGCGCCGCGCCGCGCAGCGTGGCGATCAGCGGCGAGCCGGCCGACAGCAGCGCGGACGCGCGCGCGACCTGGAACGACATCAGCGCGCGGACGCCGGGGCCGGCGGCCGGCTCGGCCAGGTCCCGCGGCGTGCAGCCGAACCGCTCGAGGTCTTCGGCCGGCAGGTAGATCCGGTCGGCCCGCAGGTCCTCGGCCACGTCCTGCCAGTGCTCTGCGAGCTGCAACGCGGTGCAGACGTGGTCGGAGAGCGCGGCCCGGCGGGGCGTGTAGGCACCGAAGACGTACAGCACGATCCGGCCCACCGGGTTCGCGGATAGCTCGCAGTAGCCGACCAGGTCATCGAAGGTCTGATAGCGGCCGACCAGCTGGTCCTGCCGGTTCGCCTGAATCAGGTCGCGCAGCGGCTGGCTGGGCAGGTCGCATTCGGCCACCGTCGCGGCGAGCTGGCCGATGACCTCGAGCCGCGGAGCCCGGCCGCGGTACAGGCGGCCGAGGTCGTCGTCGAGCTCGTCCAGCAGCCGCAGCCGTTCCGCCGACTCCTTATCCCGGGGAGACTCCTCATCCGGGCGCTGGGGGCCGTCGGCCGGCCGGGCGACCGCGGCGGCCGTGACGGGCAGCGCCGCGTCGCCGATGTCATCCACCGTCCGGGCGAACCGGTACACGGCCATCAGGTGCCGCCGGTAACGCGCGGGCAGCGCTCGCAGCGCGACCGGGAAATTCTCCGCGGTCGCCTGGGCGGCAGCACCGGCCGTGATGACGGCGGTCCGGGCGTCACCCTGGCCGCCGCGGGCATGCTCGGACGCAGGGCTGAAGTCGGTCCCCGGTGATCGCAGCGGACCGGGCAGGTTTGCGCCGGACTTGCTGTGGGGACCGCGCCCATGGCTGAGTGGCGTCACGCCGCGCGTCACGCTGTCTATTTCTGCACAACTCCCAAAGAAATGCAAATAATGACGTCCGTGTCACGTGACATACACGTCGTTTTCCGTCATACCAGGCTGACATAAATGACGCTGGTGTCACATGACGCTCGTGTCGTTTCGGGTCCGCGCCAGCGTGCTGGCCAGGCCCGGAGTCCGGCGATGGTACATGCCCATGTATGCCGATAACTGTACAGAAGCGGCGTTAGGCCGGTTCATCGACTGCGAGGTTAACACACGAGACTGCCGGGTGGCCACGCGTGCCGGAATGGCGAATTGGGCCCCCTGGGGGGCAATCAAGGCAAACCATTTGCGGCGAGTTCGCCGAATGTGATAATTGGGCCCGGGTCCGGCCGGGGAGCGGGCGCTCCTGCCAGGCTTCGCTGAGCACGGCGCGTGGTCCGGGGCGCAAGGTGATAACAAGATAGTGACAAGGTACTGACAGTGCGCAGCGCTCATGCTGGCGTCCTTCCCCCGACTCGCTAGCGCAGGCGGGCGCCGCCGCGGATCGGACGCGCATCTTTTGCCGCCGCTTTTGCCCCCGCGTCACCGGGCGTTCAGATCGGCTCGGCAGTGTTCGGTTAGCTTCTCGTCAGAGATAGCCCCGCGAAGCGGCCGGGTTCGCTGAGACCGTGCGCGGACTGGTATCCGACCGGGAGGGCATTATGCGGTTCGCCAGGCTGGCCGGGAGCGGCGGGATCCTCGTCGCGGCCGCGCTCGGGCTCAACGGGATGGCCCCCGGTGCTTCCTTCGCGGCGCGCACCCAGACCGCCTCCGCGCAGCCGGCCGCGGCGGGCTGCGTGCTCGGCGGCCACGCGGGCCGCGCGGTCAAGCACGTGATCTACCTCCAGTTCGACAACGTCCATTACACCCGCGATGACCCGAATGTGCCGAGCGACCTGCAGCAGATGCCGAACCTGCTGCACTTCATCACCGGCCAGGGGACGCTGATCAGCCACGAGCACACGCCGCTCATCGCGCACACCGCCGACGACATCGTGACCTCCGAGACCGGCCTGTACGGCGGCGAGCACGGCATCCCGATCGCGAACGAGTACAACTACTACAAGCCGGACGGCAGCACCGACACGGCGGGGTCGTTCGCCTACTGGACCGACCCGGTCGTCGACTACGACACCGGGTTGGCCGCCAAGCCTGTCGCCGACCACACCACGACCATGATCGGCCCGAACGGCAAGAATCCCCCGGCACCCTGGGTGCCTTATACCCGCGCGGGCTGCGACTTCGGCACGGTCGCCGCGGCCAACACCGAGCTGGAGAACACCCTCCCTGACGTCCCGCACGTTTTCGGCGCGCACTCGCCCGAGGCGAAGGAGGCGGAGAACCCCAAGCTGCAGAGCAAGGCGACGGCCGATTTCATGGGCCTGGCGGTGCACTGCGCCCGCGGCAGCGCGGTGTGCTCGGCGGCCCGCGGCGGCCGTCCGGACGTGCTGCCCGACGAGCCCGGCGGATACCACGGCTTCCACGCGCTGTACGGGAACAAGTTCATCCAGCCGGTGATCAGCCCGTCCGGGCCGGTGCGCAACCTCGACGGCCAGGTCATCAAGGACTCCAGCGGCGACATCGGCTTCCCCGGTTACGACGGCATGATCGGCCCGAACGCGCTCGCCTACACCCTGGACATGCAGACCCACGGCATCCCGGTGACCTTCACCTATCTCAGCGACCTGCACGACTCGTGGACGACCGGCGCCGGGCTCGGCTCCGGCTCGGCCACCTACGAACATCAGCTCCGCCGGGAGAACGCCGCTTTCGGCACGTTCTTCCGCGAGCTGGCGGCGCACGGAATCACCCGCGCAAACACGCTGTTCGTGATCACCGCGGACGAGGGCGACCACTTCGTCGGCGGCCCGCCGTCCCCGGCCAACTGCAACGGGGTGAAGATCCTCTGCACCTACTCGAAAATCGGCGAGGTGGACGGGAATCTGACCGGCATGCTCGCCGCGAAGGGCATCACCACCCCGTTCAACGTGAACGCCGATTCTGCGCCGGTGATCTACGTGCACGGCCAGCCGGCGCGGACCGCGGGGCAGGTGCGGGCGGTCGAGCAGGCCACGGCGCGGCTGTCCGCGCTCGACCTGGCCACGCGCAGGACCGTGCGGCTCACCCGCTACCTGGCCGACCCGGTGGAGCTGAAGCTACTGCACATGATTACCGGAGATCCGAAACGCACCCCGTCGTTCGTCATGTTCGCCAACCCGGACTTCTGGCTGAGCAGCGGCCCGGCCAACTGTGGCGCCTCGTGCGTCAGCGAGCCCTCGGGCGCAGATGCGTGGAACCACGGGGACGTCCTTGGGAAGATCAACACCACCTGGCTCGGGCTGGTCGGTCCCGGCGTGAGTCACATCGGCACCGACAACAACCTGTGGTCCGATCACGCCGACATCCAGCCCACCATGATGGAGCTGCTCGGACTGCGCGACGATTACGCGCCCGACGGGAGGGTGCTCGGCGAGGTGCTCGACCGCGCCGCCCTGCCCGCCGCGATGCGAGCCGACGGGACCACGCTGACCCGGCTCAGCCGCGTGTACACCCAGCTCGAGGCGCCCGTCGGCAGCTTCGGCCTCGACACGCTGCGGGCATCCACCAGGGCGCTGGCCAGCCAGGCGCCCCGGGATGCCGACTACACCCGGATCGAGGGTCAGCTGCAGCGACTGGGCCAGGCGCGGGACGCGCTGGCCTCGCAGATGCGGTCCGCCCTGCTGGGCGCCGCGTTCTACGGTCGCGCCCTGGGCGAGCGGCAGGCCCGCGCGCTCATCGCGGCGGGTGATCGCCTGCTCGGCCGGGCCGCGGTGCTCGGCGCATAACCACCAGAAGGCAAGACCCGCGGGTGATTCCGGCCCGCGCTGTGACCCGCGGGATGATTTCAGTGGGCGTCGGTGATAAGCCGCCGCGCCATGATTGGGCGCCGCTGGCCGCAGCGGGACGACCTGCGCGCATCCGCCCTGGTCGTCTCAGAGTGTGACGGACTCGGGGAGAACTGGACAATCTGATGTACCGGCGGTCACTATGATGTGAATGCCGGCCGGTAAGCTGGCTTGATTTGACGCTCCCAAAGCTGTTGAGGGTTAATGATTGCCGGCGGGGCGGCGGGGGATTCTTCGTGGGAAGAGGTGCTGTCGTGGCGGATCCGAAGAGCGGAATGAGGCGCCGGCGGGCCGTCGGGACGCGGAACCGGATCATGTCCCACCTCGCGTTGACGGGAGAGATCAGGGACGAGGCGGGGATGGCGAGCACCGTGCTCGCCGCCGAGGTCGGGTATCCCGGCTCCAGCATCGCGTTCGCGCAGCTGCTGTCCGGGATGGAACGGTCCGGCCTGATCGAGCGGGAGGTACGCGGCAAGCGGACCTACCGGATCGCCGCGGTCCCGGGGGCCTCGGCTCAGGTGGCAGCCACGGAGCGCAAGTCGGCCCGGACGGCTTCCGGCTCCGGACGCGCGGCCCGCGGGACCACGGCCGCGCTGGCCGGCGAAAAGGGCGACGGTTACCTCGGCCCGGCCGGCCAGGTCGACTTCGACTACGACGAACTGGCCCGGCGCCTGCTGGTCCAGGTGGTCCGGCGGCTCGCGTCCGCGCCCGAGGAACGCTCGCCGGCCGGGACAGACGATGGCACGATTGAGCAGACGGTGGCCGGGCTCGAGCAGGAGCTGGCCAGCGTCCGGACGATGCACGGCACGCTCAGCGCCGAGAACGCCAGGCTGCGCGAGCAACTGCGCGCCGCGCGCCAGAGCCTTGCCCTGGCCCAGGACCGCTCCAGCACCCGGCCGGTGACCAAGCAGCTGGACGCGGCCGAGGTGGGTCTGCTCGAGCGCCTGCTCGCCCCGTCAGGGAACGAAGGTAGCGAAGGTACCGGAACCGGAACCGGCTGACCCGGCCGGCCCGGCGCAGCTGACCTGCGGCGCCGCTGCGCGCTAGCTTCCCCGGCGCGGCTCCCCGACCTGGTGGACGGTCAGCAGCGTGCGCAGCCTCCCGTCCAGGTGCCTGTACATGGCATCGGCCGCCCCCTGGGGGTCGCGGGCGATGATGGCCTTCAAGATCTCCTCGTGCTCGGCACGGCCGTTCACGGCGCGGTCCGGCTCGGAGACGATCGAATGCGCCACGTAGAGCGCGGACAGATCCCTGAGGTTCTTGAGTATGGCGACGAGCCGAGCGCTGCTCCCGGCTTCCTCGATCACGCTGTGGAAGCTGTCGTTGTATTCCGCCCAGCGCTGGCCGTCGGTCTCGATCTCCATGGCCGCCAGCAGCTCGACGGCCTTGAGTATGCTCTCGCGCCCCGCGAACTTCGCGGCGCGTGCGGTCGCGACCGGCTCGAGCAGCTTGCGGATCTCGTACAGGTCCTCCAGCTCCGTCCGGCTGAGCTCGTGCACCACGGCCACCCCGTCCGGGTCGAACCGGACGAATCCGCCCGCGGCCAGCTCCCTGAGCGCCTCACGGATCGGGCCGGTGCCGACGCCGAGCTCCTCGGCGATACGGGCCTGGACCAGCCGCGTCCCGCCGGGAATCGTGCCTGCCACGATGCCCCGGTGCAGGATCGACCACACCCGGTCCCGGGCGGCCGGCGGCTTCCCGGGAGGATGCGAGTGATGGTTCCAGGCCGGCCGGCGGCCGGAGGCCATACCCATGCCGACTTCCCTCCGGTACCAGTCGGAACGATGGCGGCTCCGAGCTTACTAGCCGGGTCCGGCCGCCAGCCCGCGGAAAGCAGGCCCGGGTGGCGGGCACCCGGTCACGAGCACCAGAGTGGCGGGCGCCCGGTCACGAGCGCCAGATGAGCACCAGGGCACAGTCGTCGGAGCTCGCGGTGTCGGCCTGCATCGCCTGGACCAGCGCGGGCACCCCGGCTTTGAACCCGGTGATGACCATCCGTTCCGCCTCGCCGAGCAGGTCGGAGATGCCGGAGTCGATGTCCCGCCCGGGTGCCTCGATCAGCCCGTCGGTGTATAGCATCAGCGCATCGCCCGGCCGCATCAGCCCGTGCTCCGGCTTCGACCTGGTGTCAGCGATCACGCCGAGCACGACACCCTGCGCCTTTCCGATCCGCCAGCTGCCGCTGCCCGCGTCGAAGTGGACCGCGGGCGGGTGCCCGGCGGATGCGATCACGTACTCGCCCGTGGCCAGGTCGAGTGCGAGGTGCACCGCGGTGACGAAGCCCTCCGAGGCGGCCACCCGAAGCAGGTAGGAATTGCACGCGGCCAGGAACTCCTCGCGCGGCACCGACCCGAGCAGCCCCCCGAACGCGCCGGACAGCAGCAGCGCGCGGGTGCCGGCGTCCAGGCCCTTGCCGGAGACGTCCACCAGCGCGAGCTCAAGCGTCTTGCCATCGCAGGCCGATACCACGAAGTCCCCGCCGAACGACGCTCCGCCGGCCGGCCGCAGGACGGAGACCGAGTCCCAGCCGTCGCCGAGATCGGGCAGGTTGCCCTGGGCACGGATCCGCCGCCGCAGCTCGATGAGCATCCGGTCCCCGCGCAGCACCTGCATGCCGAGCTTCTCCCTGGTGCGCGCAAGCACGTAGGCGAACACCGCGGTCACCACGATCGTGGCGATGATGCCGGGACCGGCCCGGTCCTTCACCGTGTCGTAGATCAGTGCTGCCGCGACCACGCCGAACAAGATCAGCAACGCCCGCGGCCAGAGCAGCAGGCCGCCGGCCAGGATCGGCAGGATCATTACTCCCGGCGAGAACCACGACACGGACACGTGCACCGCGGCGACGGCGATGGCCACCGTGACCAGGGCGAGCAGGAAGGCGAACCGGCGGTTCCCGGTGATGAACTGCCGGGCCACCATGCCGCGGATCCACTCCACGCCCCGGCGCGCCCAGCCGATCAGACGAACCGGACCGAAGCGCGGGGAGGAAACCATGATGAGCCGCACTGTATCGGCCAGCCGTGATTCTGGCACCTAACCGGGGCCTGATCATCCCCGTGGATAAAGAAGTCGCCCCGACGGCGCAACCCGGGTAGGAAAGCAGTCATGGCAGATCCCTACCCGATCCGGCCGATCGGCCCGGATGACTTCGACGCCCTGTACGCGGTGGACCAGCAGGCCTTCCACGGGCGGCCGCTACCGGAGAAGCAGCGCGAGGAGATCCTCAGGCAGTTCGAGTTCGACCGGAGCCTGGTCGCCTTCGACGGCGACGTCCCGGTCGGGACCTCCGGCATCTACAGCCTCCGGCTGTCCTTGCCCGGCGCGATGGCCCCGGTCGCGGGGGTGACGTACATCTCCGTTCTGCCGACGTACCGGCGCCGGGGCATCCTGTCCAGCCTGATCCGGCGCCAGTTCGCCGACATCAGGGACCGGGGCGAGGCCATCGCCGCGCTGTGGGCCTCCGAGTCGGGGATCTACGGCCGGTACGGCTACGGCACCGCCTCCTGGCGTGCGCGTTTCAGCTTCGGCCGTGGTGAAGGCGCGCTGGGCCGGCATGCGCCCGCGGGCGGGCCGGGCCTGCGGGTCAGGATCGCCGACCCCGAGTCGGTCCGGGCCGAGCTGGCCAAGGTGTACGAGGCGATGCTGGCGGCCAGGCCCGGGATGTTCGCCCGGGACGAGCTGTGGTGGAACCGGGTGCTGGCTACCGCCCACGGCGGGCAGGTGGACGGAGATCCGCTGCAGTGCCTACTCGCCGAGGACGACAGCGGCCCCCGCGGGTACGCGATCTACAGCGGGACGGCGGGGTGGGATGGGCAGGCGTTCCTGCCCGACGGCGCGCTGAACATCAGGGAGACGATGGCCACCGATCCGGCCGCGACCGCGGCTCTCTGGGCCGACCTGCTCAGCCGGGACCTGACCACCGAGTTCACCGCCGGGATGCAACCGGTCGACGATCCGGTGCTGCACATGCTGGCCGACCCCCGCCGGGCCCGGCTGCACGTCGGGGACGGCCTCTGGGTACGCCTGGTGGATGTGCCCCGGGCACTGGCCCAGCGCAGGTACGCCTGCCCGGTCGACGTGGTCATCGAGGTCAGCGATCCGCTCCTGGCGGCGAACCGGGGCACGTGGCGGCTCCGCACCGAGGCCACGGCGAGCACCGGCGCCGAGGCCGATCCCGCCCGTTCCGGAATGGGGCTGGCGGCCGTCTGCGAGCCCGACGCCGGCCCGGCCGACCTGGCCCTGGATGTCAGCGCGCTCGGCGCCGCCTACCTGGGGGGCACCCGGCTCGGCTCGCTGGCGGGCGCCGGCCTGGTGACCGAGCGCCGCCGGGGCACGCTGGCCGCGCTGTCGGCCGCCATGTCCTGGGATCCTGCGCCCTGGTGCCCGCAGCTCTTCTAGCACGGGGCCTGGCCACGACCGCGGCCGTGGCCAGACCCGGGGACTACGGGCTCCCGCCTAGCCTCTCAGGCCGGGCAGCACCTGAGTGTGCTCCTTCTGCACGGCCTGCAGGTCATTCGGGTTGAGGCCGAGCAGAGTCAGGATGGTCGGGGCAATCTGAGTGGTCTCGACCGAGGAAAAGACGGTGCTGCCCTGGGACTGGCCCGGCAGCGCCACGAGGATCGGCACATGGCGATCCTGCGGATCGTCCCCGCCATGCTCGGCGATCTTGGCCGTGCCGCCGGTGTAGACCACACCGTGCTGGGCGATGCCGGTAACGTCGGGGTGCCGGGGATCGCTGCGGGGAACGCCATAGAAGGCCGCCGACTGGGCGCCGGCGTAGACCTTCCTGAGTCCGGACGACGAGACCGTGACCGGCTGGTCGTTGATGTTGTTCCCGGAAGCCGGGTGCGTCAGCAGGTACCTCTTCACGAAGTTCGCCGCGGGCTGCGAGCGGTCGCTCAGCCACAGCAGCATCCCATCGTCATCGGTGGATAAGATGATGAGGTTGGGGTTGCTGGGGTGCTTGGCCGCCCACGCGGCGTTGACGGCGCTGATGATCGGCGCGTCCGGGACGCGACGTAGCGCGTTCGGATCGGTCGGCGACTGACCGTGCTTGGCGGAGACGATGATCGCGGTGCTGCTGGCCAGGCCCCGCTGCCGGATCGCGGTCACCATCCGGCCGACCTGAGCGTTGATGTAGTTCAGCGCGCGGATCAGCAGCGGCCCGGGGACCTTCCCGCCGGGCAGGTACCCGCCGGTCAGCCCGTCCGAAGCGGGCAGTTTCTGCGCGGTGGAGACGGTCTGGAAGTTCATCCCGAAGATGGCCGGGGTGCCCACGAAGCGCCTGCCACTGTGGTCGAAGCCCCGGATCCAGTTGATGACGGCCCGCACCTTGTAGGAGTCGTACTGCATGGTCGCGTTGTTGTCGGTGGTCCAGTCGCCCGTGGTGTAGCCGATCGCGTTGCTGTTGATCTCGGGCGTGAAGTAGTCGTTCGGGCCCTTTCCGGACGGCCCCGACAGCGCCTGGTACGCGGGGTGCTTGTCGGACCAGGCCGTGCGCAGCCCGGCGCTCCTGGCCACGTTGAAGATCGTGTTGACCTTCAGGTACTGGTTCGGGTAGATCGGCTGGCAGGTCTTCGGGTTGACCGGCAGATTCGCGGGGTTGATCACGCGTAGCGGGTTACCGGTCATCCGCAGGATGCTGCCCGGTAGCCCCGGCAGACCCTGGCCGGCGTCGAGCCTGGTCAGATCGATGTCCTGGACCTCGGTGTAGGCGGCCTCGCCGCCGGGCACCGGACCCGAGCAGTTCGTCGTCCCGGCCGGGAACAC
>DASXLW010000192.1:0-60566 GCA_036496025.1 Streptosporangiaceae bacterium
GCCGTATGGTTCGTCGTCGCGCTGGTCAGCGTCACCTGTTGGCACGCATGCGGGTGAGCGCACGCCGCCAGCGGCTGCGGCCGTCCGCCCGAGGTAGCGGCGAGGCCTGCCCAGACGCCCCCGACCGCGATCAGCACAGCCGCCGCCGCGGCCACGGCGGGCTTCTGCCACCGCCGTCCTGACGTGCCCCGGCCGGCGCGGCCCGCATGCCTGGAACGCCCTCGGGCGCCGGGCCTGCCCCCGGTGAGCGGACCGCCCCCGGCGGCCGGACCGCCCCCGGTGACCGGACCGCCCCCGGTGACCAGACCGGCCCGGATGACGCGATCGCAGCGGATCAGGGCAGCGCCGCCCCGGGCGGGCCGCCCCCCGGCCGGGTGGTCCCGCTGCGGCGCCGCGCAGGCCGGGGCACGTCAGGACGGCGGTGGCAGAAGCCCGCCGTGGCCGCGGCGGCGGCCGTGCTGATCGCGGTCGGGGGCGTCTGGGCAGGCCTCGCCGCTACCTCGGGCGGACGGCCGCAGCCGCTGGCGGCGTGCGCTCACCCGCATGCGTGCCAACAGGTGACGCTGACCAGCGCGACGACGAACCATACGGCGGCGAAGGTCGTCATCGACGACGGGGTGGCGTGGATGGAGCCGAGCGCGATGCGGGCGAACTCCGCTGACGAGATCTACGTGCTCTGGCAAGTTACCGGCGCGCCTGTCCCGCTGGCGGTGGGCTCGTTTGACGTCAAGGCCGGTACCACCTCGGCGATCAAGGTCGGCGCGCTGCCCGCGCCGTACCACGGCACGCACGCCTTCGCCGTCAGCCTGGAACACGGACGGACGATCCCGCCCAGGCCCTCGACGCCGGTCGCGGCAGGCAAGGTTTCCTGACCGGGATTCCCGGCCCGGCGCGGGCGTTCCAGGCCGCGACGTCCCCCGTCTCAGTGATCATGGAGGGTGTGCGAGCCTAGAGTTGTCCAGGTCCCATCCAATCCGGCGGAGATAGCGGTGACCAGGCTGCCCGGTGATCCCAGCTTGCTGGGGAAGCTGGCCTTTGCGGTCGGGTTCAGGCTGCCCGAGAAGAATCGCGAATGGGTGCGCCACGAGCTGACCGACGCCGGCTGGAGGGTGCGGGTGATCCTGCGGCACCTGACCGTGATGATCCCGGTCTGCGTGCTGCTGGCGCTGCTGCCCGGGCCGCCCTGGCTGAAGATCATGGTTCCGGCGCTGGCGCTGGCCGGCAGCCTGTTCACGGTCACCGCGTACGCGGACGACATCAGGACGGCGCGGCTGCGCCAGCACGGGCTGCCCGTGCCCGACGACCCCGATCTCGGCCATCCCACACACTGACCGGTCTGGGCGTCAGCGGTCACGGCCCGGCGGCGCGAGGCCCCGTCGGGGTGAGCCGGGCCAGCCGGGCCCAGCCGAGTGAGCCGACCAGGGTCAGCCGAATGAGCGGGCCCGGCCGGGTCCAGCCGAGGAAAGCCGGGGTCAGTCGGCTTGGGTCGAGGACTGCATGAGCTGGCGGGCGGCCTCGGTCAGGCTCCCGGACAACGACGGATAGACCGCGAATGTGTGCGCCACCTGGTCCACGGTGAGCTGCTGCTCCACGGCCAGCGACACCGGCAGGATCAGCTCGCTGGCGCGGTAGGCCACTATCACGCCGCCGAGCACGATCCCCGTCACCGGCCGGGCGAACAGCTTGATGAAGCCGTCCCGCAGCCCGGCCATCTTCGCGCGGGCGTTCGTGGCCAGCGACAGCTTCACGACGCGGGCATGCACGTCTCCGGTCAGGACCGCGGCATGCGACACGCCGACCGTGGCGATCTCGGGATCGGTGAAGATGGTCGCCGCCACGTGGCTGAGTCGCAGCGGCTGGACGGCTTCACCCAGTGCGTGCCACATCGCGATGCGTCCCTGCATCGCGGCGACCGAAGCCAGCATCCGCACCCCGGTGCAGTCGCCGGCCGCGTACACGCCGGGCACCGACGTGCGCGACACCCTGTTCACCTCGACGAACCCGTGATCGTCTAGCCTGACGCCTGCCTCCTCCAGACCAAGGCCGCGAGTGCCCGGCGTCATGCCGACCGTCAGCAGGCAGTGCGACCCGCTCACCGTCCGGCCGTCGGTCAGCGTGACCAGCACGCCGTCACCGGTCCGCTGCACTCCCGCCGCCCTGGACCGGCCGAGCACGGTCATCCCGTTGCGCCGGAACACACCCTCGATCACCAGCGCGGCGTCGGCGTCCTCCTGCGGAAGCACCCGCTCGCGCGAGGAAACCAGCGTCACCTGGGAGCCAAGGGCCTGGTAGCCGCTGGCGAACTCGGCTCCGGTCACTCCCGAGCCCACCACCACCAGTTCCTCGGGCAGCTCGTCGAGATCATAGAGCTGCCGCCAGTTCAGGATCCGTTCACCGTCAGGCTCCGCGCCGGGCATTATCCGCGGCCGCGCGCCGGTCGCGATGAGCACGGCGTCCGCGGTGATCTCCCGGTCGCCGACGCTGACCGTCCGCGGGCCGGTCAGCCGCCCGGCTCCGGGGACAACCTCGACGCCCTCGGCCGCGAGGCGGACCGCGACATCGGCGGATTGCGCCTTGGCCAGCGCCTTCACCCGGTTGTACAGGCGCGGGGCGTCGACCATGGCCCGGACGGGCGGCGGGCGGGACTGCGTACCGTCGGCCGCCGCTCCGGGCGGCTGGCCGCGGCCGTCACCGATCCGGATGCCGAGGTCGCCCGAGCCGTTCAGCGCGGACATCGTGCCGGCGGTCTCGATCAGGGTCTTGGACGGGACGCAGTCGGTCAGTACGCAGGCGCCGCCGAGACCGTCGGTCTCGGCCACGATGGCCTCGGCGCCGAGCTGGGCGGCGACCAGGGCAGCCTCGTACCCTCCGGGGCCGCCGCCGATGATCGCGATGCGCGGGCGTGGCTGGCTCACGATGCCTCATTCTGGCGTATTTGGTGCCGCGCGTGTGCAGAGCATCGGCGTGTTGCCCATAGGCCCACCTGGGGCCGCCCGGACCCCTACGCTGGTGATCCGTGGCTCTCTACGCCGCGTACGGCAGCAACATGGATTCCGTGCAGATGGCCGGACGGTGCCCGCATTCGCCGCAGCAGGGAACGGGCTGGCTGGAGGGTTGGCGGCTGACGTTCGGCGGCGAGGAAATTGGCTGGGAGGGTGCGCTGGCGACGGTCGTGGAAGATGACGCCGAGCGGGTCTTCGTCGTCCTCTACGACGTCTCGGAAAGCGACGAGAAGGCGCTCGACCGCTGGGACGGCGTGACTCTCGGCTACTACCGCAAGCTCACGGTGCGGGTGCAGACCCTCGAAGGTGACGCAGCGGCCTGGCTGTACGTGCTGAACGGATACGAGGGCGGGCTGCCCGCCGCCCGGTACATCGGCATCGTGGCCGGCGCCGCGGAGAAGGCGGCGGCGCCCGCCGACTACGTCGCCTGGCTGCGGGCCAGGCCGTGCCGGTCCATCGGTTCCTGACCGCCCGAATGAGTCAGACCAACGAGACCACGAGCAGCAGCAGTGCGGGGAGCACCAGCGCGGCGATGGCCAGCATGTCCCAGCGAGCCGTGCGCCGGCCGCCTGAGGCCCCGGCCGCGCGCGCACGGGTGGCGCGCTCGCCCAGCGCCCTGATGATGATCTCGGAGTCGCTCTTGGTCAGCGCGGCCTGGGCCTCGGCGGGCAGCCGGGCGTAGGCCGCGGGGGGCTGCCGGGACGACTTGGCCGAACGCCGGGCTCGCGCCTCTGCCTTGAGCCTGCTGCGGCGCGAGGAGTGCACCGCCCAGGCGTACAGTGTCTTGCTCTTCTGCTCGCCGTCCTGGGGGGTGCAGTGCACCTCAAGCGAGTCACGCAGTTCCATGTCCTGCACGCAGTCCCAGGGGACGTAGTGATCGCGCAGCGGGTTCCTGATCGTGATGCCCGCATCGTCGGCGAGGACCCGGGGGCGGAACGCCGTGACGTAGGCGATCCCGGTGACCAGGATCAGGACCGCGGCGACCTCCGCCGCGAGGTGGTCCCGCCCCTGGACGGCCAGGTCAATCAGGTTCGCCACGGCGAACGCGACCCACACCCACCAGACGACGGGAGCCACCGGCGACCGGTACACATCCGGCTTGGCCCGCACGCCCCCCGGCCCGGCGGCCCGGGGCTGGGCGGGAACCCGGGGCGGGCCGGCCTGGCCGGCCGCAGCGGGCCCGGCCTGGGCGGCCGGCGGCGGGCCAGCCTGCTCAGCCGCAGCGGGCCCCGCCTGGGCGGCCGGCGGCGGGCCAGCGTGGCCAGTCTCGGCGGCGGTTGGCTGGCCGGCCTGGTCGGCTGGCTGCTGGGCTGATGACACCGGTGCTGGACTCCGCGGTTGGCAAGCGAGTGCGGCGCCCCCGGGCCGGGGCGCTGCCGTGCTCTACTGTAAGCCGTCCGCGATCAGGCGTGCGCGGCACCGGGCATGCTCGGCACGGCGGGCGTACCTCCGGCCTCGCGCAACGCGGTGAGCGCCGCGTGCACCTGTACCTTGATCCCGACGTCGATGGCTCGTTCGTCGACGTCGAATGTGGGCTGGTGGATGTCGAGCTCGGGTGCGCCGGGTGTCCCGGTGCCGAGCCTGGCCAGGGCACCCGGGATCGATTCCAGGTACCAGGCGAAGTCTTCGCCGCCGAGGCTCTGCGGCGTGCCGGCCACCGCCTGGGGACCCAGCGCCTCCCGCGCCGCGGAGGTGAGCATCGCGGCGCTGACCGCCTCGTTGACGGTGGGCGGGACGTTCCGCACGTAGCTGACATCGGCAAGCACGCCGTAGGCGCTGGCGACCGAGTCGATGAGCGCCTTCATCATCTCGGGCGCGGCCTGCCATGCCTCGTCGTCCAGGCACCGTACGGTTCCCTCGGCGATCCCGTCGTCCGGGATCGCGTTGGCCGCCGTGCCCGCGCTTACCCGGCCCCAGACCAGGCTGAGGCTGGATCGCGGGTCCACCCGGCGGGTCAGCGCGGCCGGCAGCTCGGTCACGATCTTGCCCAGCGCGTACACCAGGTCGGCGGTCAGGTGCGGGCGGGCGGTGTGACCGCCGGGCCCGGTGACCCTGACGGTGATCTTGTCGCAGGCGGCCGTGATCGGCCCGGACCGGATCCCGATCTTCCCCACCTCGAGCCGCGGGTCGCAGTGCAGCGCGAAGATGCGGTCCACGCCCGCGATGCCCCCCGCGGCCAGCACGTCGAGCGCACCGCCGGGAACTTCCTCGGCGGGCTGGAAGATCAGCCGGACCCGCCCGGGCAGCGCTCCCGCCTCCGCCTGCGCCGCCAGGAACAGGCCGGCACCGAGCAGGATCGTGGTGTGCACGTCGTGTCCGCACGCATGGCAGGCGTTAGGCACCGTGGACCGGTAGGCGACGGCCTTCTCGTCGCTGATGGGCAGCGCGTCCAGGTCCGCGCGCAGTGCCACGAGCGGCCCATCGGGGGCGGCCCCGGGACTGCTGATCTCGACGATGAGCCCGGTTCCCTTGGGCAGGATCATCGGCCGCAGGCCGCCGGCGGCCAGCCTGAGCGCCACCCGCCGGGTGGTCCGGTGCTCGTGATAGCCGATCTCCGGATGGGCATGCAGGTCACGCCGGAACTGGATCAGCTCGGCAGAATGATCGGCGAGAAACCCGCCGAGCTCCGCCGCCAGATCATCTCCCGGCATGCGCTGCCTCCCCGGGGCACAAGAAACGGTCCTCCGCGAACTCGGTGACCAAGGCATCCACCACCTCGGTCAGCGCGCCGCCGTCAGCTGTGACCGCACGCTGCCGCTCGTATGACGCTCCCTGGTCCAGGACTTCGGAGACGACGCCGAGCTCAGAACCGCAGCCCAGTCTGTCAGCTATCGGCTCAAGTTCGCGAACCAATTCGTAAAGCTCGTCGCGCATTGGCGCCGTCGCACCGGAATCATCTGTGATCACTATGGCGTCAAGACCGTACCTCGTTGCGCGCCACTTGTTGTCCCGAACGACCCAAGTCGGAGGGCTGGGCAGCTGATAACCACGCTCGATCTGGAGGCTGAGCTGCTGCACCAGGCACTGCGAGAGCGCCGCTACCATGCCGATCTCACGCAGGGTGGGGACACCGTCGCAGATACGGATCTCGATCGTGCCGAAATCCGGGTGCGGCCGAATGTCCCACCACACTTCCTTGATGCTCCGGATGGTCCCGGCGCGCAGCAGCGTGTCCATGTAGTCCTCGAACTCTTTCCAGTCCGATAGCCGGTGCGGCGGCCCCGCCGTGGGCAGCTCACCGAAGATAACGGCCCGGATCGATGCCAGTCCCGTGTCCTCCCCGTTCCAGTACGGGCTGGATGCGGTCAGTGCGAGGAAATGTGGCAGGTACCTGGACAGCGCGTTGATGATCGGGATTGCCGTGCTGCCGTCGGCCAGGCCCACGTGAACCTGGACGCTGAAAAGCTGGATCCTGCGGACCAGCCACTGCATCTGCTCGACGAGTTCGGCATAACGCTGAACCGGTGCCATCTTCGCGTCCCTCCAGTTGCTGAAGGGATGCGTCCCCGCGCACGTCAGCAGCATGTCCCGGGCGCTGGTTACCCGCTGGAGCTGCGCGATCGTCCCGGCCAGGTCTTCCTTGGCCTCCGCGACCGTGCTGCAGATGCCGGTCGCCAGCTCGATCGTGGACTGCATGAGCTCGTAGCGAAGCTTGGGGGTCCCGTTGCCCGCGGTCAGCTCAGGGAGCGCCGCGAGCACCTCGCGGGCGTCCTGGCGCAGCGCCCTGGTGTGCGCGTCGATGAGCTGCAATTCCCACTCCACGCCCAGCGTCGGCCCACGTGACGAGTTCCAGTCGATGACCACCGGTGACCTCCATCCGCCATTCCTCCTATCGTGATGCAGGTCAGGCCGGGCATAAAGACCCGCGAGCGATCAGTCCGCATCCGGCGGCTGGTACACCCCCCAGACCTCGCGCAGGGCGTCGCAGACCTCGCCGACGGTCGCCCGGGCGCGCAGCGCCTCGCGCAGCGGCACCAGCACGTTCTGCGTTCCCTCGGCCGCACGCCGCAGGTCGTCCAGCCGCCGCTTGTGCTCGGCACCGTTCCGCGAGCTGCGCAGCTCGGCCAGCAGCTCCGCCTGCTCCCGCTCGATGGCCGGGTCCACCCGCAACGGCCGCTGCGGTTCCTCCTCGTCGGCCTGGAACTTGTTCACGCCGACCACCACGCGCTCGCCCGACTCCACCTGCCGGGTCACGTGGTAGGCCGACCGCTCGATCTCGGCCTTCTGGAAGCCGCGCTCGATCGCGGCGACCGCGCCACCCGCCTCCTCAACCTGATCGATCAGCTGGCGGGCCGCGGCCTCGATCTCGTCGGTCATCGATTCCACCGCGTACGAACCCGCGAACGGGTCGACGGTGGCCGTCAGGTCGGTCTCGTTGGCGATCACCTGCTGGGTCCGCACCGCCAGCGTGGCCGCCTTCTGGCTGGGCAGCCCGATTGCCTCGTCATAGGAGTTGGTGTGCAGCGACTGGGTACCGCCGAGCACGGCGGCGAGCGCCTGGATGGTGACCCGGACCATGTTCACCTCCGGCTGCTGCGCCGTCAGCTGTACCCCGGCGGTCTGGGTGTGGAACCGGAGCATCTGCGACCTGGGATCCGCGGCGCAGAACTCCTCCCGCATGATCTGCGCCCAGATCCGGCGCGCGGCGCGGAACTTCGCCACCTCCTCCAGCAGCGTGGACCGGGCCACGAAAAAGAACGACAGCCGGGGGGCGAACTCGTCCACGGCCAGGCCGGAACCGAGCGCAGCCCGGACGTACTGCTTGGCGTTGGCCAGCGTGAAGGCGATCTCCTGCACCGGGGTGGCGCCGGCCTCCGCCATGTGGTAGCCGGAGATCGAGATCGTGTTCCACCGTGGCATCTCGGCACGGCAGTAGGCGAAGGTGTCGGCGGTTAGCCGCAGTGACGGCTGCGGGGGGTAGATGTAGGTCCCGCGCGCGATGTACTCCTTGAGGATGTCGTTCTGGACGGTCCCGTTGAGGCGGGCCGGGGCGACCCCCTGCTCCTCGGCGACGAGCTGGTAGAGCAGCAGCAGAACGGCGGCGGGGGCGTTGATCGTCATCGACGTCGAGACCTTGTCCAGCGGGATCCCGTGCAGCAGGCGCCGCATGTCCTCGATCGAGTCGATGGCCACGCCGACTTTGCCCACCTCGCCGCGTGCCCGTTCCGAATCGGAGTCGTAGCCCATCTGGGTGGGCAGGTCGAAGGCGACCGAAAGCCCGGTGGTGCCGGCGGCGATGAGCTGGTGGTAGCGCCGGTTCGAGTCGGCCGCGGTCGCGAAGCCGGCGTACTGCCGCATCGTCCACGGCCTGGACGCGTACATCGTTGGGTAGACCCCGCGGGTGAACGGGTATTCACCCGGTCGCCCCAGCTTCTCCGCCGGACTGAACCCGGCCAGCTGCTCAGGACCGTAGACCACATCGATCGGGATGCCGGACTCCGACTCGCGCGCCATGCAGACAGGCTACGACGCGAGAAACGGCCAGCCCACGGGGAGCTTCGCCGCCGGGCAGAAGGCATTACGGTTGGGTCTACTGGGGATGCATACCTTGAGTGGCCGTTACGGTACCCGCTGCCACCCGGCCAGACCCGGAGCGGGCTCATGGAGGGCAAGGGATGAGAGCATGGCGCGGATCTGCGGCGATGGCTGCCGCCCTGATCCTCGCCACGGTTGCGATCCATCCTGACGCGGCGGGCGCGGTGGCCTTCGCGGCGGGCGCGAGCCTCGCAAGCCGGGATCGCGCGTCGGCGGGCGCGGGCCACGGGAGCCGGAAGCACCCGCCTTCCGGCTTGATCCGCCAGGCCAGCGGGCGCGACGCGACCCAGGGCGGCGCTCAGCTGGCCAGCCACGGCACGGTCGTCAACTATCCGCCCTCCGGCCACGTACACAAGCTGCCGCGGGTGCAGGCCTCCGCGTTCGTGATCGCCGACGCGGGCACCGGGCAGGTGCTGGCGGCCAGGGACCCGCATGGCTGGTATCGGCCGGCCAGCACGCTGAAGGTACTCACCGCGATCAGCCTCATCCCGGCGTTGAACCCGCATGCGACCACCGTGGCCACGCGCGAGGCGGCCCACACCGAACCCAACGACGTGGGCGTGAAACCAGGACAGCACTATAAGATCGCCGACCTGTTCCGGGCCCTGCTCACGATCTCGGCCAACGACGCCGCGGTAGCCCTGGCCCAGGCGACCGGGTCGCTCCACCGGGGCATCGCGCTGATGAACGCCGAGGCGCACAGACTGCAGGCACGCGACACCGTGGCCAAAGATCCGAACGGGCTCAACGCGCCGGGCCAGCACACCTCGGCCTACGACGAGGCGCTGATCGCCCGGCGCGCGCTGGCCCTGCCGGCGTTCCTGAGGTACGACCGGACCAAGACCGCACTGTTCGAGATCAAGCCGCGGCACCGGGTCGGGCTGTTCAACCAGAACCTGATGCTCACCAGCTACCCAGGCGACATCGGCGGCAAGATCGGCTGGACCGAAACCGCGGGCGCCACCTACATCGACATGGCCAGGCGGCACCACGAGACGCTGATCGTCACGCTCTTGCATTGCCCGCCAGGGACCGAGTTCACCTATGCGACCCGGCTCCTCAACTGGGGCTTTGCCGTGGACGGCCACGTAAAGCCGGCGGGCACGCTGGTCGGCCCCCTGAAGCCCGCACCGAAGCGGGCGGCGCCGGCGCCGCACGCCACAGCGAAGCCGCCGGCCAGGCGCCAGCCGGTCGCCAGCGGTGGCCTGCGCGTCGGCGCCGACACTGTGGCCGTGGGCTTCCTGGTGCTGGCGGGGCTGCTGTTCGCCGGATTCGTGCTGTACTCGCGGCGGTCCGTCGCGAGGTCGCGCCAGGGGCGGGCGTAACCGTCCCGGGAACCAGAGCGGGGCCCGGGACGCGCTAGCGCGCTCTCGGGCCGACCCGGGGCGCGCTACTGCCGGTGGCGCCGGGCGCCGGCAGCAGCAGGCCGACGCGCTCCCTGACCAGCGTCATGGTCTCCCGGGCCACCAGGCCCGCCCGGCGGGCCCCCGCGGCCAGCAGCCGGTCGAGCTCGGTCTCGTCGGCGAGCATCTTCTCGGTCCGCTCCCGGATCGGGGCGAACGTGCTCACCACCAGCTCGGCGAGCTCGCGCTTGAAGGCGCCGTACCCGATCCCGGCGTGCGTAGCCTCGACCTCGGCCACGGGTACCCCGGCCAGCGCCGAGTAGATCCGCAACAGGTTGGTGATGCCCGGCTTGGCCGCCTCGTCGGCGCGAATGTCGGTGCCGGCGTCGGTGACGGCCCGGGCGAACTTGCGACGGATCACGTCCGGCTCGTCCAGGACATCCACGATGCCCTGCGGCGAGGACGACGACTTGCTCATCTTCGCCGACGGATCCTGCAGGTCGTTGATCTTGGCCACGTCGGCCAGAATGTACGGTCCGGGCACGGTGAAGGTCGGGCCGAACCGGTGGTTGAACCGCTGCGCGAGATCCCTGGTGAGCTCCAGGTGCTGCCGCTGGTCCTCGCCCACCGGCACCTGGTCCGCCTGGTACAGCAAGATGTCGGCGGCCTGCAGGATCGGGTAGGTGAACAGGCCGACGCTGGCCTGGTCCTCGCCGCCCCTGGCGGACTTGTCCTTGAACTGGATCATCCGGCTGGCCTCGCCGAACCCGGTGATGCAGCCGAGCACCCAGGATAGCTCGGTGTGCTCGGCCACGTGGCTCTGCACGAACACGGTGCAGCGCGCGGGATCGAGCCCGGCCGCGAACAGCTGGGCGGCGGCGATCCTGGTCCGCCGGCGGAGCAGCACCGGGTCCTGCGGAACCGTGATCGCGTGCAGGTCCACGACGCAGTAGAAGGCATCGTGGGTGTCCTGCATCGTCACCCACTGCCGCACCGCGCCGAGGTAGTTGCCCAGGTGGAACGAGTCGGCGGTCGGCTGGATACCGGACAGGACACGCGGTCGCGGCCGGGGCGGCTGGTTCATGGCCCCGATTCTAGGGTGAGCCGGCTGCGGCCAGGGCGGGGGCACGTCCGGCCCGAGCGGCCTACTTCCGGCTCTCGGCGGCCGTGCCCACCAGCGGCACGATGTCGGGGGCACCGAGGCGGATGGCGTCGGCCGCCTGGTCATCACTGGCGTCCTGCGAGGCGCGCTCGGCGGCGATGACGGCCTGGAAGTGCTCTACCTCGCGGGCCGTCTGCCGGGAATCCCAGCCGAGCGGCCCGGCCATCAGCCGCGCGGCCTCGGCGGCCACCGACAGCCCGTGATCCCAGGTCTCGATGGTGATGTGCGTGCGCCGGGCCAGCGCGTCGTAGAGGTGACGGGCGCCCTCGTGCGAGGCCGCGTAGACGATCTCCGCTCGCAGGTAGTCGTCCGCGCCCGGCAGCGCCCGGCCCAGCTCCGGGTCGGCCTCGATCAGGCCGAGGACCTCGCCGATCAGGGTGCCGTACCGGTGCAGCAGGTGCTCGATCCTGGCCACGTGCAGGCCGGAGGCGCGGGCCAGCTGGTACCGGGAGTTCCAGAGCGCGGGGAACCCGTCCGCGCCCGCCAGCGCTACCTCGTCCGTGCAGGACCGCGGGACCCGGCCGTCAAGCCCGTGCACGACCGCGTCAACCGCGTCCCTGGCCATCAGCCGGTAGGTGGTGTACTTGCCGCCAGCGATCATCACCAGGCCCGGCACCGGGTGGGCCACGGTGTGCTCGCGGGAGAGCTTGGACGTCTCGTCCGACTCGCCGGACAGCAGCGGGCGCAGCCCGGCGTACACGCCTTCCACGTCGTCCATGGTCAGCGGGACCCTGAGCACCCGGTTGACCTGGCCGAGCACGTACTCGATGTCCGACCGGCTGGCGGCGGGATGGGCCTTGCCCAGCGACCATTCGGTGTCGGTGGTACCGATGATCCAGTGCCGCCCCCACGGGATCACGAACAGCACGCTCAGCGGGGTGCGCACGATGATCCCGGTGCTCGCGTGGATTCGGTCCCGGGGCACGACCAGGTGAATGCCCTTGGACACGCGAATATTGATCACGCCGCGCCCGCCGACCAGGGCCTGGATGTCGTCGGTCCACACGCCGGTCGCATTGACCACCTGCTGGGCGCGGATCTCCAGCTCAGAACCGGATTCCAGGTCCACCGCGCGCACCCCGGTGACCCGCTCGCCCTCGCGCAGGAAGCCGGTGACCTGGGTGCGGGAGGCGACCCGGGCGCCGTAGCTGGCCGCGGTGCGCAGCAGCGTGATGACGAACCGGGCGTCGTCGACCTCCGCGTCCCAGTACCTGACGGCGCCGTGCACCGCGGACCGCTTCAGCCCCGGCGCCAGCTCCAGCGCCGCGCGCCGGGTGAGCTGCCGGTGCGCGGGCAGCCCGCGTAGCTGCCCCAGCGAGAAGCCCAGCAGGTCATACAGCCGCACCCCGGCGCCCACGTACGCTCGCTCCCAGCCGCCGCGGTGGGTGAGCGGGTACAGGAACGACACCGGCTGGACCAGGTGCGGCGCGATCCGCCCCAGCAGCAGGGCACGTTCGGTGAGCGCCTCCCTGACCAGCGCGAAGTTGAGCTGCTCCAGGTAGCGCAGGCCGCCGTGGATGAGCTTGCTCGACCGCGACGAGGTGCCCGAGGCGAAGTCCCTGGCTTCCACCAGCCCGACCGACAGGCCCCGGGTGGCGGCGTCCAGGGCCACCCCGGCGCCGACCACACCGCCGCCGACCACCAGCACCTGATGCTCCTGCGCGGCCAGCGCCGCCAGCGCGGCGTCGCGCTCGCGGTTGCCGAGCGCCGCGGCCCGCTTGTCCGGGCCCAGCGCCGTGGCCACGCCGGCCCCGGGGACGGCGGCCCAGCTGTCCCCGTTATGCCCCTTCCGGTTGCCCCCGCTGTTGACATTCCGAACGGCACCCGCGGGTAGCCATCGCCCGGACGCTGGCCTGCGGCCGCGAGGGCCCGGTGCCGGGCTCACTTGGTGCCGGACTCGGCGGGTGCGGCGGACTCGGCCCGCGGCCGGGTGCTCGGCGTCACCACCACCTCGACCCGCTGGAATTCCTTCAGATCCGAGTACCCGGCGGTGGCCATCGACCGGCGCAGCGCGCCCATCAGGTTCATCGAGCCATCCGAGGCGGTGGACGGGCCGTGCAGGATCTGCTCGAGGGACCCGATCGTGCCGACCTTGACCCGCGCGCCGCGGGGCAGCTCGGGGTGGTGCGCCTCGCTGCCCCAGTGATATCCGCGGCCGGGCGCCTGGGTGGCCCGGGCGAGCGGCGAGCCGACCATCACCGCGTCGGCGCCGCAGGCCACCGCCTTGGCGATGTCACCGCTGTGGGTCATGCCGCCGTCGGCGAGCACGTGCACGTACCGGCCTCCCGACTCGTCCATGTAATCGCGGCGGGCCGCCGCCACGTCCGCGATCACGGTGGCCATGGGCACGCCGACGCCGAGCACCGCCGCGGTGGTGTGTCCCGAACCGCCGCCGAACCCGGCCAGCACTCCCGCCGCCCCGGTCCGCATCAGGTGCAGCGCCGCGGTGTATGTGGCGCAGCCGCCGACGATAACCGGCACGTCTAGCTCGTAGATGAACCGCTTGAGGTTGAGCGGCTCGGCCTGGCCGGACACATGCTCGGCCGAGACTGTGGTGCCGCGGATCACGAAGATGTCCGCGCCGGCGTCGATGACCGTCTTGTAGTACTGCACGGTGCGCTGCGGCGACAGCCGGGCGGCGGTCGTGACCCCGGCCCCGCGGATCTCCTCGATCCTGCTCCCGATCAGGTCTTCCTTGATCGGCTCGGCGTAGATCGTCTGCAGCCGGCGGGTGGCCGCGGGCTCGTCCAGTTCGGTGATCTCGGCCAGCAGCGGTTCCGGGTCCTCGTACCTGGTCCACAGCCCTTCCAGGTCGAGCACGGCCAGGCCGCCGAGCCTGCCGATCTCGATCGCCGTGCGCGGCGACACCACGCTGTCCATGGGGCATACGACCAGTGGCAGCTCGAACCGGTAGGCGTCGATCTGCCAGGCGATCGAGACCTCCTCGGGATCCCTGGTCCGGCGGGACGGTACCAGGCCGATCTCGTCCAGGGAGTAGGCCCGCCTGCCGCTCTTGCCGCGCCCGATCTCCACCTGCGTCACAGTGCCTCACTCACCTGCCCTCGCTGGCCGGTCTTGACGAACCCTCACGGTGCTCCATTCAAAGTTTCGGGTTCGTCAAGAAACCCACCATCGGTGCGGTGCTGCCACATGCACCGGCACTCGGGCAGGCCACAATCACCCGCCCTCGCTGGCCGGTCTTGACGAACCCTCACTGCTGCCGCCCGGAGTAGTTGGGCGCCTCAACGGTCATCTCGATGTGATGCGGGTGGCTCTCGGTCAGGCCGGCCCCGGTGATCTGGATGAACTTCGCCTCCTGCAGCTCGGCGATGGTCCGGGCGCCGCAGTACCCCATGGCGGCGCGCAGGCCGCCGGTCAGCTGGTCCGCCACCGCCGCCAGCGGACCGCGGTAGGGAACCTGCCCCTCGACGCCTTGCGGGACGAGCTTGTCCTCGGCCAGCGCGTCGTCCTGGAAGTACCGGTCCCTGGAGTAGGACCGGCCGCGCTCGCGGCCGGCCATCGCGCCCAGCGACCCCATCCCCCGGTACACCTTGAACTGCTTGCCGCCGACGAAGATCCGCTCGCCCGGACTTTCCTCGGAGCCGGCCAGCAGCCCGCCGAGCATCACGCTGTCGGCGCCTGCCGCGATGGCCTTGGCGATGTCGCCGGAGTACTGCAGGCCGCCGTCGCCGATCACCGGCACGCCCGCGCGCCGGGCCGCCTGCGCCGCCTCGTAGATCGCGGTGACCTGCGGGACACCGACCCCGGCCACCACGCGGGTGGTGCAGATCGATCCGGGTCCGACGCCTACCTTGATCCCGTCGGCGCCGGCCTCGACCAGCGCCTGGGCGCCAGCTCTGGTGGCGACGTTCCCGCCGATCGCGTCCACGCTGGTGTTCGCCTTGATCTGGGCGACCATGTCCAGGACCGGCTGCGCGTGCCCGTGCGCCGTGTCCACCACGAGGAAGTCCACGCCGGCCTCGATCAGCGCCACCGCCCGGCGCTTGGCGTCCGCGCCCACGCCCACCGACGCACCGACCACCAGGCGACCCTTGGCGTCCTTGGTGGCGTGCGGGAACTTCTCGCTCTTGGTGAAGTCCTTCACCGTGATCAGGCCGCGCAGCCTGCCGCCTGGGTCGACCAGCGGAAGCTTCTCGACCTTGTGCCGCTTGAGCAGGGCGAGCGCCTCGTCGGCGGCCGCGCCGACCGGCGCGGTGACCAGGGGCATCGGGGTCATGACCTCGGTCACCCGGCGGCTGTGGTCGCTCTCGAACCGGATGTCGCGGTTGGTGACGATGCCGAGCAGGATGCCCTCGTCGTCGGTGACCGGCACGCCGGAGATGCGGTACCTGGCGCACAGTGCCTCGACCTCGGCCACCGTGGCACCCGGGCCGCAGGTCACCGGGTCGGTGATCATGCCGGCCTCGGACCGCTTCACCATGTCCACCTGCTGCGCCTGTTCCTCGACGGGGAGGTTGCGGTGCAGCACGCCGGCGCCGCCCTGCCGGGCCATGGCCACCGCCATCCTGGCCTCGGTCACGGTGTCCATGGCCGAAGAGATCAGTGGGATGCGCAGCGACAGGCGGCGGGTCAGCCTCGCCGTGAGGTCCGCGTCGCTCGGCATGATCGCGGAATGCGCGGGCAGCAGCAGCACGTCGTCAAAGGTCAGGCCCGGTGGGGCGAACTTGACGTCGTCGGCCATGGCACCTCCAGGAAGGGACGTGCGGTTGCCACCATCCTATGGGCGATCGGCAGCCGCCCTGGGGGCGACGGCGCCCGGCGGACGGACCGCCGGCGTCCGGGCTGGCAGAGCGCCCGGCCGCTCGCCTCAGGCCATGGACTCGCGGACCGCGATGGCCCGGAGCCGGGCCAGGGCCCGGTGCTGGGCCACCCGGACCGCCCCCGCTGACATGCCGAGCACGTGGCCGGTCTCCTCGGCGGTCAGGCCCGTCACCATCCGGAGCTCAAGGAGCTCCCCCAGGTGGCCGGGAAGCCGGGCCAGCAGGTCCCGGGCCCGCTGCGCCTCGATGTAGGCCACCGCCATCTCTTCGGGCCCGGGGCCTTCGTCCGGGCCATCCGGCAGATCCTCGGTGGGCACCGCGGACCGGGTCGCGCTGCGGACCGCGTCGGCGACCTTGTGCGAGGCGATGCCGTAGACGAACGACGCGAACGGCCGGCCCATGTCCCGGTACCTGGGCAGCGCTGCGAGCAGGGCGATGCAGACCTCCTGGGCCACATCATCGGCGATGTGGTACTGGCCGGCGACCCGGGCCAGGCGGGTCCGGCAGTACCGCACCACCATCGGCCGCACCTGCTCGATCAGGCTCTCGATCGCGTCGGGCTGGCCGTTGACCGCACGGTCGGTCAGGTCGCGGAGGCCGGGCTGCCCGGGTGCGCTGCGGTGTGTCAGGCTCTCCCCTGCCAGCGTGCTCCCCGCCATGCGTCCCTCCGTCACGAATGAATACTGCCCAGGCCGGGGGAATCTATCGCCACCGGATCGGGAAAAAGCGGGAAAGGACCGGCCGGCCCGCGGCCGGCCGCCCATCGCCGGAGCCCGGGGGACGGCGGTTCGTCCGCTGTGACCCGGCCCGCCGCGTCGCACGGCGGGCCGGGTCACAGCCGACTGCCCTGGCAGGCTACGCAACGTAGCCGACCAGGGCAGTCGGTAACGGGCCGTACCCGGACGCTAGTGGGAGTGGCCGTGGGAGTGACCGTGGCCGCCAGGGGCCTCGTCCTCCTCTTCCGGCTTGTCCACCACGAGCGCCTCGGTGGTGAGCAGCATGCCGGCGATCGAGGCGGCGTTCTGCACGGCCGACCTGGTCACCTTGACCGGGTCGATGACCCCCTGGGCGATCAGGTCGCCGTACTCGCCGGTCGCCGCGTTGAAGCCGTTGCCCTCGCCTAGCGTGGCGACCTTGGCCACGACCACGGCGCCCTCGGCGCCGGCGTTCAGCGCGATCCACTTGCAGGGCTCGCCCAGGGCGGCCCGGACCACGTGCACGCCCGTGGCCTCGTCTCCGGTCTTGCCGAGGTCACCGAGGTCGGCCCCGGTCTGCACGAGCGCGCTGCCGCCGCCGGTGATGATGCCTTCCTCGATCGCCGCCCTGGTGGCGGAGATGGCGTCCTCGAGCCGGTGCTTCTTCTCCTTGAGCTCGACCTCGGTCGCCGCGCCGGCCCGGAGCACGCACACGCCGCCGGACAGCTTGGCCAGCCGCTCCTGCAGCTTCTCGCGGTCCCAGTCGGAGTCGGTGGCGTCGATCTCGGTGCGGATCTGGCGGATCCGGTCCTGGATGGCCGCCGCGTCGCCGCCGCCGTCCACGATCGTGGTCGTGTCCTTGGTCACCACGATCCGGCGGGCCGTGCCGAGCTGGTCCAGCCCGACGTTGTCGAGCTTCAGGCCCAGTTCCTCGCTGATCACCTCGGCGCCGGTGAGCACCGCCATGTCACCGAGCATGGCCTTGCGCCGGTCGCCGAACCCGGGGGCCTTCACGGCGACCACGTTGAGCAGGCCGCGGATCTTGTTCACCACCAGCGTGGCCAGCGCCTCGCCGTCCACGTCCTCGGCCACCACCAGCAGCGGCTTCTTGGCCTGGGCGATCTTCTCCAGCAGCGGCAGGAAGTCCGCCATCGAGGAGATCTTGGCCGCGTTCAGCAGCACGTAAGCGTCCTCGAGGACCGCTTCCATCCTGTCCTGGTCGGTGATGAAGTACGGCGAGATGTAGCCCTTGTCGAACTGCAGGCCCTCGGTGAACTCCAGCTCGAGCCCCATGGTCTGGGACTCCTCCACGGTGATCACGCCGTCCTTGCCGACCTTGTCGAAGGCCTCGGCGATCAGGTCGCCGATTTCGCGGTCCTGCGCGGAGATCGTGGCCACGTGCGCGATGTCGCTGCGCTCGGTCACCTCGCGGGCCAGCTTGAGCAGGCGCTCGGACACGGCCTCAGCCGCCGCGTCGATGCCGCGCTTGAGCTCGATCGGGTTGGCGCCGGCCGCCACCGAGCGCACGCCCTCGCGGACCATCGCCTGGGCGAGCACGGTCGCGGTCGTGGTGCCGTCCCCGGCGATGTCGTTCGTCTTGGTGGCTACCTCCTTGGCGAGCTGGGCGCCAAGGTTCTCGTACGGCTCCTCGAGATCCACCTCGCGGGCGACGGTAACACCGTCGTTGGTGATGGTCGGGGCGCCCCACTTCTTGTCGATGACCACGTTGCGTCCACGCGGCCCCAGGGTCACCTTGACGGCGTCGGCAAGGTGGTTCACGCCGCGCTCGAGCGAGCGCCGCGCATCGACGTCAAATTCAATGATCTTGGCCATGAAAAGTCGGGCTCCGATCGAGTTGCATTTTTCGGGATTGAGCTTGTTCGGTTACGCAGGTTCAGGCGACGACGGGGACGCTGCGCCTCCAGCGAGACGCGGCGTCCCCGCCGAGCGCGGATCGCTACTTGTCGATGACGGCGAGCACGTCGCGGGCGGAAAGCACCAGGTACTCCTCGCCGCTGTACTTCACCTCCGTGCCGCCGTACTTGCTGTACAGCACCACGTCGCCGACCTTGACGTCCATAGGGACGCGCTTGGCGCCGGCATCGTCGAAGCGGCCGGGACCCACCGCGAGAACCTCGCCCTCCTGGGGCTTCTCCTTGGCGGTGTCTGGGATTACCAGGCCGGACGCGGTCGTCTGCTCGGCTTCGAGCGGGCGGACCACGATCCGGTCTTCGAGCGGTTTGAGAACAACCTTGGTGGCGGTCGTCACGATCTGACCTCCCCCTCCGGAAAGGCTAGCTAACTGAGAGATGGGTTGAGAGTCGACCATGGCGGCCTGTCGTCGCGGGTGCCAGACCAGCCTGCGTCGCATTAGCACTCTACACTAGCGAGTGCCAAACCCGAACAGTATCGGCCACCCCCCGACTCGTCAACTTGGGCTGTGCCCGACCAGCCGGCGGCTCAGCGCAGCACCATCTCCAGCCGGGCGGGAATCCGCAGCGGCGACGGCTCGTACTCGACCCGCTGTCCCGGGCGGAACGCGGCACGTTCCCGCACCGCCGCGACGACCCCGGCCGCGAGCGCCAGGGCCTGCGCCCGGCCGGGACAGGGCCGGAGCCCGGACCCGAACGTCAGGTCCGGCGCGATGGCGCCGCCGGAACCGGAATAGCCGGGCGCGGCCGGGTCACGGTGGGCCGCCTCGATGTCGCACACGACCGTTTCGCCCGCGCCGATCCGCGTGCCGCCGTTGACGCGAACCGGCACCCTGGCGGTGCGGCGGCTGGCCCGCACCACCGGACTCAGCCACAGCACCCGGGCCAGCACGGCGTCGGCCGGCCAGTCGGCGCAAGCCTGCCGGGTGTCCTGGAGCAGATGCAGCGCGAGGCCGATCAGGCCTGCGGTCGCGTCACAGCCTTGCACCATGAGGGCGATCCTGGCCGCGGTCACGTCGGCCCCGGCCGGGCTCAGCAAGTCGGCGAGCCGCGCCGTCGCCGCGCCGGCCCGCCGCCCCGCCTCGGGATCCGAGCCGGGGAAGTAGCCGGCCGCGATCGTGATCGCCGCGTCGGCGGCATCCTGCGGACACGTGATGCCCAGGCCGGCCGCCATGACCGCCATCGGCACCCGCCGGGCCAGCAACGCCATCGCGTCGAACCGCTGGCCCGGCCCGGCTGCGGCGGTCATCACGGCGCCGGCCCGCCGGTACGCGGCTTGGCGAAGCTGGCCGGGGGCCAGCAGGCGCAGTTCCGCGATCGCGCGCGCCCGGCGCTGCCGGTGCTCAGCGCCGTTGGCGAAACGCGACACCGAGGCGCGCAGCCAGGACAGCGTGCCGGCCGGACCGGCCGGAGCGACCACAGGCACCTCGAACCGGCTGTCGGCCAGGACGGCCAGGACGTCGGCGTACCGGCGGGCGGTCCATTCGCGCGCGCCCGACCGGGCCACCGGCGGGGGCGGCTGGGCCACGTCATCATCGGCCATGCCGTGACCATAGGGCCGGGCGGGTTCGCCGGCCGGCGAAGTGTGCCCGTCGGGCTGTGTCCTAGCGGACCACGACCTCGGTGACCGGTAGCGAAGAGTCCGCCGGCAGATCGAGCGGGGACGGCGGTACGTCGCGGGCCAGCAGTTCGGCGCCGAGCGCGGCCACCATGGCACCGTTGTCCGTGCACAGCCCGGGCCTCGGCACCCGGAGGCGGATGCCGGCCGCGGCGCAGCGCTCGGCGGCCAGCGCGCGCAGCCGCGAGTTGGCGGCCACGCCGCCGCCGATGATCAGGTCGGCGACCCCGTTCTGCCGGCAGGCCGCCACCGCCTTGGCGGTCAGCACATCGGCCACCGACTCCTGGAACGACGCGGCGACGTCGCTGACCGGGACGGCCTGGCCGGCCGCCTGCCGCGCCTCCATCCAGCGCGCCACCGCCGTCTTCAGCCCGGCGAAGGAGAAGTCCAGCGTTCCGTCCCGGTACTTGCCGCGCGGGAAGGCGACCGCGGACGGGTCTCCGCTGGCGGCCGCGGCGTCGATCGGCGGGCCGCCGGGAAACGGCAGCCCGAGCAGCCGCGCCACCTTGTCGTAGGCCTCGCCGGCCGCGTCATCGATGGTCGCGCCCAGCGGCACCACCTCGGCCAGCGACTCCGGCACGAGCAGCAGCGAGGAATGCCCGCCGGATACCAGCAGGGCGACCGCGGGGGATGGCAGCCGGCCGTGCTCGAGCTGATCCACCGCGATGTGCGCGGCCAGGTGGTTGACCCCGTACAGCGGCTTGTCCAGCGCGGACGCGTAGGCCTTGGCCGCGGCCACTCCCACCAGGAGGGCGCCGGCCAGGCCCGGTCCGGCGGTGACCGCGATCGCGTCCACCGCGGCCAGCTTCTCCCCGGCGACCGCGAGGGCCCGGTCCACCGCGGGCACCATGGCCTCCAGGTGCGCGCGGCTGGCCACTTCGGGCACCACGCCGCCGAACCGCGCGTGCTCATCCACGCTCGACGCCACCGCGTCGGCGAGCAGTGCGTGCCCCCGGACCAGCCCGGCTCCCGTCTCGTCGCAGGACGTCTCGATGCCGAGCACGAGCGGCGCGGTCATGACCGCCGCTCCTTCGGGCCCGGCGCAGGCGCGGCCGGCGCCCGGCTCCCGGATGCCGCGGCGGAGAACTCCGCGGCATCCAGCGGCCGCCGCATGACCAGTGCGTCCGTGCCGCTCGGCTGGTAGTACCCCCGGCGCACGCCGACATCGGCGAAACCGTGCCTGCGGTACAGTCGCTGCGCCCGCGGGTTGTCCACCCGGACCTCGAGGAACACCTCGGCGCAGCCCCGGGCCGCCGCCTCGGCCAGCAGCGCCTCCAGCAGCGCCGATCCGATGCCCTGGCCCCAGTGGGACGAGGCCACCGCCATCGTCAGCACGTCCGCCTGGCCGCCACGTCCCGGCCGGGCCCGCCGCGACACCGGCGCGAGCAGTCCCGCGTAGCCGACGACCCGGCCGTCCTCCTCGGCCACCAGGTAGTGCCGGTCCGCTAGGTCATCGCGCAACTCGGCGGCGAACATCTCCCGCGTCCAGGCATCCTCGGGGAACAGGTCGTGCTCCAGGTCGAGCACCGCGGGCAGGTCGCCGGCGGTCATGCGGCGCAGCCGGGCGGTCATGCCGGTGACACCCGCTTGGGCGGGCCAGGCACCCGCGCATCCGGCCTTCGGAGGTAGAGCGGCTCGGCTGGCGGGAGTGCGGCACCGGCCGCCAGCCGTTCGGCAGTGAATTCAGCCAGCATGGAAGCGGCCGGATAACGCGGCCCGATCGGCTCGCCAAACGACTCCGGGTAGAGCCGGGGGCCCTCGCCGGCCGCAGGCACGGCAGGATCCAGCCCGGCCGGGGACCCGACCGCGGGCCCGCTGATGCGCTGGCCGGCCGCGGAGTACCGCGCCCAGTACACCTCCCGGCGGCGGGCGTCGGTCGCGACGATGAACTCGCGGCCCGCGGCCGTGTCGATCGCCGCGTGCGCGATCGCGTCGAGCGTGCACACGCCATGCACCGGCACGCCGAGCACGGCTCCGAGCACGCGGGCGGTGACCAGGCCCACGCGCAGCCCGGTGTACGGGCCGGGGCCGGTGCCGACCGCTATCGCGGTCACCTCGTCGCGGCCGACGCCGGCCTGGCTGAGCAGGCTGGTGATCATGGGCATGAGCACCTCACCGTGGCGGCGGGCATCCACGGTGGTGGCCTCGGCGAGCACGCGCTGGCCGTCGTGTACCGCGGCCGTGGTGGCCGGGGTCGCGGTATCGAACGCCAGGAGCAGCACGAGCAGCAGGGTAGATCACTGGGAAGACCACTTCATCCCCGTGCCGGCCGTCCCCGCCCGCCTGCGGCCGCCGGCGGTGAGCAGGGTCCCGGTTCAGCCGATCCTGGCCACCACGTCCCGGGCCGCCGCGGCGGCGCCGGCCGCCAGCTCGCCGAGCGAGGCCGGCCCGTAGCCGCCCCGGCTGGCGTGATCGAGACCGCTGAACGTCACGATGACCAGCGCGTTGCGGATCCTGGCCACCACCGTGACCCGGTCGGTCGTGTCCCCGCCCGCCTTGATCACCTGGAACGCGCTGAACGCCGCGGTGCCGAGCCCGCGGATCGCGGTGATCCTGGCCGGCGGCTGATGGGTGCTGCGCGGCGGGTGCGTCTTGGCCTGCAGATCCTGGGCGTAGGCGTCCTTCGCGGCCGAGGTGGCACTGCCGTTGCCGCTGGCCAGGCCACTCGGCGCGTAGGCCTGGGCGGTCACCTGAAGCAGCCGGTACACCGGCTTGTGGTCGAGCGTCCAGTCGCACTGGTTGCCTGAGTTGCCGGAGAGCCCGGGCAGCGCGGCCCTGGTGGGCCTGCCCGGCAGGTAGCGGCCGAGCGTGGCGGCCGACACCGACTCACAGGTGTCCGGCACCGACCGGTACTCGCCGGGCAGGTACGTGGTGACGAACCCGTTCGCTCCCGCCGGCGAGGACCCGCCGCCGCCGGGAAGCAGAACGTAGATGAGCACGGCGATGACCGCGGCGCCGCCCGCGAGGACGCCCCAGACGCGCAGCCGGCGCCTGGCCCGCCTGGCCCGGGCGGCCCTGGCCCGGCCGAAGGGCAGGCGCAGGCCGCCCTCGCCGCCGTACCGTGCTCCGTCGCCACCGTGGCGTGCCTCGCGGCCGGGCCGCGCCCGCTGACTGTCGCGCACAAGCCTGCCGTCGCCCACGACGCCGCCTTCGTGCGCCCGGCCGCCGTCGTCCACGACGCTGCCGTCGCCCACGGCGCCGCCATCGCGGGCGCCGTTCTCGGCCCGCAGGTCGTCACGGTCGGGTCCGCCGCCGGCCGGCGGCCCGCCGGCCGGCGGCTCGCCGTGGCGGGCGCCAGCGCCGGGCCGGCGGCGTGAGCTCGGGTGCTGCCGGGGCGGCCGGGCCGGCGCCGGGATGACCCAAGACGGAAGTTCCTCGTCGGTGTCCGGGCCGGCGTCCGGCCGCCCTCGCCCGGGCCCGCCCGGGACCGGTCCCGACGGGAACCGAGGGGGGCCAGAGCCCTGCTGAGCCACGGCGCGCCTCCGTGCTGAGGGAAACCGGGCCGTCCTGGCGGACGGCGCGGGTAATGGCTGCGGTGGTGATCGGGGACCTAGGCTGGTCCGGCGGCCTAGAGGATAAGCCGGAACTATAGAGCTTCCCGGCCGCCTGGTAGGTCAGGACGCGTGGATTTTACGCCCGCCTGGTGTTCGCTGCCCGCCGCCGCGCTAGCCAGCGCGGCCGTGGCCTGGCCGGATGCCCAGCGTGATCCGGTCCCGGTGATCCGCACGGTGCGCGGCTCGTCGCCCGGCTCGTCACCGGGCGGGGCCGGCCCCGGATCGGCCGCAGCGAAGCCGATCGCGATCTCCAGGCGGTCGGCGGAAAGACCTTCGGCCAGGCCCTCCCCCCATTCCACCACCGTCACCGACCCGGCCAGGTCCAGGTCCAGGTCGTCCACCTCGGCCAGCCCGCCGAGCCGGTAGGCGTCCACGTGCACCAGGGCGGCCCCATCGACCAGCGACGGGTGCACCCGGGCGATGACGAACGTGGGGGAGGTGACCCGGCCGCGCACCTGCAGGGCCTCGCCCAGGCCCTGGACCAGGGTGGTCTTGCCCGCGCCGAGCGGCCCGGCCAGGAGCACCAGGTCCCCGGGACGCAGCGCCCCGGCCAGCCGGCGCCCGAGCCCGCGCATCGCGTCGGCGGTAGGCACCGTGACCGCCGGGCGCGTGGTGTGGTCAGGCAACTCCGCGCACGCCTCCCTCGCCGCGGCGCCGCCCGGTCGGCCGCGATCGGTTACCCGGCGCAATCTCGCTGACCAGGCCGGTGATCGCGTCGTTGACGACATCCGGGCGCTCCAGCATCAGCGCGTGACCGGCCCCGGCCACCGTGACCAGCCGGGCGCCGGGGATCTCGGCGGCGAGCTCGGTGCCCAGCTGCGCCGGGACCACGCGATCCCGGTCCCCGGTCAGCACGATCGCCGGCACCCGGCCTACCACGCAGAGCACGCCGTGCTGGTCGCAGCCGAGCAGAGCGCGGTAGAACTGCGCGATGACGCCCACCGGCACCTCGCGGATCATCCCCTCGACGAATTCGGTCAAGGTCATGCTGGCCTGCGGATCGCCGAACGCCATGTACCGGGTGGCCACCAGCTCCAGTTCTTTCGATGCTTTCCGGCCACGTTCGATCAGCGCGGCCTGCTGGCCGGCCGCGGCCACGGTCAGCAGGACCGGCGCGACGCGCTGCAAGAACGTCCGCAGCGGGGACGGCATCCCGGGCACCAGGCCGTCCGGACCGCTCAGCCCGCCCGCGGAGGTGGCGATGAGGACGACGCCGGACACCCGGGAGCCGAATAGTTCCGGATGCTGGCCGGCCAGCGCCATGATCGTCATGCCGCCCATCGAATGGCCGACCAGGACCACCCGGGAGCGTTCCGTGGTCACCGACCGGATCACCGCGTCCAGGTCGCCGGCGGTCTGATCGACGGTGACCGGCCCGGACGCGCGGCCGGACCGCCCGTGGCCGCGCTGGTCCCAGAACACCAGCCTGGCGACCCCGCCCAGATCGCGGCGCTGGTAGTGCCAGCTGTCCTGGTTCAGCGCGTACCCGTGGCAGAAGATGATCGTGACCGGTGCGTCGTCGGGCCCATTGACCTCCACGTGCAGTGGTACCCCGTCGGGGGCGAGCACGGCGAATTCCCGCCCGCGCAGCTCGCCGAACGGCTCGTCCGCCGCCGGGTCGGGAAAGAGCCGCAGCCGGTGCGCCGCGAGCCGCTCGGCCGTGATCACCGCGCCGACCCCCGCCGCCGCGGCGCCCGCGCTGATCCCGGCGATCCGGCTGATCCGCCGCCACCTGGCCATCTTTTCTCCTGCCTGGGACCGGTCTGGGTGTCCCGCTCGGTGAGCGCCTACCCGCCGCCGCACAGGCTACTCAACGGTAGGTTTTCGGCCAGAGTCCGCCGAACGCGGTAACGATCTCATAAGAGATCGTGCCGAGCGCCTCGGCCCACTCCTGCGCGGTCGGCTCGCCTGCGTCCCCGGGGCCGAACAGCACCACCTCGTCCCCGGCCGAGGCCGGATCATCGCCGAGGTCGAGCACGAACTGGTTCATGCAGACCGTGCCGCAGATCGCCCGGCGCCGCCCCGCGACGTGCACCTGTGCCACCCCGGAAGGCGCACGGGGCACCCCCTCTGCGTAGCCCACCGGCACCAGCCCGAGCGTGGTCTCCGTCTTCGTGACGTATCGGTGCCCGTATGACACGCCCGAGCCAGCCGGGACCCGCTTGACCTGCACCAGCCGCGTCCTGGCCGTCATCGCCGGCCGCAGCCAGCCGGGGGGGCCACCGGGCATGGTGCCCAGGCCGTATATCCCGCCGCCGACCCGGACCAGGTCGAACCAGGCCTCGGGCCGGGTCAGCGTGGCCGCGGTATTGGCCAGGTGCCGCAGTTCCGGCCGCGCCCCGGCCTTCTCGGCCAGCTCGACCGCGTCGCCGAACGCGGCGAGCTGCGCCTCGACCGACGAGTGGCCGGGGATGTCGGCGGAGGCCAGGTGAGACCAGATCGCGGTGATTTCGACGTAGCCCTCTGCCTGCGCGGCGAGCGCGGCGTCGACCAGGCCGGGCCAGTCAGCGGCGGTCGCGCCGCCTCGCGACATGCCGGTGTCCGCCTTGAGGTGCACCCGGGCCGGCCTGCCCGCCGCTCGCGCGCCGGCCGTGATCCCGCTGAGCGTGCCGCGGGTGCCGACGCAGAGGTCGATCCCCCGCCCGATGGCCTCGGCGTGCGCCCCTTGCGGGTCGTCCATCAGGCACAGCACCGGCACGGTGATCCCGGCCTCGCGCAGCGCGAGAGCCTCGGGCACGCCCACGACCGCGAGCCAGTCGGCCCCGCCGGCCAGGGCCGCGTTAGCCGCCGGGATCATGCCGTGCCCGTATCCGTCGGCCTTGACCACCGCCATCAGCCCGGCGGTCCCGGCCCACTCGCCGAGCGCCGCGGTATTTTCCCTGATCGCGGACAGATCAACGACCGCTTCTCCGATGATGTTCACGACGCTCAAGTCTGCCAGCCGGGTGGCATTGGCCGGGCCGCCCCGGACCCGAGCCTCCAAACGCCGGATTTCCCGAACGGCTCCGGGTGAACCGCCGTTGTTCGTCGCGGCCCGTCGTCCTGGCTGGCCCACGCCGTGTCTCGCCTATCGCCCGGCCGCTCGCACCGCGCGGATCGCGGCGGGCAGCGCCCGCAGCACGTCCGAGGCGCCGATGGGCGCGGCCACGAAGTCGTCGCGCACCGGTACGGCCTTCTCGGGTGCGGCGATCCCGGCGAGGACGCCAGGACCGCTGCCCTCGTCGCCCGCGCCCGGCTCGCCCTGGCCGGCCGCGGCGAGCCGGGCCGCCAGCCCGTGCAGGTACGCCGCGACGGCCGCCGCGTGCGTCACGTCAAGCCCCTGCGCGAGCAGCGATCCGGCCAGCCCGGACAGCACGTCGCCAGTGCCCCCGGTGGCCAGCCAGGGGGTACCGGTCGGGTTGACGAACACCGGTGCGCCGTCCCGGGGCTCGGCGATCACCGTGGTGGAGCCCTTGAGCAGCACGGTAACTCCCAGCTCGCTCGCGGCCCTGCGCACGTGCTCGAGCCGGCGCGCCTCCACGTCGGCCGGATCCGCGCCCAGCAGCCGGGCCAGCTCGCCGGCGTGCGGCGTCACCAGCGTCGGCGCCTGTCTGGGCACCAGGCCGCGCTCGGCGGCGAGCAGGGTCAGCCCGTCCGCGTCCACCAGGACCGGCACGTTCTGGGCGAGCACCTCCCGGAGCAGCCGTGCGGCGTTCTCGTCGGTACCCATCCCCGGCCCGGCAGCCCAGGCCTGGACGCGGCCTGCGGTCTGCAGCACCTGCGCGGCAGTAGGCCCCGCGTCCTCGATGACCGTGATGACCGCCTCCGGCCAGGCCTGCCTGACCACCGCCGCCGGCCGGCCCGGCGCTACCAGCCGGACCAGCCCGGCGCCGCCCCGCACGGCAGCGCCCACGGCGAGCCAGGCGGCGCCGGTGAACCGATCGCTGCCGGCCGCGACGCCCAGCACCCCGCGACGGTACTTGTCGGACTCCGCCGTCGGCACCGGGAGCAGGTCAGTGACGTCGGGGGACTGCAGCGCGATGAGGTCGGGGGCGTCCAGGTATGGCGCGAGGCCGATGTCAATCAGCTCGGCCACGCCGGCGTGGCCGGCGCCGGGGTCGACGAGCAGCCCGGGCTTCCAGGTGCCGAACGTCGCGGTGAAGTCGGCCTGCACCGCGGGGCCTTCGACCACGCCGGTGTCGGCGTCGATGCCGCTCGGCAGGTCGGTGGCCACCACGATCGCCCGCGAGCTGGCAGCCTGCCCGGCCAGCGACGCGTAGGGCTCGCGCAGCCCGCCTCGGCCGCCGATGCCGAGCATGCCGTCCACGATCAGGTCGGCCTGCGCGACCAGTCCGGGCACGGCGGGCTCGGCCGGGCCGAGCAGCCGCCCGCCCGCGGCCCGCAGGGCCCCGGCTCCGCCCGGATGAGTCCGCGAGCCCGCCGTGATCGCGTGCACGGCCGCGCCGCGGCGGGCGAGCAGCGCCCCGGCGTACAGCGCGTCGCCGCCATTGTCGCCGCTGCCGGCCAGCACGACCACCCGCGCACCGTAGGGCTCCTCAAGCAGCCGGGCGCAGACCGAGGCCAGCCCGAACGCGGCCCGCTGCATCAGCGCGCCCTCGGGGAGCGTGGCCATCAGGGCACCCTCGGCCGCGCGGACCTTCACGACCTCGTGGGCCTGCCTCATCCAGACTCACTCCCTCCGCTCGCGGCCCCTGCGTGCCGGGACCCGGCCGCACCATTCCCCGCCTGCTTGAACCAGCCGGCACGACCGGGCACACTCGCGCCGGCCACCGTCAGCCTTCCGCCACGACCATGGCGATGCACATCCCTCCGTCGTGGCTGAGTGACAGATGCCAGCGCGACACGCCCAGCATCCTGGCCGCCTGCGCCACCGTCCCGCTGACCTCGAGTTCCGGGCGGCCGGAACCGTCGCGCCGCACCCGCACGTCGGTCCAAGCCAGGCCGGGCGGGGCGCCGAGCGCCTTCGCCGTAGCCTCCTTCGCCGCGAAGCGCGCCGCCAGCGAGGCGACAGGAAGATCACGTTCGCTCTGAGCGAACAAACGGGGGATCAGGCGCGGGGTGCGGTTGAGCGCCGTCCGGATCCGCGCGATCTCCACCAGATCCACCCCGATGCCTACGATCACGACCCCAAGCCTGCCACGGATCCGGGCCGGTTCCCGTGCATCTACCGCGGTGCGCACCAGTGCCCGCAGGCGCTCTCGCGGCGCGGGCGTGCCCCCTGGGCAGCGCAGGCACGGTTCGCGGGAGGGCGGCCGGCCGCCGGCCGGCGCGTCCCAGGCCGGCGGCCGCGCTGAAGGCCTGCCGGCCAGCAGCACCGCAACGCTTCGCGGGCGGGCAGCCAGTTGCGGCCCGCGTCGAGAACTGCCTAACGTCGGGGTCATGGTCGCTGCCGAGCACCCGATCCGGGTCCGCCGGGTCTACGACGAACCTGAGCCCGACGACGGGGCACGGGTGCTGGTGGACAGGCTCTGGCCACGCGGGCTCAGCAAGCAGAAGGCGCAGCTGGAGGAATGGGACAAAGACGTCGCTCCGTCGGACGACCTCCGCCGCTGGTACGGCCACGATCCCGCGAAGTTCGACGAGTTCCGCCGCCGCTACCTGGCCGAGCTCGACCAGCCCGGGCAACGCGCCGCGGTCACCCGCCTGCGCGCCCTGGCCGCCGACGCCCCCCTCACCCTGCTCACCGCCACGAAGGACGCCCACATCAGCCAGGCCGCCGTCCTAGCCGACCACCTCCGCTCGCCCCCCTAACACTCCCGCGCTCCGTTCCCTCGCGCCCCCGCACATGATCAACTTGACTTTGCACACGTTTCGACCACCGAATCGGGACAAACCGCCCCGGATTTTGGTCGTACCGTGTGCAAAGTCGCCCAATGATCATGGGCGGCGAGGAGGGGCGGGAGCAGGAAGAGTCGCCGTGATGCGGAGGATCCGCGGCCGGTTAGTATTCGCATTGGCCGGATGAAGCTCCGGCGGGCTGACCGCCCGAACCGCCGCGGTGGCTGATGGCTTCTACCAGGAGTCCCTCCTGGCAGTCGCCGGCCTCGGCTACTGCCAGGACTTACCTGGCAGGAGCGGCCAGTGAACATCTATTACGTGGCAGCCATCTGGCTCGGCATGGCCTTGCTCGCGTCGGTCATCAGCATCCGGATCGCGGTCCCGGCCGCGCTCGTCGAAATCGTAGTGGGCGCCCTGGCGGGGAACATCCCCGGCATACGAGAGCACGTTACCCAGACCGATGTGGTGACGTTCCTGGCCAGCGCGGGGTCGCTGGTGCTCACGTTCCTGGCCGGGGCCGAGATCGACCCGGTGTCGTTGCGCGGCCACTGGAAGGCGAGCCTGTCCATCGGCGCGGTTTCCTTCGCCCTGCCGTTCGCGGCCGCCTTCGGCTTTTGCCGTCTCGCACTCGGCTGGGACCTGCACGCGGCCGAGATAGGCGGGGTGGCACTGAGCACCACGTCGGTCGCGGTGGTGTACGCGGTGATGGTCGAGACCGGCCTGAACCGCCACGACCTGGGCAAGCTCATCCTGGCGGCCTGCTTCGTCACCGACCTGGGTACCGTGCTGGCCCTCGGCGGGCTGTTCGCCAGCTACGGCTGGCTGCTGATTGCCTTCATTGTGGTCAGCGCGGTCACCGTGACCGTGCTGCCGCGGCTGGTCCGGCTCGCGATCAAGTATTTCGGGCACCGGGTGTCCGAGCCAGAGATCAAGTTGCTGCTGGTCGTCCTGTTCGGCCTGGGCGGACTGGCCACTCAGGCGGGCAGCGAGGCGGTCCTGCCCGCCTACGTCGCCGGCCTGGTGGTGGCCGGGGTGTTCCTGCACGACAGGGTGCTCATGGACCGGCTGCGCTCGATCGCCTTCGCCCTGCTGACCCCGTTTTTCTTCCTGCGGGCCGGGACGCTGATCTCCGCCCCGGCGCTCGTCACCGGGGCCGGGGTCATCGCGCTCTTGCTGCTGGTCAAGCTCGTCGCCAAGCTGGCGGGCGTCTGGCCGGTCGCCGGGGTGTTCAGGCTCCCCGCGCGCGAGCGGACCTACACCACGCTGCTGATGGCGACGGGGCTCACCTTCGGCTCGATCGCCGCGCTGTTCGGCCTCACCCACGACCTCATCGACAAGGCTCAGTACACCGAGCTGGTGACGGTCGTCATCCTGTCGGCGTTCGTGCCGACCCTGATCGCCCAGCAGCTCTTCCGGCCGACGGTCATCGACACCGAGGAGGAGGAAGCCCTGGCCGGGGAAGATCTATCGATCCTCCACCACGACCGGCCGGCCCCCCGCCGGTCACGGCCGGAGTAACCGGGCGTCAGGGCGCCGGGAGGGAAGCCGGGGCAGACGTTTCAGGCCAGGGCGGTGCGGACCGTGTCGGCCAGGCGGCCCGCTACCCGCTCGGCGTGCAGGGGATCGGCCGCCTCCACCATGACCCGGACGGCCGGCTCGGTACCGCTCGGCCTGACCAGGACCCGGCCGAGCGTGCCCAGCTCGGTCTCGGCCGCGGCCACGGCGGCGGCGAGCTCGGGCGCGGACCCCATCCGGGACTTGTCCACGCCCTTCACGTTGATGAGCACCTGCGGGTACCTGGTCATCGCCTGGGCCAGCTCGCTGAGCGGCTGGCGCCGGCGCGCCATCGCATCGAGCAACTGCAGGCCGGTGAGTATGCCGTCGCCCGTGGTGGCGTGGTCGAGCAGGATGATGTGCCCGGACTGCTCGCCACCTAGCAAGTATCCTCCGGCCCGCATGGCCTCGAGCACGTACCTGTCGCCGACCGCCGTCTCGACCACCCGGATCCCCGCATCGCGCATGGCCAGCCGGAACCCGAGGTTCGACATCACGGTGGTCACGACGGTGTCGCCGACGAGTCGGCCGGCTTCCAGGAAGCCGAGCGCGAGGATGGCCAGGATCTGGTCGCCGTCGACCACCTGTCCCGCGGCGTCGACAGCCAGGCAGCGATCCGCGTCGCCGTCGTGCGCGATGCCCGCGTCCGCGTGCCGGGCGACCACCGCGGCCGACAGCGCGCCCAGTGACGTCGAACCGCAGCCCTGGTTGATGTTCAGCCCGTCGGGGTCCGCGCCGATCGCGATGACGTCTGCCCCGGCCCGCCTGAGGGCCTCGGGCGCGATCTGGTAGGCGGCTCCGTGCGCGCAGTCGACCACGACCCGCAGCCCGGACAGCGGCCGCCCGCCGCGGGCTTTGTCATCGCGCCCGGGGGGACTGCCCGCCGCGGGCACCGAGGAGAGCAGGTGAGCCAGGTAGCGCTCGCGCTCGGCCGAGGCATCCGTCACCCGCCCGAACCCGCACTCGGGCACCTTGGCCGGGCCCGAACTGTGCCGCCTGATCCTGTCCTCGATCTCGTCTTCGACATCGTCGGGCAGCTTCAGGCCGCCCCGGCCGAAAAACTTGATGCCGTTGTCGGGGGCCGGATTGTGGCTCGCCGACAGCATGACGCCGAACTCGCCCAGCTCGGCCGTGAGGTACGCCACGGCCGGGGTCGGGATAACCCCCAGCCGGACCACGTCCACCCCGGCGCCCGCCAGCCCCGCGACCACCGCGGCCTCGAGGAACTCACCCGAAGCCCGCGGATCGCGGCCGACCAGGGCGAGCGGCCGCCTGCCGCCCGCACGGGCAGCAGCGAACCCGCCCGCCTCACCCAGGGTGTGCGCCGCGGCGGCGGCCAGATCCGTGGCGAGGCGCGCGGTCAGGTCCTGCCCCGCGATCCCCCGAACGCCATCCGTGCCGAACAACCGGCCCATAGACGGGATTACCTCCGCTGGTATTCCGGTACGCGGGGCGGGCTTTGATGTTAACGCTTTGAGTACTGAGGCGCCTTGCGAGCCTTCTTGAGCCCGTACTTCTTACGCTCCTTGACCCGGGCGTCACGGGTCAGGAAACCCGCCTTCTTCAGGGCCGGGCGGCTCTCCGGATCCACGAGCACGAGGGCTCGGGCGATGCCCAGGCGCAGCGCGCCCGCCTGCCCGGACACGCCGCCGCCGGTGATGCGCGCGACCACATCGAACCGATTCTCCGCGCCGAGGGCGACGAATGGCTCGTTTACGAGCTGCTGGTGCACCTTGTTCGGGAAGTAGCCGTCCAGGGTCCGGTCGTTGATCTTCCATTCACCGGTGCCCGCCGCGATCCGCACGCGCGCGATCGCCTCCTTGCGGCGGCCCGTCCCGCCCCCACGGCCGGTCAGGACCTGCCTGTCGGCCGTGTGGCGCGCGCCGCTTTCGGGAGCGGACTCGGTGGTGTACTCCGAGGGGTGCTCCTCGGTTTCCGCCTCGGCGCCCTCGCCGGGCGTCAGCGCGGTTGTGGGCTCGGCCACGATGGTTTCCTCATGCTTCCTGGTTGGCAGCCGCTACTGCGCGATCTGGGTGATCTCAAACGGCGCAGGCCGCTGTGCCTCGTGCGGGTGCTCGGGACCCGCGTATACCTTCAGCTTGCGCAGCATCTGCCGGCCAAGCGAGTTCTTCGGCAGCATCCCCTTCACTGCCTTCTCGACCACCCGCTCGGGGTGCTTGGCCATCAGTTCGCTGTAGGCGACCGCCGTCAGGCCTCCCGGGTACCCGGAATGCCGGTAGGCGTGCTTCTGGGCCAGCTTGCTGCCGCTGAGCGCGACCTTCTCGGCGTTGACGACGATCACGAAGTCGCCGGTGTCCATGTGCGGCGCGAATATCGGCTTGTGCTTCCCGCGCAGGAGCACCGCAACCTGGCTGGCCAGGCGTCCAAGGACGACATCGGAAGCGTCGACAACGTGCCATTGACGCTGGATGTCGCCGGCCTTCGGGCTAAATGTGCGCACAGTCATGAACCTTCACGTTTGCAACTGATCTAGAGACTTTACCCGCTCCCGGATGCGGAAGCGCGACAAGACCTCGGTCCGCCGCCACCCGATGGCGCGCTCCGCTGCGGGAGCCCAGGCAACATCCGGATGCGGACGAACGCCTAACGGAGGATACCGGCCGGGTATCACTGTGGTCAAAGCGATCACCACGGCGGCCAACCCGGCCGGCCGCCCGGGTCACGCTGCGCCCGCCGCCTCGACGGCGTCCTGGTCGCCCGCCGGAGGCCGCGAGCCGCGCAGTGACCTCCGGGCCTCCCGGTGAGCCCTCAGCGCCCTCCAGCGCGACCGTTCCACCAGGAAAAACGTCAGACAGCGCATCCAGCGCCGCGTGCAGCGATACGCTCCCGACATGAGTTTCCCGGGCGACCAGGTCACCGCGGCACCTGACCGGCGGCGGCCCCACCCGGCCGGGGAGTATGCCTACGTGCCGACCGGCGCCTCGTTCGATGACCAGCCTGTCGATCTCGCCCCGGCCGGGAACCTGCCGCCGGTTCGCGATGCGCAGCCCGCCAGGATAACGCCGGGCCTGTCCCGGGCGGGGCAGGCCCGGCTCGCCAGCCTGGGGGACGTTCCGCCGGTGAGCGCGATGACGGTGCCACGACCCCGCCAGGGAAACGCCCCGCATCGCGGTAACGGGCGGACGCCCCAGCGAGGTGACAGGCATCGCGCCGCTCACCCTGGCCACAGCCCGGCCGCAGCGAGGGGCGCGCCCGGCCGGTCCCGGCGCGATCCGGCCCGTGGCTACCCGCCGCTGCCCGGTGATCCCGGTCCCCGGTATCCGCAGCCGGAGTTTTCGGCCTGGAACGAGCCTGCGGCGTCGGCGCCGCGGGCCCGGGAGGCCCGGGAAAGCCTGCCGTATCCGGCGCCGGCCTGGGCCGACACCGGCGGCGCGGCCGTCGCGCCGAGCCAGGGCCACGGCAGCGGGCTGGCACTCGCCGAACGCGGCGATGACGATCTGGCCGAGTTCTGCGACGACGGCCCGGCCGAGTTCTCCGATGACGTGGCCGCCTGGGCCGCCACCCTCGTCGACACGCAGGCGACGGCGTCCGGTGAGCCACCGCCCTCCGCCTCCGGTACCGGAACCATCGAGCGCGAACCGGAACCCGCCGAGCCTGACGCTGAACTGCTGGCTGACGCTGAGCCCCAGCACTCCGTCGGGTCGCTGCCCGTCATCGGGTCGCTGCACGACGCCGGACCGCGGCGGGACAGCGCCGTCAGCAGGGCGGCAAGTTCGGCCGGAGTCACGCGCGCCGCCGCGGCGAGGGCTCGTAAGAACGCCAGACGCAGGGGGCGTACACGGCGGCGGGTCGTGCTGACGGGGGTCAGCCTGCCGGCCATCGCGATCCTGGCTGCCGTGGCCTACACCCACTATCCCGGCGGGCACGCGCGGGCGGGCTCACCGAGTTCACCGAGCTCGCAGGGGTCACCAGCGGCCCTGTCCGCCAGCCAGCCATCGCCAAGCCAGGGTCGGTGGCAGCACATCGCTACTCGCGCCATGGACCCGTCTCCGCTCACTCTCAGACAGCTCTTCCCGACACAGTTCACGGTCGCGAGCGCCGCATACACCAGGACGACCCAGCTGGCCAGCACTCATTGTTCCGGCGCGGTATTCGGGACGAAGCTGCAGGCGGCGGTGCGCAAGAACAAGTGCAGCCAGGTCATGCGGGCCAGTTACCTGGCCAAAGGACCGAAACTGATGGGCACCATCGGCGTGCTCAACCTCGGCAACTCCGCGGGCGCCAAGGATGTCGGCCGGGTCACCGGGTCCAGCCAGTTCATCGCGCAGCTGGCTGCCCGCAGCGGCCCGACGCACAGCCTGGCCAAGGGCACCGGCCTGGAGGAAGCCGAGGTCAAGGGGCACTACCTGATCCTCACCTGGGTCGAGTCCACGACCCTGCGCGCCCCGAGAACCGCACATCAGAAGGCACAGCTCAAGGCGTTCTCGGCCAATCTCATCAAGCTGACCGCGAACGTGAGCCTGACCAGCCGCATGGTCACGGGGGAACCTCAGGTCCCCTAGCGGTACCCGGCCAGGCGGCTCGCATCGTCGCCTGGCCGCGGCCATTTGCCTGCGGGTAGCCGAGGAACGGAGCAGTCGTGGGATCGAGTCCATACCGGGGCCGTGGCGAGCGTGGCGGGCGGCGGGGCCCATCGCTGCCGCCGCCTCGGTCCGGGGCGGACCCGCTGGGCTACGAGCCGCCTCCGGCCGCGCAGCCGCCCCGGGCGTCGCAAGACCCGGGCGGCCGGGATCCGAGCTGGATGAGGCGACCGCCGCCCCCGGCCTCGCACGACCAGACCTGGCCGGCTATCCCGTACGACCAACGCTGGCCTGCTACCCCGAATGACCAGCCCTGGGCCGCCGCCCCGCACGACCAACGCTCGCCCGCCGCCCCGGACAACCAACGCCGGCCCGCTCCCCCGCACCAACAGCCCTGGCCAGCCGGCCCGGACAACCAACGCCGGCCCGCTCCCCCGCACGACCGGCCCTGGCCTGCTACCCCGCACGAACAGCCTTGGTCGACGGCCACGGAGCCGTCGCTGGTCCCCTACGGCCAAGACCCGGGCTGGGGCGGCCGGAGGCCGGGACCGGCGACCGCAACCCCTCCGCTCCCCCTCGACCCCACGGCGCCGAATCCGTACGGGCCGCATCCCTCCGGGCCGCAGGACTTCGGGCACATCGGCGGCCCGCGCGATCCGCGGGGCAGAGCAGCGGCGCGGCGGAAGCGCCGGTGGCTGACCGCCGCCGCCGTGCTGGCCGTGGTCCTGCTGGGGAGTATCGCGATCATCATGACCCGCCACCAGGGCGTCACGGCAGGCCACGCCCTGCGGCCCACTCCGGCGGCCAGCCGGAAAGCGGAGGCGGGCGCGACAGGCCAGGCCGGCCGCGGGGGGACCGCCCGGCACCGGATCACCACCGCCATGATCTTCCCGCATACGCAGGTGGTAGCGGACGGGATCAAGTTCGGCCGAGTCACTGCGGTCCTCAATGAGGAGTGCACCCTCACCGCCCGCGGTGCCTTCGCGTCCGCGCTGACGTCAGCCGGGTGCAGGCGGGTAGCACGAGCCACGTTCGTGGACCACGCCAAGCGGTACGCGGTCACGGCCGGCGTGGCCGAACTATCCAGTGCGGCGGCGGCCAGCCAGGCCAATCAGAGGCTGGATTTCGGGCGGGACGTCTGGTTTACCGGTCTCGACGGGCCCGCTCATAGCGGGGCGGCCGCGGTCAGCAGGAGCGTCGGCCTCGGCTACGACTTCGTGTACGGCCGGTACATCGTCTACTCCCTGGCTACCTACAGCAGCGGGCGGGACCCTTCGGGCCACGCAGGCGCGGTCAGGAAGCTGAAGGATCTCGCCAAGTCCTTTGCCGTCATGAGCCGGCAATCGCTCAGCACACACCAGAACTGAGCCGGGACGCCGGGGCCAGCGCCCTCTTGATCCATCGGGGTGCCGGGGGGCCGGGGTGCCAGAGAGCCGGGGAGCCGGGCCGCGGCCGGGCCCCGGCCTAGCGGCGGCGGCGGGTAGCCGCCGCCCGGTTCGACAGCTCGTGGTCGGCCGGATAGCGGACCTCCTCCAGGCACAGCGCGTGCGGCGGGGCCACGTGCACCGCCGGGTCACGAACCCGGCCGGCGAGCACCTGGCCCGGCCACCCGGCCGGCCTGCGGCCATCACCGGCTGCCAGCAGGGCACCGACCAGGGCGCGGACCATGTTGTGGCAGAACGCGTCGGCCACGACCTCGGCCACGACCTCTCCGGAGGGCTGCCTCGCCCAGTTCAGACGGATCAGATTGCGGACGGTGGAGGAACCTTCTCGCCGGCGACAGAACGCGGCGAAGTCGTGCTCCCCGACCAGGGGCCGGGCCGCCTCGTTCATCCGGGCGACGTCCAGTTCGCGGGGGAACCAGAGGGTATCGCCGCGACGCAGCGGGTCCGCGGCCGCGGGATTGTCGCAGATCCGGTAGGAGTAGCGCCGCCACAGCGCCGAGAACCGGGCGTCGAACCCGTCTGAGGCCACCGAGACCGAATGGGCCCGCACGTCCGGCGGCAGCAGTCCGGCCACCCTGCGGAGCGCGGCGGGAGCGGCCGCGGCCCAGCCGACGGCGGGCACATCCGCGTGCGCCACCTGCCCGCGGGCGTGAACCCCGGCGTCGGTGCGCCCGGCCACGGTCAGCGCGGGCGGGGCCGTCAGGTGGAGCAGCAGCCCGAGCGCGGTCTCGACGACCTCCTGGACCGTGCGCCGACCAGGCTGGCGCGCCCACCCAGAGAAGCCTGTGCCGTCATAAGCGAGGTCGAGGCGGAGCCTGACCTCAGGGCCGGGTGCGAGCTGTTCCGCCTCCAGCGCCGCTCACCGGGCCCGGCAGAGGGGTTCCTGTACGGCGCTCAGGGTGTCTCGCCCGTCAGGACGTGGCGGTGTCGCCGCTCTCGGCGTCGGTCCGCCTCGTGTCGTCATCGGCGGGCGTAGCCTCGGCGTCGGCCGCGGTGCCCGCGGGCCCGGCGTCCGCTTCGGCCTGCTCCGTGTCCGCCTGCTCCGTGTCCGCCTGCTCGGTGTCGGCCGGTGCCTCTTCAGCCTCTGCGGCAGGCTCGGCCTCTGTGGCAGGCTCGGCCGCTTCGGAGGCCTCAGCGTCGGCCTCAGCGGCCTCTGCGTCAGCCTCGTCGGTGGCCTCCGCGTCAGCCTCGTCCGTGACCTCGGCATCAGCCTCGTCCGTGGCCTCGGCATCAGCCTCGTCGGTGACCTCGGCGTCGGGCGCCTCGGTTACTTCGGCGGTGTCCTCGGCCGGCTCGGCGTCGGTGCCGTCAGCCACGGCCCCGGCCGGCGCGGTGGCGACGGCCGGGGCACTGGCCGGCCGGGCCCGGCGGGGCCGGCGGCGCGACCTGCCGCTGGACGGCTCCTCGTCCCGGACGAGTTCGATCACGGCCATCGGGGCGTTGTCGCCCTTGCGCGGGCCGATCTTGGTAATCCGGGTGTAGCCGCCCTGGCGGCTGGCGTATCCGGGCCCGATCTCGGTGAAGAGCGCGTGCACCACCGTCTTGTCCGGCACCACCGTGAGCACCTGACGCCGCGCGTGCAGGTCACCGCGCTTCGCGAAGGTGATCAGCCGCTCGGCCACCGGCCGTAGCCGGCGCGCCCGGGCGTGCGTGGTCGTGATCCGGCCATGCTCGAACAGGGCCGTGGCCAGGTTGGACAGGATGTGCCGCTGGTGAGCAGGGCTACCCCCCAGCCGGTGGCCCTTGGTGGGCGTGGGCATCGGAAACTCCTCGGTCGCTGCTTTCGGGCCGGTCGGGCGTCAGTACTCTTCGGTCTCGACGTAGCCGCCGTCGTCGTCCTCCGCGCCGTAACTGTCCGCCGCGGTGCCCGGGTCGAAGCCGGGCGGGGAGTCCTTGAGGGACAGGCCCATGTCGACGAGCTTCTGCTTGACCTCTTCGATCGACTTGGCGCCGAAGTTGCGGATGTCGAGCAGGTCCTGCTCGCTGCGGGCCACGAGCTCGCCGACCGAGTGGATGCCCTCGCGCTTGAGGCAGTTGTAGGACCGGACGGTGAGGTTGAGCTCCTCGATCGGCAGCGCCAGGTCGGCGGCGAGCGCGGCGTCGGTCGGCGACGGCCCCATGTCGATGCCCTCGGCCTCGACGTTCAGCTCCCGGGCCAGGCCGAACAGCTCCACCAGGGTCTTGCCGGCGCTCGCGACCGCGTCCCGCGGGCGCAGGGACGGCTTGGTCTCCACGTCCAGGATCAGCCGGTCGAAGTCGGTGCGCTGCTCGACTCGGGTGGCCTCGACCTTGTAGGTCACCCGCAGCACCGGGGAGTAGATCGAGTCGATCGGAATCCGGCCGATCTCCTGGCCCGGCTGCTTGTTCTGCGCAGCGGAGACGTACCCGCGGCCGCGCTCGACCGTGAGCTCCATCTCCAGCTTGCCCTTGCCGTTCAGGGTGGCGATGTGCGTCTCGGGGTTGTGCACCTCGACGCCGGCCGGCGGCGCGATGTCGGCCGCCGTGACCTCGCCGGGGCCCTGCTTGCGCAGGTACATGACCACCGGCTCGTCCTGCTCGGAGGAGACGACGAGCTCCTTGAGGTTCAGGATGATGTCGGTGACGTCCTCCTTGACCCCGGGAACGGTGGAGAACTCGTGCAGCACGCCCTCGATCCTGATGCTGGTGACGGCGGCACCGGGGATGGAGGACAGCAGGGTACGGCGGAGCGAGTTCCCGATCGTGTAGCCGAAGCCCGGCTCGAGCGGCTCGATGACGAACCGGGACCGGAGCTCTCCTGCCTGGTCTTCGGTGAGAGTTGGACGCTGGGCGATAAGCATGTTCTTTCCCTTTCCGCGACGCCCGCTATTTGACAGTCGCGATTGTCCCGGGCGGCACCCGCCGCCCGGGCCAGGCCGTTACTTGGAGTAGTACTCGACGATGAGCTGCTCCTGGACCTGAGTGTCTATCTGTGCCCGGGCCGGAAGCGCGTGCACGAGAATGCGCATCTTGTCCGGGATGACCTCGAGCCACGCGGGTACCAGGCGCTCCCCGGCCTCGGCTCGCGCGATGACGAACGGCGTCAGCTCCAGGGACTTGGCCCGTACGTCGATGATGTCGTTCTGGACCACCCGGTAGGACGGTATGTCCACCTTCTGGCCGTTCACCACAATGTGGCCGTGCTTGACGAGCTGGCGGGCCATGTCCCGGCTCTTGGCGAAGCCGGCCCGGTAGACCACGTTGTCCAGCCTGCTCTCCAGGATCTGGAGCAGGTTGTCGCCGGTCTTGCCGCGCTGGCGGGTCGCCTCGGCGTAATAGTTGCGGAACTGCTTCTCCAGCACGCCGTAGACGCGCCGCGCCCGCTGCTTCTCCCTGACCTGGAGCAGGTACTCGCTCTCCCGGGGCCGGTTCCTGCCGTGCTCACCCGGCGGGTAGGGCCGGATGTCGATGGGGCACTTCGGCGAGTCGCACTTGGAACCCTTGAGGAAGAGCTTCATCTTCTCGCGCCTGCACAGCTTGCAGTCTGGGCCGGTATACCGAGCCATCTTCAGCTTCCCCCTCAGACCCTGCGCCGCTTGGGCGGGCGGCAGCCGTTGTGTGGAACAGGAGTGACGTCCTGGATCGTGCCGACTTCAAGGCCCGTCGCCTGCAGCGAGCGGATAGCCGTCTCCCGGCCCGAGCCCGGGCCCTTGACGAACACGTCGACCTTGCGCATGCCGTGCTCCATGGCCCGCCGCGCCGCGGCCTCGGCCGCCATCTGCGCGGCGAACGGTGTCGACTTGCGCGAACCCTTGAACCCGACCTGACCGGAAGACGCCCACGCGATGACGTTGCCGACGGGGTCGGAGATCGAGACGATCGTGTTGTTGAACGTGCTCCTGATGTGCGCGTGCCCGTGAGCGATGTTCTTTCGCTCCTTGCGGCGCACCTTCTTGGCGGCGGTCTGGCGACTTCTCGGCGGCATCTGCTCCTGCTACTTCCCTTGGTCCTGGAGGTGATCGGTCCCGGCGCGGCGGGACGGCTTACTTCTTGCCGACCTTCTTCTTGCCGGCCACGGTCCTCTTCTTGCCCTTGCGGCTGCGCGCGTTGGTCTGCGTGCGCTGGCCGTGCACCGGGAGCCCACGGCGGTGCCTGATGCCCTGGTAGGAACCAATCTCGATCTTGCGGCGGATGTCGGCCTGCACCTCGCGGCGCAGGTCACCTTCGACCCGGTAGGTGGCCTCGATCCAGTCACGAAGACGGACGAGCTCGTCGTCGCTCAACTCGTGCACCCGGCTGTCGCCGCTGACGCCGGTGGCGTCCAGCGTCTGCAGCGCCCGGGTACGGCCGATGCCGTAGATGTAGGTGAGCGCGACCTCCAGGCGCTTGTCGTTGGGGAGGTCAACGCCGACAAGGCGAGCCATCTGTTGCCACGTTCTCCTTCGTGTCCGCGCTGGTTCTTACCGCAGGGTCATCCCTGGCGCTGCTTGTGCCTCGGGTCGGAGCAGATAACCATGACCCGGCCATGCCTGCGGATGACCCGGCACTTGCTGCAGATCTTCTTGACGCTCGGCTTGACCTTCATGGTTATCTCTCCTCAGGCGCGGCTCGCGGTGAGCCTGCCGTTCTGCTTGTCACTTGTACCGGTAGACGATTCGCCCGCGGCTCAGGTCGTACGGGCTCAACTCCACGACGACCCGGTCATCAGGAAGGATCCGGATGTAGTGCATCCGCATCTTCCCGCTGATGTGGGCGAGCACCTTGTGCCCGTTGTCCAGCTCCACGCGGAAAAAGGCGTTCGGCAGCGACTCGACCACCGTGCCTTCAATCTCGATGGCGCCGTCTTTCTTGGGCATATCCTCCGCACTTCACTCATCGGCCAGACGGCGCTCGCGGCCGCGAGGCTGCCTGGTAGTTCGGTCTTGGCTGGGTACTCGGTCACGTGTGGCCTGCACGGCCTCTGTCGTCGGGCTCCCTCAGCGAGCAGCACAAAAACGACAGCTCACGGGCCGAATGGAAAGTTTACGCGACCGGCCCTGTTTATGCGAACCAAACTCAGGAGCTCATAATTCCCCCGGCCCCGGTGGTCCCGGGTGCGGTCCGTGATGCCGCTGGTCGCGGCGGGCCTGGCGGTCGGCCTCGCGCTGCGCCCGCAGCTCGTGCGGCGAGCCGCCCGGCGGGCCGTGCCCGGTCCGGCCCGGGCCGCCGGGGTGGGTGCCGAACATCCACCGGCCGAGCAGCACCGCCCCCCAGGGCCCGGCTACCCACAGGAACCACAGGCCATTCGCGCTGTGGTTGCCGATCGCGGAGATCAGCCAGATGACGAAGAGCACCAGGCTGACCGAGGCCCAGGAGGCCCAGGCCGTCCGCCAGGCGGGGGAGAGCCTGCCGTGCTCGCCGTCGGCCGCGACCGGGTGCTGGGAGGGAGCGCGCGCCATCCGGCGCATGGACTCGTCGGGCAGATGGTAGAGATCGATGGCTGGCAAGTCGGCCATGAGCTTGTCGATGTCGCCGAGCGTCTTGGCCTGGTAGACCGCATCGAGCCGCTCACCGAACTCCTCGACGGTCAGCCTGCCCGCGGCGTGGTGCTCCCGCAGCAGCGCGGCGGCGCGGTCCCGGTCGTCGTCGGAAGCGCGCATCTGCGGGTCGGCCGGCATCGTCACCCCCCTTCGGCCGGGCCGGGCACGCCCGCCCCGGAGACGGCATGATCGGCGATCGCGGCGAGGCCGCTGCGCCCGCCGTCCTCGGCGGTGAGCACCCAGGGGCCGTCTTCGGTGACCGCGACGGTGTGCTCGAAGTGCGCGGCAGGCGTCCCGTCGGCGCTGACCACGGTCCAGCCGTCATCCAGCAGCCGGGTCTGGCGCGAGCCGAGCACCAGCATCGGCTCGACGGCCAGCGTCATCCCCGGCACGAGCAGCGGGCCGCGGCCCGGACGGCCGTAGTTCGGCACGGCGGGGTCCATGTGCATCTCGGTGCCGATGCCGTGGCCTACGTACTCCTCGACGATCCCGTACGGTCCGGCCGCCCGCGCGCTGCGCTCCACGGCGTGTGAGATGTCGGTCAGCCGGCGACCCGGACTGGCCTGGGCGAGCCCGTGCCAGAGCGCCCGCTCGCACGCGGCGAGCAGGCGACGACGCTCGTCACTGATCTCGCCAACACCCACCGTGAGCGCGGCGTCGGCGTGCCATCCGCTGAGGATCGCCCCGCAGTCGATCGAGATCACGTCGCCGGGCCGCAGCCGGCGGGCCTGACTCGGGATGCCGTGCACGATCTCGTCGTTCACCGACGTGCAGATGGTCGCGGGGTAGTCGTTGTATCCCTTGAACGACGGGGTAGCCCCGGCGCTGGTGATCTGCTGCTCGGCGATGGCATCCAGGTCGGCGGTGGTCACGCCGGGCTCGGCCGCGGCGGCGAGCAGGCCCAGGGTGCGCGCGACGACCAGGCCCGCCTCCCGCATGAGATCCAGCTGCGCCCGCGTCTTCACCTGGATCGCCGGCTCGCGCCTCATCCTCATCTGCTTCTCCGGCTCTCCTGATCCCGTTCGCGTTGCCTATTCAAAATTACCTTCGGTGCTGCTGTACCCCGTCACGGCGCGGCGCCTGTTCGGTCAGTTGACGAACCGGCGCAGCGAGCTGAGCGCTCGTTCGGTCACCTCTTCCACCGGCCCGGTGGCGTCGACGCCCAGCAGGATCGCCTGGTCAGCGTAGTAGGCGATCAGCGGCGCGGTCTGGTCCTGGTATACCTCGAGCCGGTGCCTGATCGTCTCCTCGCGGTCGTCGTCGCGCTGGAAAAGCTCGCTGCCGTCGTCGTCGCAGGTGTCGTCGCGGGCCGGCGGGTCGAACAGCACGTGCCACACCCGCCCGCACTGATGGCAGGTGCGCCGGCCAGACAGCCGGCGCACCACCTCGTCGTCGTCCACGACCAGTTCGAGAACGATGTCCAGCCTGGTCTCCCACTCCGACAGCATCTTCTCGAGGGTCTCGGCCTGCGGTACGTTCCGCGGGAAGCCGTCGAGCAGGAAGCCCTCCTGCGCGTCGTCCTCGGACAGCCGGTCCCTGACCATCGCGATCGTGACCTCGTCGGGTACCAGGTCGCCGCGCCCCATGTAGTCCTTGGCCTTGCGTCCTAGCGCCGTCCCATGGCTCACGTTGTAGCGGAAGATGTCACCTGTCGAAATCTTCGGGATCGCCAGGTGCGACGCTATGAACTGGGCCTGCGTTCCCTTGCCCGCACCGGGAGGCCCGACAAGGACGATGCGCACGGCCTACCTAAGGAAGCCCTCGTAGTTGCGCTGCTGGAGCTGGCTTTCGATCTGTTTCACGGTGTCCAGGCCGACGCCGACAGCGATGAGGATCGTGGTTCCGCCGAACGGGATCGTGTTGCCCACGCCCACGAACGTAAACGCGATCATGGGGATGAGGGCCACGAATCCCAGGTACAGCGAGCCGGGGGCGGTGAGCCTGGACAGCACGTACTGGAGGTACTCGGCCGTGGGCCGGCCGGGTCTGATGCCAGGGATGAACCCGCCGTACTTTTTCATGTTGTCCGCGACCTTCGTCGGGTTGAACGTGATCGACACGTAGAAGTAGGTGAAGAACACGATCAGCACGAAGAAGACGGTGATGTAGAACGCCGAGTTCTGCTGGACGAAGTGCGTGTCGATCCACGTCACCCAGCCCTGCGGGTGGGTGGTGTTGCCGAACAGCGACGAGAGCAGCTGCGGGATGTACAGCAGCGACGAGGCGAAGATGACCGGGATGACGCCGGCCTGGTTCACCTTCATCGGGATGTAGGTGGACGTACCGCCGTACATGCGCCGGCCGACCATCCGCTTCGCGTACTGGACCGGGATCCGGCGCTGCGCCTGCTCCATGAAGACGATGAAGCCGATGATGGCCACGCCGACCAGGACCACGATGGTCAGCGCGAACGCGCCCTTGGACTGGTAGACGCTGCCGAGCTCGCTGGGGAACACCGCGATGACCTGGGTGAAGATCAGCAGCGAGATCCCGTTGCCCACGCCGCGGTCGGTGATCAGCTCGCCCAGCCACATGATCACCGCGGTGCCGGCCGTCATCGTGATCACCATCGTGACCACGGTGAACACCGAATCGTTGACCAGCAGTGAACGGCTGAAGCCGGAAAATAGCCGGCCCGACCTGGCCAGCGCGACGATGCCGGTGGACTGCAGGATGGCCAGCCCGACGGTCAGGTACCGGGTGTACTGGGTGATCTTCGCGGTCCCCGACTGCCCCTCGTCCTGCAGCGTCTCCAGCCGCGGGATGACCACGGCGAGCAGCTGCATGATGATGCTCGCGGTGATGTAGGGCATGATGCCCAGTGCGAACACCGTCAGCTTCAGCAGCGCGCCGCCGCTGAACAGGTTGACCAGCTGATAGATGTTCGCGCTGGCGCCGCTGTTCACCGTGTTGATGGCGGAGTTGACCGCCTTCACCGAGACGCCGGGGCAGGGCAGCGTCGACCCGAGCCGGAACACGGCGATGATGAACAGGGTGAAGAGCAGCTTCCTGCGCAGGTCGGGGGTGCGGAACGCCCGCAGGAACGCGGTCAGCATGCGCCGTCCTCGGATCGAAGGGTCACGGTCTGGTGTGCTGGGTCCCCGCCAGTGGCGGCCGGACGCAGTCTAACCCGCTCGGCGCACTCTAACAGCCGCCGGCAATCGGCGGATAGCCCGCGACCGGCCTGCGGCCCGGCGGGAGTCAGAGCGTCCGGGCGGGTTCTCACAGCTTCGTCGCTGATCCGCCGGCGGCCTCGATCTTCTGGACGGCAGAGGCGGAGAAGGCGTGCGCGCTCACCCGCAGGCCCTGCGGAACGTCGCCGTCACCGAGCACTTTCACCAGCTGTCCGGCGCGTACCGCGCCCTTGGCGACCAGGTCATCGGGGGTGACATCGCCGCCCTGCGGGTACAGCTCGGCGAGCCGGCCCGTGTTGACCACCTGGTAAGAGGTCTTGAACAGCGCGTTGGAGAAGCCCCGCAGCTGCGGAATCCTGCGGTGCAGCGGCATCTGGCCGCCCTCGAACCTGGCCGGGACGGTGTCCCGGGCCTTGGTGCCCTTGGTCCCGCGCCCGGCCGTCTTGCCCTTGGAACCCTCGCCGCGACCCACCCGGGTGCGGTCGGTACGAGCACCCGGGGCCGGCCTGAGATGATGGAGTTTCAGTCCGGCGCGGTCCGAGCGGTCGGCACCTGCCTGGTTGGTGCCAGCCATGTCAGTCCACCTCCTCGACGGTCACCAGGTGGCGCACCGTCTTGATCATGCCGCGGAACTCGGGCCTGTCGTCCTTGACGACGACCTGGCCGATCCGCTTGAGTCCGAGCGACCGGAGCGCGGCCCGCTGGGTGCGGGTGCCGCCGATGACCGACCGCTGCTGCGTGACCTTCAGCTGTGTCAACGAATTCAGCCTCCGCTCAGTTCGCGCCCGCGGCGGCGCGCGCCCTGAGCATGGCCGCGGGGGCCACGTCCTCGAGCGGCAGCCCGCGCTTGGCCGCGATCTCCTCCGGCCGGTTCAGGCTCTTCAGCGCGGACACGGTGGCGTGCACCACGTTGATCGAGTTCGATGACCCGAGGGACCGGGACAGCACGTCCCGAATCCCGGCGCACTCCAGCACGGCGCGCACCGGGCCGCCGGCGATGACACCGGTTCCCGGGCTGGCCGGCTTGAGCAGCACCACTCCGGCGGCCTCCTCGCCCTGCACGGTATGCGGGATCGTGCCCGCGATCCGGGGCACCTTGAAGAAATTCTTCTTGGCCTCCTCGACGCCCTTGGCTATCGCCGCGGGCACCTCCTTGGCCTTGCCGTAGCCCACGCCGACCATGCCGTTGCCGTCGCCGACCACGACCAGCGCGGTGAAGCTGAACCGCCGTCCGCCCTTGACCACCTTGGCCACCCGGTTGATGGTGACCACGCGCTCCAGGTATGCGGCCGGCTTGTCGGCGGCACCGCCGCGGCGGTCGTCACGGCGGTCTCGCCGTTCACCGCCCCCGCCGCGCCGCGTTGTCGGTGGCATCAGTTCGTCCTCTTCTCGTCGTTTGCTCTCATCCGGGTCGGCCGCTCAGAATGCCAGCCCGGCCTCGCGGGCGCCGTCCGCCAGCGCCGCGACGCGGCCGTGATACCGGTAGCCGGCCCGGTCGAACACCGCGGCGGTGACCCCGGCCTCGGCCGCCCGGCGGGCCAGCAGCTCGCCCACCTGGCGGGCCTTGGCCTTCTTGTCTGCGTCGCCGCCCCTGATGGACTCGTCCAGGCTGGACGCGGAGGCCAGGGTGTGCCCGGCGGCATCGTCGATGAGCTGGGCGAAGATGTGCCGCGCCGACCTGGTCACGACCAGGCGGGGCCGCACCGCCGCCCCGGTCACCTGCTTGCGCACGCGGATGTGCCGCCGGGCCCGCGATGCGCTGCGGCTGCGCCGTCCGTCCGCGCGCGGCCCGCCCGTGCGGCGGGCCGTCGATGTCTGTGTGCCAGCCATGCCTTACTTCCCAGCCTTCCCGACCTTGCGCCGGACCTGCTCGCCCTGGTACCGGACGCCCTTGCCCTTGTACGGATCCGGCTTGCGCAGCTTGCGAATGTTCGCGGCGGTCTCGCCCACCTGCTGCTTGTCGATGCCCTCGACCACGAACCTGGTCGGGGCCTCGACCCGGAAGCTGATGCCGTCCGGCGGCGCCACGGTCACCGGGTGGCTGAAGCCCAGGGAGAACTCCAGGTCCTGGCCCCGGGCCTGGACCCGGTAACCGACGCCGACGATCTCCAGCGTCTTGCGGTAGCCCTCGGTCACGCCGGTGATCATGTTGGCGATGAGCGTGCGGGACAGGCCGTGCAGGGCGCGGACTTGACCCTCGTCGTTCGGCCGCGTCACGGTCAGCACTCCATCTGACTGCGACACGTCGATCGGCGCCGCCACGTTGTGCTGGAGCGTGCCCTTCGGACCCGTCACGGTGACCTCGCGGCCGTCGATCGCGACGGTGACCCCGCTGGGAACGCTGACGGGCATCCGTCCGATTCTCGACATCGCGCCTCTCCCTACCAGACGTAGGCGAGGACTTCCCCGCCTACGCCGCGCTTGCTCGCCTGCTTGTCGGTCATGAGGCCGCCCGAGGTCGAGATGATCGCGATCCCCAGGCCGCCCAGCACTCGCGGCAGGCCGTCCTTCTTCGCGTACACCCGCAGTCCCGGCTTCGAGACCCGCTTGATCCCGGCGATCGACCGCTCCCGGGAGGGACCGAACTTGAGCGACACGACGAGATTCTTGCCGACCTCGGCGTCCTCCACGCGCCAGCCCGCGATGTAACCCTCCTGCTTGAGGATTTCCGCGATGTGCACCTTGATCTTCGAATACGGCATGCCGGTGGTGTCGTGGTACGCCGAGTTTGCGTTCCGCAGACGAGTCAGCATGTCTGCGATCGGGTCGGTCATCGTCATGGCCTTGTGGCCCTCCTCACCGGGGTTTCCCGCCCGGCCCGCAGGCCGGCCGGGACCTCCGGCGTGGTCGCCGGGCGCCTCGCGCCCGTGGTGTTCTTCTTCAATTTCACTAGGGTCGGGGCTGGCAGCGCGGGGCTACCAGCTGGACTTGGTGATGCCGGGCAGCTCGCCGCGGTGTGCCATCATCCGGAAGCAGATGCGGCACAGCCCGAACCGCCGGTACACCGCGCGCGGTCGCCCGCAGCGCGTGCACCGCGTGTACCCGCGCACCTTGAACTTGGGCGTGCGGTTCGCCTTGGCGATCAGCGCCTTCTTCGCCAACTTCTGTTCCTCAGCCTTCTCTGAACGGGAATCCGAGCCGCCGCAGCAGCGAGCGGCCCTCTTCGTCATTACTCGCGGTGGTGACGACGGTGACGTCCATGCCCCGCTGCCGGTCCACCTGGTCGGGATCGACCTCATGGAACATGAGCTGTTCGGTGAGGCCGAACGTGTAGTTGCCCCGGCCGTCGAACTGCCGGTCGCTCAGCCCGCGGAAGTCGCGGATCCGGGGCAGGGCGATCGACAGCAGCCGATCGCAGAACTCCCACATCCGGTCGCCGCGCAGCGTCACGTGCGCGCCGATCGGCATGCCCTCGCGCAGCTTAAACTGGGCCACGGACTTCTTCGCCCGGGCCACGGCCGGCTTCTGGCCGGTGATCAGGGACAGGTCCCGCACCGCGCCGTCGATCAGCTTGGCATCCCTGGCCGCCTCGCCGACGCCCATGTTGACCACGATCTTGGACAGCCCGGGGACCCGCATGACGTTGTCGTAGCTGAACTCCTCGCGCAGCGCCGGCGCGATCTCGGACAGGTAGCGCTCCTTGAGCCGCGGGCGCGGCGGCGCCTCCACTCCGGCACCGCCCCCGGCACCGTCGCCGGACTGAGCGCCGGCCGGGCCCGTGCCCGTTCCGGATCCCTGGCTCCTGCCCCTGGATCGCCGGGCAGGGTCGGTTGTCTTGGGTGCCATCAGATGTCCTTGCCGCCCGGACGGATGGTCCGGACCTTCTTGCCGTCCTCGTCGAACCGGTAGCCGGCGCGGGCAGGCTTCTTGGTCTCGGGGTCGACCAGCTGCACGTTGCTCACGTGCACCGGGGCCTCCTGGTGGACGATGCCGCCCTCCTTGGCGCCCCGGATCCCCTGGTGGTTGACCTTGGTGTTCTTCTTGATCATGTTGACGCCCTGGACCAGGACCTTGTCGCGGTCCGGGTAGGCCACGATGACCGTGCCCTCCAGGCCGCGGTCGGCGCCGGCCACCACGATCACGTGATCGCCCTTCTTGATCTTCATGCCCTTACGCGCCATCACAGCACCTCCGGTGCGAGCGAGATGATCCGCATGAAGCGCTTCTCCCTGAGTTCTCGGCCGACGGGGCCGAAGATCCGGGTCCCGCGGGGATCTCCGCCGTCCCTGATCAGCACCGCGGCGTTCTCGTCGAAGCGGATGTAGGAGCCGTCGACGCGGCGGCGCTCCTTGCGGGTGCGCACCACGACGGCCTTGACTACGTCGCCCCGCTTCACGCCCGCACCGGGAAGGGCATCCTTCACCGTCGCCACGATGACGTCACCGATGCCCGCGTATCGCCGGCCCGAGCCGCCGAGCACGCGGATGCACAAGATCTCCTTGGCTCCGGTGTTGTCGGCGACCTTGAGCCGCGACTCCTGCTGGATCACGTCAACTCCTGCTTCTTCGCTCCGGCCTGGCGGCCGGCTACTTGCCTACTTGGCCTTCTCCAGGATTTTCGCCACGCGCCACCGCTTGGTCGCGGACAGCGGCCTGGTCTCCATGAGCAGCACGCGGTCGCCAACGCCGCAGGCGTTGTCGGCGTCGTGCGCGGTGTACTTCTTCGTGCGCCGGATGACCTTGCCGTACTTGGGGTGCTTCACCCGGTCCTCGGTGAGGACCACGACGGTCTTGTCCATCTTGCCGCCGACCACGAGCCCCTCGCGGAGCTTACGGTAGCCGCGGCCGTGGCCGGCCTGCGCCGACTTCTCCTGCGCGCCGCCCGGCTGTGCGTCACTCACTGTCCTGCGCCTCCTCGGGCTCTGCTTCCTCAAGCTCTGCCTCGTCGATAAGGGTCACGATGCCGAGCTCGCGCTCCCGCTTGACCGTGTAGATCCGGGCGATCTCGCGGCGGACGGCGCGCAGCCGCCCGTGGCTTTCCAGCTGCCCGGTCGCCGCCTGGAAGCGGAGGTTGAACAGCTCCGCCTTCGCCTCGGCGAGCTTGACGTCGAGCTCTTCCTCGGTCTGGGTCCGCAGCTGGGTGGCGGAAGTAAGGCCGCTCGCCATCACGCCTCACCTGCCTCTCGCTTCACGAACCTGCTCTTCATCGGGAGCTTGTGCGAGGCCAGCCGCAGCGCCTCCCTGGCCACCGGCTCCGGAACGCCGGACAGCTCGAACATGACCCGGCCCGGCTTGACGTTGGCCACCCACCACTCGGGCGAGCCCTTGCCCGAGCCCATCCGGGTCTCGGCGGGCTTCTTGGTCAGCGGGCGGTCCGGGTAGACGTTGATCCACACCTTGCCGCCGCGGCGGATGTGCCGGGTCATGGCGATCCGGGCGGCCTCGATCTGCCGGTTGGTCAGGTACGCGTGCTCAAGCGCCTGGACGCCGTACTCGCCGAACGTCACCCGGGTCCCCCCGGTGGCCATGCCGGACCGGCCCGGCCGGTGCTGCTTGCGGTGCTTGATCCTGCGCGGGACGAGCATGTCTCAGCCCTCCTCTCCCGTCGCCTCGGCCGTCGCCGTGACCTGGTCGGCCTGCTCAGGCTGACCGGTCTGACCGGCCTGACCGCCCTGAGGACGCTCCTCGGCGCGGGCCGGGCGGCCGGAGCCCTGGTAACCGGACGGTCCCGACTGGCTGCCGGGGCCCGATGCGCCCGGCCTGTCGGGGCCGCCCGGGCGCCGGCCGGCGCGCCGCTGCTGCGGGCGCTCGCGGCGCTGGTCGGCCCGCATCGCCGCCTGCTGGGCCTCGCGCTCGGCCCGGGTCTGCGGGGCCTCCCCCTTGTAGATCCAGACCTTCACGCCGATCCGGCCGAACGTGGTGCGCGCCTCGTAGAACCCGTAGTCGATGTCGGCCCGCAGCGTGTGCAGCGGTACCCGGCCCTCGCGGTAGAACTCCGACCGGGACATCTCCGCGCCGCCGAGCCGGCCCGAGCACTGCACCCGGATCCCCTTGGCGCCGCCCTTGGTCGCGCTCTGCATGGCCTTGCGCATCGCGCGGCGGAACGAGACGCGGCTGGACAGCTGCTCGGCCACGCCCTGGGCGACCAGCTGGGCATCGATCTCGGGGTTCTTCACCTCGAGGATGTTCAGCTGGATCTGCTTGCCGGTCAGCTTCTCCAGGTCGCCGCGGATCCGGTCCGCCTCGGTGCCGCGGCGACCGATCACGATGCCGGGCCTGGCGGTGTGGATGTCCACCCGCACCCGGTCCCTGGTCCGCTCGATCTCCACCTTCGAGATGCCGGCCCGCTCCATGCCGCGCTGCAGCATCCGGCGGATCGCCACGTCTTCCGCCACGTAGTCCTTGTACAGCTTGTCGGCGTACCACCGGCTTTTGAAGTCGGTGGTGATGCCAAGCCTGAACCCGTGCGGGTTCACCTTCTGCCCCACTAGCGGGTCCTCTCCTTGGTCTCGTCCGAGACGATGACGGTGATGTGGCTGGTCCGCTTGTTGATCCGGTAGCCCCGGCCCTGCGCCCTGGGCCGGAACCGCTTGAGCGTCGGTCCCTCGTCCACCCAGGCCGCGCTCACCCGCAGCGACGACACGTCCACCCGGTCGTGCTTGTGCTCGGCCGTGGCGATCGCGCTGTTCAGCACTTTGCTGACCGGATCGCTGGCCGACTGGGGCGCGAAGGCGAGCACCGCCTGCGCCTCCTCGGCGGGCAGCCCGCGGATGAGGTCCACCACGCGCCGCGCCTTCCTGGGCGTGACGCGGATGTACCGGGCCTTAGCCGTCGCTTGCATCGTTCCTCCTACCCGTGGTCGCCCGCCGGGGTTAACGGGATTTACCGGCGGCTGCGCCGGTCATCCCTGACGTGGCTGCGGAAGGTGCGGGTGGGCGCGAACTCCCCCAGCTTGTGGCCGACCATGGACTCGGTGATGAACACCGGTACGTGCTTGCGGCCGTCGTGCACGGCGATCGTGTGCCCCAGCATCGCCGGGACGATCATGGACCGCCGGGACCACGTCTTGATTACGTTCTTGGTGCCCTTGTCGTTCTGCACGTCCACCTTCTTCATCAGGTGGTCGTCGACGAAGGGCCCCTTCTTCAGGCTACGAACCATCGCGAGGTGCTCCTACCGCTTCTTCCTGCCGCGCCGGCGGGTGATCAGCCGGTCGCTGGGCTTGTGGGCTCTCCGGGTGCGGCCCTCGGGCTGCCCCCAGGGACTGACCGGGTGGCGGCCGCCCGAGCTCTTGCCCTCACCGCCGCCGAGGGGATGATCAACCGGGTTCATGGCCACGCCGCGGACGGTGGGGCGGCGGCCCTTCCACCTGCTGCGGCCCGCCTTGCCGAGCTTGACGTTGCCCTGCTCGGAGTTGCCGACCTCGCCCACCGTGGCTCGGCAGGCCAGTTCGACCAGCCGGATTTCGCCGGACGGCATGCGCAGGTGCGCGTGCCGGCCTTCCTTGGCCAGCAGCTGAACCCCGGACCCGGCGCTGCGGGCGATCTTCGCCCCGCCGCCCGGGCGCAGCTCGATCGCGTGCACGACCGTGCCGGTCGGGATGTTGCGCAGCGGCAGGGAGTTGCCCGGCCTGATGTCCGCGCCGGGACCGTTCTCGACCCGGTCACCCTGCGCCAGGCCCTCGGGGCAGACGATGTAGCGCTTCTCCCCGTCGGCGTAGTGCAGCAGGGCGATCCGCGCGGTCCGGTTCGGGTCGTACTCGATGTGCGCGACCTTGGCCGGCACGCCGTCCTTGTCGTTGCGGCGGAAGTCGATCACGCGATAGGAGCGCTTGTGGCCGCCGCCCTGGTGCCGGGCGGTGATCCGGCCGTGCACGTTCCTGCCGCCCCGGGAGTTCAGCGGGCGGACCAGCGACTTCTCCGGCTCGTCGCGCGTGATCTCGACGAAGTCGGCGCCGCTCGCCCCCCGCCTGCCGGGGGTAGTCGGCTTGTACTTGCGGATGCCCATGACTGCTGCGATCTCCTCGGTTAGCTTCCGGCGCCTAGCTGATCGGCCCGAACAGGTCGATCCGGTCGCCCTCGGCCAGGGTGACGATGGCGCGCTTGGTATCAGGCCGCTTGCCCCAGCCAAAGCGCGTACGGCGCCGCTTGCCCTGCCGGTTGGAGGTGTTCACGCCGGTTACCCGGACCGTGAATACGTCCTCCACTGCCTGCCTGATCTGCGTCTTGTTCGCGCTCGGCGCGACCAGGAACGTGTACTTGCCGTCGTCGGCCAGCCGGTAGCTCTTCTCCGAGATCACCGGCTTGAGCAGGATGTCCCGCGGGTTCGTGATCCGGCCCACGCTCACGGCTGCTCCTCCTCGCTGTCCTCATCGGGCTCGCCGGCCTCGTCCGGCTCGCTGCCCGCGCTGGGGGCCTCGCCCCCGGCGTCATCCACCTGGGTGGCGTCGTCCCGGGCGGCGGCGTCGTCCTGGCCGGCGTCGTCCCGGACAGCGTCGCCCTGGACGGTGTCCTCCTGGACGGCCTCGTCGCGGGCGGTCGCGTCCGCGGCGCCCTGGCCGTGGCCGGTGCCCAGGAAGGCCCTCAGTGCCTCCTCGGTGAACACCACGTGGTCGCTGGCCAGCACGTCGTAGGTGTTGAGCTGGTCCACCGCGAGCACGTGCACGCCGGCCACGTTGCGCAGGCTCAGCCAGGTCAGCTCGTCATCGCGGTGCGCGACGACCAGCGCGCCGACGCCGCGCGGGGTCCCGGTGAGCGCGCTCAGCACGGACACCGCGTCCTTGGTCTTCGGCAGGGCGGAGGCCACGAAACCGCTCACCACGTGTACCCGATCGTGCCGGGCCCGCTCGGAAAGCGCGCCGCGCAGCGCCGCCGCCTTCATCTTCTTCGGGGTCCGCTGCTGATAGGACCGGGGGACCGGGCCGTGCACGGTGCCGCCGCCCACGTACTGCGGGGCCCGGATGGAGCCCTGCCGGGCCCGGCCGGTGCCCTTCTGCCGGTATGGCTTCCGGCCGCCGCCGCGCACCTGGCCGCGGGTGCGGGCGGCGTGCGTGCCCTGCCGCGCCGCGGCCTGCTGGGCCACCACGACCTGGTGGATGAGCGGGACGTTGGCCTGGACATCGAATACGTCGTCGGGCAGCTCGACGGTCCCGGCCTTCTTGCCGCTGACCGAGATGATGCTTACCGTCTTCATCAGGCCGCATCCTCCGCGCTCGTCGTGCCGGCCGGTGCCTTGGCCGCGCTGCGGACCAGGACGAGCCCGCCGCGCGATCCCGGCACCGCGCCCCTGATCAGCAGCAGCCCGCGCTCCGCGTCGACCGAGTGCACGGTCAGGCTCTGCACGGTGACGCGCTCGTTGCCCATCCGGCCAGCCATGCGCAGCCCCTTGAAGACCCGTCCCGGGGTCGCGCAGCCGCCGATGGAGCCCGGCGACCGGTGCTTGCGCTGGGTGCCGTGCGACGCGCTCAGGCCGCCGAACCCGTGCCGCTTCATGACGCCCGCGGTGCCCTTGCCCTTGCTTTTGCCGGTCACGTCGACCAGCTGGCCCGGCGCGAAGGTCTCGGCCGTGACCTCCTGGCCGAGGGTGTACTCGCTCGCGTCCGAGGTGCGCAGCTCGGCCAGGTACCTGCGGGGGGTGACGCCGGCCGCGGAGAAGTGACCGGCCACCGGCTTGGTCACCTTCCTCGGGTCGATCTCGCCGTAGCCCAGCTGCACGCCGGCGTAGCCGTCGCGCTCCGGGGTGCGCACTGCGGTCACCACGCACGGCCCGGCCCGGACCACGGTCACCGGGACGATCCGGCCCTGGTCGTCAAAGACCTGGCTCATGCCGAGCTTGGTGCCCAGCACTCCTTTGGTGTTGCGTTCCATCGGTGCGTTACCTCAGAGCTTGATCTCGATGTCGACGCCAGCCGGCAGGTCAAGCCGCATGAGCGAGTCCACCGTCTTGGGCGTCGGGTCGATGATGTCGATCAGCCGCTTGTGCGTGCGCATCTCGAAGTGCTCCCGCGAGTCCTTGTACTTGTGCGGGGACCTGATGACGCAGTACACGTTCTTTTCCGTGGGCAGCGGCACCGGCCCGGCCACGCGCGCGCCGGTCCGGGTCACCGTGTCGACGATCTTGCGCGCCGAGCTGTCGATGACCTCGTGGTCGTATGCCTTGAGCCGGATGCGGATCTTCTGTCCCGCCATGTGGCCTCGGTGTCCTTATCTGCTTGCTGTGCCTTGGTGCCGCTGTCGTTGCGCCCGGCGGGTCCCGCCCGGGCGCCAGGGCTCGGGGGGACCCGTTCGGGAGCGATTACTTGATGATCTCGGTAACCCGGCCGGAACCGACCGTGTGGCCGCCCTCCCTGATCGCGAACAGGAGGCCTTCCTCCATCGCGATGGGCTGGATCAGCTCGACCCGCATCTCGGTGTTGTCACCGGGCATGACCATCTCGGTGCCCTCGGGGAGGTAAACCACCCCGGTGACGTCCGTGGTGCGGAAGTAGAACTGCGGCCGGTAGTTGTTGAAGAAGGGGGTGTGCCGCCCGCCCTCGTCCTTGGACAGGATGTAGACCTGGCCCTTGAACTGGGTGTGCGGTGTGTTGGTGCCCGGCTTGATGACGACCTGGCCGCGCTCCACCTGCTCGCGCCTGATCCCGCGCAGCAGCAGCCCGACGTTGTCGCCCGCCATGCCCTCGTCGAGGATCTTGCGGAACATCTCCACGCCGGTGACCGTGGTCGACTGCGCCTTCTCCTGGATGCCGATGATGTCCACGGTCTCGCCGGTGTGGATCACGCCGCGCTCGACCCGGCCGGTCACCACGGTGCCGCGGCCGGTGATCGAGAACACGTCCTCGACCGGCATCAGGAACGGCTTGTCCATGTCCCTGACCGGCTCGGGGATGCTCGCGTCGCAGGCGTCCAGGAGCTCGGCGACCTTCGCGCTCCACTCCGCGTCGCCCTCGAGCGCCTTGAGCGCGGACACCCGGATCACCGGGACGTCATCGCCAGGGAACTCGTACTCGGTGAGCAGGTCGCGGACCTCGAGCTCGACGAGCTCGAGGATCTCCTCGTCGTCGACCATGTCCGCCTTGTTGAGCGCGACCACGATGTACGGGACGCCGACCTGGCGGGCCAGCAGCACGTGCTCGCGGGTCTGCGGCATCGGGCCGTCGGTGGCCGCGACCACCAGGATCGCCCCGTCCATCTGAGCAGCGCCGGTGATCATGTTCTTGATGTAGTCGGCGTGCCCCGGGCAGTCCACGTGCGCGTAGTGCCGGTTCTCGGTCTGGTACTCGACGTGCGAAATCGCGATCGTGATGCCCCGCTCGCGCTCTTCCTTCGCGTTGTCGATCTTGTCAAACGGCGTGAACGGGTTCACGTCGGGGTACTTGTCGTGCAGCACCTTGGTGATCGCCGCGGTCAGCGTCGTCTTGCCGTGGTCGATGTGACCGATGGTGCCGATGTTGACGTGCGGCTTGGTCCGCTCGAACTTGGCCTTCGCCACTGGTGTCTCCTCGTTGCGATCTTCCCCGCCGCGGTGTCTGCCCCGGCGGCCCGGCGCCCCCCAGGGACGCCGATGCTTGCTCTGTAAATTCCGGTCCGGTTGCCTACTCGCCTCGTGCCTTGGCGATGATCTCCTTCGCTATGCCCGGAGGCACCTCGGCATACGAGTCGAACTGCATCGTGTAGTCCGCCCGGCCCTGGGTACGGCTGCGCAGGTCGCCGACGTAGCCGAACATCTCCGACAGCGGGACGACGGCCCGGATGACCCGGGCGCCGGACAGTTCCTCCATGGCCTGGATCTGGCCGCGACGGCTGTTCAGGTCGCCGATGACGTCACCCATGTAGGTCTCGGGCGTCCTGACCTCGACGGCCATGACGGGCTCGAGCAGCACGGGGTCGGCCTGCGCGGCCGCCTTCTTGAACGCCATCGAGCCCGCGATCTTGAAGGCCAGCTCGGAGGAGTCCACCTCGTGGTAGGCGCCGTCGGTGAGCGTCACCTTGACGTCCACCATCGGGTAGCCGGCCAGCACGCCGAACTCCGCCGCCTCCTGGCAGCCGGCGTCCACGGACGGGATGAACTCGCGCGGGATCCGGCCACCGGTGATCTTGTTCTCGAACTCGTAGCCGCCGCCGTCGCCGCCGGTCGGCTCGAGATTGATGAACACCCGGGCGTACTGCCCGGAACCACCGGTCTGCTTCTTGTGCGTGTACTCGACCTTCTCGGCCTTCCGCCGGACGGTCTCCCGGTAGGCCACCTGCGGCCGGCCGATGTTGGCCTCGACCCGGAACTCCCGCTTCATCCGGTCGACGAGCACCTCGAGGTGCAGTTCGCCCATGCCCGAGATGATCGTCTGCCCGGTTTCTTCGTCGGTCCTGACCTGGAAGGTTGGGTCCTCCTCGGCCAGGCGCTGGATCGCCGTGCCCAGCTTCTCCTGGTCGCTCTTGGTCCGCGGCTCGATCGCCACGTTGATGACCGGCGCCGGGAAGTTCATCGACTCGAGGATCACCGGGTGCTGCTGGTCGGACAGCGTGTCACCCGTGGTGGTGTCCTTGAGCCCCATCACCGCCACGATCTGGCCGGCGATGGCCGTCGGGCGCTCCTCACGCTTGTTCGCGTGCATCTGGTAGATCTTGCCGACCCGCTCGCGGCGCCCCTTGACCGAGTTGAGCACCGAGGAGCCCGCGTTGAGCGTGCCGGAGTAGATCCGGATGTAGGTCAGCTTGCCCAGGTGCTGGTCGGACATGATCTTGAACGCCAGCGCGGAGAACGGCGCGGTCGGGTCCGGGGCGCGCTCGATGACCTCGTCCTCATTGCCCACCTCATGCCCCTGCACCGGCGGGATGTCGACCGGGCTGGGCAGGAAGTCGACGATCGCGTCGAGCATCGGCTGGACGCCCTTGTTCTTGAACGCGCTGCCGCACAGCACCGGCGTGACGCTGCCGGCGATGGTGGCCCGCCGGATCGCAGCGATGAGCTGCTCCTCGTCGGGCTCGGTGCCCTCGAGGTAGAGCTCCATCAGCTCCTCGTCGTTCTCCGAGATGGCCTCGATGAGGTTGTCCCGCCAGTTGCGGGCCGCCTCCTCGTAGTCCCGGGGGATGGCTACGACGTCGTACTTGTCGCCCTTGCCCTCGGTCTGCCAGAGCAGCGCGCGCATCCGGATCAGGTCGATGACGCCGCGGAAGTCAGACTCCACGCCCCACGGCAGCTGGATCACCAGCGGGGTGGCGCCGAGGCGGTCCTGGATCATCTCCACGCAGCGGTGGAACTCCGCGCCGACCCGGTCCATCTTGTTCACGAAGCAGATCCGCGGCACGCCGTACCGGTCAGCCTGCCGCCAGACGGTCTCCGACTGCGGCTCGACACCGGCCACACCGTCGAACACGGCCACGGCGCCGTCCAGGACGCGCAGCGAGCGCTCCACCTCCACGGTGAAGTCGACGTGGCCGGGGGTGTCGATGATGTTGATCGTGTGATCGCGCCAGTCGGTCGTGGTAGCGGCCGAGGTGATGGTGATGCCGCGCTCCTGCTCCTGCTCCATCCAGTCCATGGTGGCTGCGCCCTCATGGACCTCACCGATCTTGTAGTTGATGCCGGTGTAGAACAGGATCCGCTCGGTGGTCGTGGTTTTGCCCGCGTCGATATGCGCCATGATCCCGATGTTGCGGACCATGCCGAGGTCTACGGCGGTCTGGGTGGGCACTGCTTGGCGTCCTTGCTTCTCTCGTCGTTTCTTTGCGTTCGGTTCGTTCAGGCCGGCCCGGCTCGGGCCGGGTTACCAGCGGTAGTGGGCGAAAGCCTTGTTCGACTCGGCCATCTTGTGCGTGTCCTCGCGGCGCTTCACGCTCGCCCCCAGGCCGTTGCTGGCGTCCAGGAGCTCGTTCATCAGCCGCTCGGTCATGGTCTTCTCCCGGCGCTGGCGCGAGTACGTCACGATCCAGCGCAGCGCGAGGGTGGTGCTCCGGGAGGCCCGGACCTCGATGGGGACCTGATAGGTCGCGCCGCCGACCCGGCGGCTCTTCACCTCGAGGGTGGGCTTGACGTTGTCCAGGGCGCGCTTGAGCGTGACCACCGGGTCGTTGCCCGACTTGTCCCTGGCGCCCTCGAGCGCCCCGTACACGATCCGCTCGGCCAGCGATCGCTTGCCATCAAGCAGGACCTTGTTGACCAGCGCGGTGACGAGCGGCGAGCCGTAGACCGGATCGGTCACCAGCCGCCGCGCGGTCGCGGGACCCTTGCGCGGCATGTCAGCTCTTCTCCTTCTTCGCGCCGTACCGGCTTCTGCCTTGCTTGCGGTTACGGACTCCCTGGGTGTCCAGCGAGCCACGGATGATCTTGTAGCGGACTCCGGGCAGATCCCGCACCCGGCCGCCCCGCACCAGCACGATGGAGTGCTCCTGCAGGTTGTGGCCGACGCCGGGGATGTAGGCGGTGACCTCGATATGGCTGGTCAGCCGGACCCTGGCGACCTTGCGGAGCGCCGAGTTCGGCTTCCTGGGGGTGGTGGTGTAGACGCGCGTGCAGACTCCGCGGCGCTGCGGGCTTGCCTTGAGCGCCGGGGTCTTGCTCTTGCTGGTCTTGTCCTGCCGACCCTTGCGGACCAGTTGCTGGATCGTGGGCACCGCGTCTCCGTCTTCGTTGTGCGCCTGGGCGCAGCGTCTCTCGTTGTCACCTGGCAGGCGCTGGACGTGCCTGCCCTGCCCTTCTCAGTCCTTGCGGGGTCCCGCAACGGCTGTTCCGGGCGTAAACCGGAACCGGATCTAACCGTTTCGCGACCGCTGACGATCGCCTGACCTGCGGATTTCCTCCAACCGCCGACCCCCGGGGTCGGGTGTGTCGGCGCCACCACAACCTGCCGGCCCGCCAGCATGGAGACCGGACGTCGTAGTGGGAGGAAACCCGCGCGCCTGGCGTCCGCGGCCCCGGGCCGGCCGGCTCCGAGGCCGCGCGAACCAACGACGACGTGATCCATGTGAATCCCGCACGTCATGAGCACGCGCTCGTGCCCGCGTTCACACGGACACGATCGCCAAGATTACCCAACGTTTTGCCCGCAGGTCAAAGCGAACGGAGATCTCCTGGCCGGAGATCAC
>DASXLW010000193.1:0-17477 GCA_036496025.1 Streptosporangiaceae bacterium
CTCACCATCGGCGTCGTGACCCGTCCGTTCGGCTTCGAGGGCAAGCGCCGCGGCGCGCAGGCCGAGACCGGCATCGAGCGGCTCCGCGAGGAAGTGGACACGCTGATCGTGATACCGAACGACCGGCTGCTGTCCATCTCCGACCGGCAGGTCAGCGTCCTGGACGCGTTCAAGGCCGCGGACCAGGTGCTGCTTTCCGGTGTCCAGGGCATCACCGACCTGATCACCACGCCCGGCCTGATCAACCTCGACTTCGCCGACGTGAAGTCGATCATGCAGGGAGCCGGCTCGGCGCTGATGGGCATCGGCTCGGCCCGGGGCGACGACCGCTCGGTCGCGGCCGCCGAGACGGCGATCTCCAGCCCGCTGCTCGAGGCCAGCATCGATGGCGCGCACGGGGTGCTGCTGTCCATCCAGGGCGGTTCCGATCTCGGCCTGTTCGAGATCAACGAGGCGGCCCAGCTGGTGTCGAATTCCGCGGCCCCCGACGCCAACTTCATCTTCGGCGCGGTCATCGACGACGCGCTCGGCGACGAGGTCCGCGTCACCGTGATCGCGGCGGGCCTGGGGGACAACCGGGACCGCAGCGCCCGTCCCGAGCCCATGGCGCGGGTGCTCTCCGGACGCCGCGAGACCAACGGCCGCGCCACCGTGAGCGCCGGCCAGAGCGCCGCTACCGGGTACCAGGCCGCGGCGGTCGCCGATGTGCCGGACGACGCGGACTCGTCGCACAACGGGCGCAATGGCCACGCGCCCGCGCCAGCCGTGGCAGGCGGCGCGGAGGCCGGCGGTGCCAGTCAGGCCGGCGCGGCCGGGCCGCCAGAGACCGGCGGCGCGGCCGACCCGGCCCCGGCCGCCGCCCCGGCCGCCGCTGCTCCGGCTACTCCGGCCGTCGAGCCGGACCCCCCGCCGGCGGTGCCGCCCAGTCGGCTTGACCCCATCGCGGCCGCTCGCGTCTTCGATGCCGCCAGCACGCGCCGCCGGGCGGTGGTGTTCGAGGAGGACGACGAGCTCGACGTGCCCGACTTCCTGAAGTGAGCGAGGCGCCGGCCGAGCATGCCCGCCCACCGCGCGCGCCCGGTCGGCCCGCGCACGGCACCGAGGACGACCCCCGCGCCGCGCCCACGGCGCCGCGAGAGCCGGCGGTGCGGCTGTTCACCCTGGCCCCTGGGGTGCACGCGGCGTTCACACACCGCCGCGGCGGTGTCAGCCGACCGCCCTACGACTCGCTGAACATGAGCACCGGGTCGGGCGACAGCGAGCGGGCTGTCGCCCGCAACCGGCGGCTGGTCGCGGCGGCCTGCGGGCTGGCCCCGGACCGGATGACCTGGATGCGGCAGGTACACGGCGCCGATGTCGGCCGCGTCCCGGATCCCGGACGGCCGCGACCCGGACCCTGGTCCGGCGCCGGGCCCTCCCCGCCCCGCGACGCCTGCTTCACGTCCGTACCCGGCCTGGCCCTCGGGGTCCTGTCCGCCGACTGCCCGGCCGTCCTGCTGGCCGACCCGGCGGCGGGAATCATCGGCGCCGCGCACTCGGGAAGGCCCGGAACGGCCCTGGGCGTGGTTCCGGCGCTGATCCGCGCGATGACCGGGGCGGGAGCCGACCCGGCCCGGACGCGCGCGGTCATAGGCCCGGCCATCTGCGGGGGATGCTACGAGGTACCCGAGCAGATGCGAGATGACGTCGCGGCGGCGGTTCCGGGATCGGGCTGCCTGACCCGGGCCGGCACTCCGGGCCTCGACCTGCGCGCCGGGATAGCCGGCCAGCTGACCGCGGCCGGGGTGCGCGAGGTGCGGATCGATGACCGGTGCACCGCCGAGGACCGCGACCTGTACTCCTACCGGCGCGATGGCCGTACCGGGCGGTTGGCGGGCCTCATCTGGCTCGCGCCATGATGGACGGATGACCCAGCCGCCCGCCCCGGCCCGCACCGCTGCCCGCCGCGAGGAGATCGCGGCCGGCCTGGCCCGGGTGCGCGCCCGCGTCGCTGCTGCCTGCGAGGACGCCGGCCGGACGGTGAGCGAGATCACGATCATCGCGATCACCAAGACCCGGCCCGCATCCGATATCGGCCTGCTGCGCGAGCTCGGCGTGACCGAGGTGGGGGAGAACCGGGACCAGGAGGCCGCGCCCAAGGCGGCCGAGTGCGCGCGGCTCGGCATGACGGATCTGACCTGGCATTTCGTCGGCCAGCTGCAGACCAACAAGACCTCGAGCGTGGTGCGCTACGCCGATGTCGTGCACTCGGTGGACCGTGTGCGGCTGGTACGTGCCCTCGGCCAGCACGCCAGCCGCGCCGGGCGGACGGTCACCTGCCTGATCCAGGTCAGCCTGGACGCGGATCCGTCCCGTGGCGGCGCCCCCGCGGACCAGGTCCCCGGCCTGGCCGACGCGGTAGCCGGCCAGGACGCCCTGGTGCTCGGCGGCGTCATGGCCGTGGCCCCCCTGGACGAGCCCCCCGGCGCCGCGTTCAGCAAACTCGCCGACGTCGCGGCGACGGTCCGGGCCGCGCACCCGGACGCCACCATGATCTCCGCCGGGATGAGCGCCGACCTGGAGCAGGCGATCGCGTTCGGCGCGACACACCTGCGTGTCGGTACGGCGTTGCTCGGCGCCAGAAGGGCCTTCGTCCGGTAATGTCCGACGCGTGAGCCCGGTATCGGGTTTAGCGGCCTGGTATCTACGCCGGGGCGCCCGGTCGATGAGCGGGGCGGAACGACAGGCACGACGGAGGACGCACGGATGGCCAGCGCGATGCGCAAGATGGCGGTCTACCTCGGCCTCGTTGAGGACGACCACCGCTACCAGGAGCAGTACGACTCCTACGAGGAGTACGACGAATATGGCGAGCAGGGTGACGAACTGGAATCAGCTGACGGGCCCGAGGCCCGTGAGCCTGACGTCGGTGTAGGGCAGGAGATGGTTCACTCCGGCGGCGACCGGTCCCCGGCCGTCCTCACCCAGACCACCGACCTGGCCAGGATCACCACACTGCATCCGCGAACGTACAATGAGGCTCGTACTATCGGAGAGCACTTCCGCGAGGGCACTCCGGTGATCATGAACCTGACGGAGATGGTCGACAGCGACGCCAAGCGCCTCGTCGATTTCGCGGCAGGACTGATCTTCGGGCTTCGCGGGAGCATTGACCGGGTGACCAACAGAGTGTTCCTGCTGTCGCCGATGAACGTAGAGGTGACAGCCGAGGACAAGGCGCGCATCGCGGAGCGAGGGTTCTTCAACCAGAGCTAGCGTTGCGGGCCGGGGCACGCCAGCCGCGGCTGATCATCCCGGTCTCAGCTTGCGGAGACAGGGTATTGATGTGGGGATCCTGAAGATCGTCCTGTACTACGTTCTGTGGATCTACCTGCTGATGCTCATCGGACGGATGATCATCACTTGGGTGCAGGCGTTCTCCCGGACGTGGGCGCCGCACGGCTTCCTCTTGGTCGTCGCCGAGGGGATATTCACAGCTACCGATCCGCCACTGAGATTTCTAAGAAGGTACATCCCGCCCCTTCGTCTCGGTAGTGTGGCCTTGGACCTTAGCTTCATGGTGCTGTTCTTCGTGGTTCTGATCATGGTCAATGTGGTCGTTCCGCTGATCTGAACGGCGCTGCAAGTTAGACACTCCAAGCGCGCCAAGGAGACGAGATGCCGCTGACGCCCGCGGACGTGCGGAACAAGCAGTTCAGTACCACCAGGCTCCGGCCCGGCTATGACGAGGAAGAAGTCGACGCCTTCCTCGATGAGGTCGAGGCCGAGCTCGACCGGCTGCTCCAGGAGAACGAGGAGCTCCGGTCGAAGCTGGCCGAGTTCATGCGTGGCGGCAAGGCGCCTGCACCGGCGCTCAGCTCGCCGTTGCCCGACCATCAGCCCGAGCTGATGGCTCCCGAGCCGCCCCGGCCCGAGCCTGAGCGCAGGCAGCCAGAGCCGGTGATGATGGGCGTAGCCCCGGCCGAGGACAACATGGACACCGCCGCGCGGGTCCTGGCCCTCGCTCAGCAGACTGCGGACCAGGCGATCGCGGATGCCAGGCGCGAGGCCGACGAGACCCTCGGACGGGCTCGCCGGGAGGCCGACGACATCCTCAACAAGGCGCGCCGCCAGGCCGAGCAGATCACCGGGGACGCGCGGGCGCGCGCCGAGAGCCTGGAGCGGGATGCCCAGGAGCGGCACCGTCAGGCGATGGGGTCGCTGGTGCAGCAGCGTGAGGAGCTCGAACGGCGGGTGGATGACCTTCGCGCCTTCGAGCGTGAGTACCGCAGCAGGTTCAAGGCCTATCTGGAAGGCCTGCTGCGCGACCTCGAGGCCGGGGCCTCCGACACCGGAGGGTTCCGCGCCATGGGCACCAGCCCGCAGTCGGTGCCGTCCTCCATGCAGCGCTCCGACGTGCGCAACGGCCAGTCCAACCCGGGCGCCCCGGCGTACGCGGGTCAGCCGGAGCCGGCGGCCCATTCGGCTGGGTTTCGCCCAGGCGAGAGCTCACCGCACGAGCGTCGCTGATTTAGGCGACGCCGGGCGCTCACCCCGGGGAGCGAGACTGTGATCCGGTTCAGCGCCGCGCTGGTCATCGTCGGCTTGGGACTGCTCCTGGCCGGAGCGATTGCCAGCAACATGACGCTGGTTTACACGGCAATCGCTGTGAGCGTGTGCGCGGCACTCGTGCTCGTGGCGGGCATGATCGTGGGTCGTGATGAGCTCTTCGGCCGGGGCGCGACGGCCGCAGGAGCCGAGCGAACCTTTGGTCGCGGTGTTACCCCTGGTCCAGGTACCACCGTGATCCCGGGTGAGGTTGCAGCCGCGGGTCTGCAGCCGCTGGACGGCCGCAATCTCGCGGCCGTCTCCGCCCAGGCAGGCACGGCGGGCCCGAGCTACACCGGGCTCGGCTGGCCGGACGGGGGGTCGCCGGCCGACGAACTGTGGGCCCGGGTGGACGCCGAACTGGCCGCCGCCGGCGCGTCAAGCCGGGAACCGAAGCTGACCAAGGAATCGCCTTCCGATGAAATCTGGGGGCGCGTCGAGCAAGAACTCGGCGGCCCGGCCCAGTGGAGTACCCGGCTCGTGATCCCGTCGGCCGAGGAGGCCGGGCCGGCCGGGGAGGCCGAGCGGGAACCGGGCGCGGAACCGGCCGGAGAGCCCGCCTGGACCGAGCCCGCCGCCTGGGCCGAGCCCGCCGCCTGGGCTGGCCGTCCCGGGCCGGCCGGCGGTGCCGACCACACCGAAGAACTCGTCGTGCTTGAGCGGGCGGACTCGGATCCAGCCGAGCATGCCGGGCTCGCGGAGCCGAGCACAGCGACCGTCCAGGACGGGAACGACGGCCAGCACGTCGCACCCCCCGGGACCGCATCGGCCCCTGAGCCCCTGCCGCACCGCTGGACCCTCAAGCCTGCGCAGAGCCCGCCGGCCGGCCAGGACGACCCGGATCATGAATCAAGCACCGGGGAAGCCACCGACCAGGAAGCAGCCCCCGAGGTCGCCCCGGACCGTAACGAGGCCACCCCGGTCAGCGACTTCGCTTCGTCCGGCCGCGACGAAGCGCTGCCGGGCGCCCCTGGCGCCGCACCGGACCGCGACGAGACCGCGTCAGACGGTGACTTCGCCGTGTCCGGCGACGCAGCAGCCGCGCCGGACGACGTCGCTGCCGCGCCGGGCCGCGATGAGGTCGTATCGGATGGTGGCGGCGTCGCGCCGGCCCCCGCCGGTGCCCCGCCGGGCGCCGCGGGCGCCGAGCCGGACCGCGACGAGGCCGTCCCGAGCCAGCCCGAGGCCACGCCGGCCGGCGATGACCGCGTGCCGGAGCCTGCCCAAGCGGTGACGGATGCCGACAGTGCCGCGCCGGGTGGCGACGGCACCGCGCCGGACAGCGCCGAAGCCGGCAACGGCACGCCGGCGCCGGGCGAGAACGCAGACTCGGCCAGTGCTGCGCCGGCCGCGAACGTGGCCAGCGGGCCCGGCGGTGCCCCGCCCGCCACATTCGCGCCCGCGCAAGCTCCGGAAACCTCCGCCGGGGAACCGGCCGCGGAGCCGGGCGGCGATCCCGGCCCGGACCTACTCGCCGCCCCGTCGGTCGCCGACGCGCCGTTGGCGACCGAAACGCCGTCGGTCACGGACGCGCCGTTCAACTCGTACGCGTCCGCGGCCCCGCATTCCCCGACCGCACCGTACCCGCCGAGCGCACCGTACCCGCCGTCCGCGTCCCACCCGCCGAGCGCACCGTACCGGCCGGCCACGTCCTACCCGCCGGTCATCCGGGACTCACCCGGGCCCTGGCCGGGGCCGGCCGCCTCGCGGGCGTCAGCCGCCCCCGGCTCGCCACTCCCGGGCCGGCCCGCCGGGCCGGGTACCGAGCCGGGCCGCGTGATCGTGGTATCCGGAGTCCCGCGCTACCACCGGCCGGGATGCATTCTCATCCGGTTCCTCGGCGAGGATGACGTCGAGTCGGTCACCCGTGAGGCCGCCGAGGCGTCGGGTTGCGTGCCCTGCCGCGCCTGCCAGCCCGACAAGCTCGCGTCCGCGGCCGAGTCAGGCGCCGTCGGCTGAGGCTGACGCGCGCTTCAGCCAGAAGGCCAGCCCCAGATCCGCCTCGGTATGCTCCCGGATCGCCGGGTCGCGGCCGTCCTGGTCGCCGGGCCGGCCCCGGGTGTAGCCAACGGCCAGCACCTCGCTGGCTATCAACGGGCCGTACTCGGTGAGTGCCGCTCCGACCTCGGCATCATCGGCCTGCCACCACAGCGAGATCCGGTCGCTGACGTCCAGGCCCGCGTTCTTGCGCTCGTCCTGAACCAGCCTGACCACCTCCCGGGCCAGTCCCTCGCGCCGCAGCTCCGGGGTGATCGTCACCTCGAGCGCGACGGTTTCCCCGGCCTCGGTCGCGACGGTCCAGCCCGACCGCGGCGTCTGCGTGATGATCACGTCATCCGGGTGCAGCGTCACCGTCTCGCCGTCCACGACGACCGGAGCCGTTTCGGCCGAATTCATCTGGCCGGCCAGCCACTCGGGGTCGGCCGCGGTGATCGCGGCCGCGACGGCGGGGGTGGTTTTCCCGAAGCGCTTGCCCAGCGCGCGGAAGTTCGGCTTGACCGTGTGATCGACCAGCTCACCCCCCTCGGCGGCCAGAACCTCCACGGTCCGCACGTTGAGCTCGTCGGCGATCAGCCCGACCAGGCCGGCGGGCAGTCCGGCGAATCCCGGAGCGCTGGCCAGCCCGCGGGCCAGCGGCTGCCGGGTCCGCACCGACGCTCCCGCCCGCGCCGAGCGGCCGAGTTGCACGAGCCTGCGCGCCAGCGCCATGTCCGCGGACAGCTGCCGGTCCACCAGCGCGTGATCCGCGGCCGGCCAGCTGGTCAGGTGCACGGAGTCCGGGTCGCCGGGCTGGCTCAGCACGCCCCACAGGTGGTCGGTGAGGAACGGCGTGAACGGGGCCATGAGCTGCGTCAGCGTCCGCAGGCATTCAAACAGCGTGGCGAACGCCGCCGCGCCCTCGGGCGTGCCCGGTCCCTCCCAGAACCGTCTGCGCGACCGCCGCACGTACCAGTTGGACAGGTCGTCGATGAAGGCCGCGAGCCTGCGACCCGCCTCGGAGGTGTCCAGGTCTTCCAGCCCGCCGGTCACGTCCGCGGTCATCGCGTGCAGCTCGCTCAGCACCCACCGGTCCAGCAGCGGCCGGCCGGCCGGCGGCGGCGCCGTGCGCAGCCAGTCGGCGCCGCCCTGCGCCGCGGCCGCGTTCGCGTACAGCACGAAGAACGAGACGGTGTTCCAGTAGGTGAGCAGCACCTTCCTGACGATCTCCTCGATGGCGCCGTGCCCGAGCCTGCGCGCCGACCAGGGCGAGCCGGTCGAGGTGAAGAACCACCGCAGCGCGTCCGCGCCGTGCCTGTCCATGAGCGGGATCGGCTCGATCACGTTGCCCAGGTGCTTGCTCATCTTCCGGCCCTGCTCGTCCATGATCAGGCCGAGGCAGACCACGTTCTCGTAGGCGGACCGGCCGAACACGACCGTGCCCACCGCCATCAGCGAGTAGAACCAGCCCCTGGTCTGGTCGATCGCCTCGCAGATGAACTGCGCCGGGTACGAGCTCTCGAACTCGCCCTCGTTGCGCAGCGGCGCGCCGTGCTGGGCGAATGGCATCGAGCCCGAGTCGTACCAGGCGTCGATCACGTCGGGCACCCGCCGCGCGGGCTGGCCGCACTCCCGGCAGCTGATCGTCACGTCGTCCACCTGCGGCCGGTGCGGGTCCAGGCCGGAGACGTCGCGGCCAGCCAGCTCCGAGAGCTCGGCCAGCGAGCCGACGCAGGTGACGTGGTCATCGGCGCAGATCCACAGCGGAAGCGGCGTCCCCCAGTACCGGGTGCGGGACAGCGCCCAGTCCACGTTGTTGCGCAGCCACTCACCGTAGCGGCCGTGCTTGATCGTGGGCGGCTGCCAGTTCGTCCGCTCGTTCTCGGCCAGCAGCTTGTCCTTGACCTGCGTGGTCCGTATGTACCAGGACGGCACCGCGTAGTAGAGCAGCGGCGTCCCGCAGCGCCAGCAGTGCGGGTAGCTGTGCTCGTAGATCTCGCTGCGGAACAGCACGCCGCGCTCGGCCAGGTCAGCCACCAGGCGCGCGTCCGCGTCCTTGAAGAACAACCCGCCCACCAGCGGCACCGAATCGTCGAAGTGCCCGTCCGGCAGGACCGGGTTGACCACCGGGAGTCCGTGCGCCCGGCTGGTCTCCATGTCGTCGAGCCCGAACGCCGGCGCCAGGTGCACCAGGCCCGTCCCGTCTTCGGTGGTCACGAAATCGCCGGTGACGACGATGTGCGCGTCAGGGATATGGATGAGCCCGAACGGCGGCCGGTAGGTCGCACCCGTGAGCGATGACCCCGGCACGCGGGCGACCACCTCCCAGCCGTCACCGAGGACCCGATCCATCAGCTCCTCGGCGACGACCACCCGGCCGCCGCCGCCGGCGCTGCGCGCGACCACGTAGGTCTCGTCCGGGTGTACCGCCACCGCGGTGTTGGACACCAGCGTCCACGGCGTGGTCGTCCACACCAGAAGATCCGCCCCGGCCAGCTCGGGGCTCGCGCCCTCCGGCAGGCTCACCAGCGGGAACCTGACCGTGACCGACGGATCGCCGACCGTCTGGTAGACGTCCGGCTGGCCCATCTCGTGGTCGGACAGCGGCGTGCCGCAGCGCGGGCAGTACGGGCTGATCCGGTAGTCCTGGATCAGCAGCCCCTGGTCGAAGATCTGCTTGAGCGACCACCAGACCGACTCGATGTAGCTGGCGTTCATCGTCCAGTAGGCCCTGGACAGGTCGATCCAGTAGCCCATCCGTTCGGTCAGTTCCTCGAAGGCATCCACGTGCCGCTGGACGGACTCCCGGCAGCGCGCGTTGAACTCGGCGATCCCGTAGGCCTCGATGTCCTTCTTGCCGGAGATCCCGAGTTCCTTCTCCACCGCCACCTCGACCGGCAGGCCGTGGCAGTCCCAGCCGGCCCGGCGCGGGACGCGGAATCCCTGCATGGTCTTGAACCGGGGGAAGACGTCCTTAAACACCCGCGCCTCGACGTGGTGCACGCCAGGGGCGCCGTTCGCGGTCGGCGGGCCCTCGTAGAACGTCCACTGCGGGCCGTCTGCGGTCTGCTCGAGCGAGCGCTCGAACACCTTGCCTTCGCGCCAGCGGACCAGCATCTCGCGCTCGAGCGCGGGCAGATCCGGCCGATCGGGAAGCGCGGGGAACAGCCGCCCGCCCCGGGGCGCGTTCGCCGCGGGCGCGGAGTCGTCTGGGTGGGACATGATCGGGTGGCCTTCCGCGGGTCGCCTGCGCGAAGGGACGAGACGAGCCTGCGGCCGCCCCGCGGTACCACCCTTCTTGGCCGTGCGCCCGGCCCGCCTGGCGGCGGGCGCGGCTCGCGGCCCTCTTCGTTGCGTCCTGCTGCCGGCTCTACCAGGCCATCCGGTCATCGCCTGGGCGGGACCATGATCGGCCGTTCTTCCGGCGGCTCCGGGGTGATCTGGTCGCTGGGCCTGCCCCCGGGCTCGCACCGTCCCCGAGTCGCTCCTGGCCGCGATCAGCGGCAGCTGTCCCCATCTATGCCGTGCAGACTGCCACGATAGCCGATCGCCGCGAACACGCCGAACAGGATTCCGCGGCCGCGTTTGCGCATCCTGCGATCCCGACTTATCCTCCGGTGACTACCCCGTTTCAAGATCATCGAAAATGTGGCGCCAAGGAGGTGGGAGATGGCTGCAACCACCCGCTCGGGCGCCGCCGCTCTTCCCGTCCGGTCCGGCGAGAAGCGCTGGACCGAGGCCGAGCTCGCCAAGGTCCGCAAGGAACTCGAGTCCGAGATAGCCGAGCTGCGCGCGGAGATCTCCAAGTCCGAGTCCGAGATCGCCGAGCGGATGGGCGACGCGGTCGCCGATGCCGGAGACGACCAGGCCGACGCCGGGGCGAAGACGTTCCAACGCGAGCACGAGCTTGCCCTCACGCACAACGCCAGGGAGTTGCTGGCCCAGAACGAACGGGCGCTGGCCCGGATCGAGTCCGGCACGTACGGGGTGTGCGAGTCATGCGGCGAGCCGATCGGGAAGGCGCGCCTGCAGGCCTTTCCCCGGGCCACGCTGTGCGTCGCGTGCAAGCAGCGGGAAGAGCGTCGCTGACCGGCCCGATGATGGACGCTGGCGCACGAGACAATGGTTCGGTGGCAGAGTCTCCCGACGGCGCCCCCAAGCCGCCGCACCGGGCCCGCAGTCAGGTCGCGGTGCTGTTCGGCGTGGCCGTGTTCGTGCTGGCCGCCGACGCGATCAGCAAGGTCATCGTGGTCGGCCAGCTGTCCCATCATCCGCCCGTCCGGCTGCTCGGCGGGCTGCTCACGCTCCGGCTGATCCGCAACAGCGGGGCGGCGTTCAGCCTCGGCACCTCGCTGACGGTGGTGTTCACCGCGATCGCGGTCGGCGTGATCATCTTCATCCTGCGCACCGCGCGGCGGCTGCGCAGCCTGCCCTGGGCCATCACGCTCGGCCTGCTCCTCGGCGGGGCCACCGGCAATCTCGCTGACCGGATCTTCCGCGCGCCCGGGCCGATGCGCGGTGACGTGGTGGACTGGATCCAGCTGCCGCACTGGCCGGTGTTCAACCTGGCCGATTCCGCCATCGTCTGCGGCGGCGTGCTCGCCGTCCTGCTCGCCGTGCGCGGGCTGCGGCTGGACGGCACGGTGGACCAGGGCCGCCGGCGCGAGCCGCCCGACCAGTCCGGCTCGGCCGACCACATCAGCCAGGCCAGCCCCGGCCAGGCCAGCCAGCCGCATCCGGCAGACTAGCCAGGGCAGTCGGCCGCACCAGGCAGACTAGTGAGCGTGACCGCAGCTCAAGATCAGCGCCACGTGCCCGTGCCCGACGGCCTGGACGGCGAGCGGCTCGACGCGGCGCTGGCCCGGATGTTCGGGCTGTCCCGGGCCAAGGCCGCCGAGCTGGTCGCCGACGGCCTGGTGCTCGTGGCCGGGCAGCCCGTGGTCAAGTCGCACCGGGTCGAGGCGGGAACGTGGCTGGACGTCACGCTGCCCCCGCCGCCGCAAGCCGCCACGCCGACCGGTCCCGGGCAGGCCGTCCCCGGCCTCGAGGTGATCTACGAGGACGCCGACATCCTGGTCGTGGACAAGCCCGCCGGGGTGGCCGCGCATCCCACGCCGGGCTGGACCGGCCCGACCGTCCTGGGTGGCCTGCTCGCCGCCGGCCACACGGTCGCTACCAGCGGCGCCGCCGAACGCCAGGGCATCGTGCACCGGCTGGACGCCAACACCACCGGGCTGATGGTGGTGGCCAAGAGCGAGCGTGCCTACAGCGCGCTCAAGCGCGCGTTCCGCGAGCGCGAGGTGGACAAGCGCTATCACGCCCTGGTGCAGGGCCACCCCGACCCGCTGCGCGGCACGGTGGACGCGCCCATCGGCCGGCACCCCTCCGGTGACGGCCGGTTCGCCGTGCTGGCCGGGGGCAGGCCCAGCGTCACGCACTATGACACGCTGGAGGCCTTCCGCGGCGCCAGCCTGGTCGCGATCGAGCTGGAGACCGGGCGGACCCACCAGATCCGGGTGCACATGGCCGCGATCAGGCACCCCTGCGCGGGAGATCTGCTCTACGGAGCGGACCCGGTGCTGGCCGGCCAGCTCGGCCTGACCAGGCAGTGGCTGCACGCGGTGAGCCTGGCCTTCGCGCACCCCGCCGACGGCCGCCGGGTCGAGTTCCGCAGCGAATACCCGGCTGACCTGGCACACGCGCTCGACGTCCTGCGCGGCGAGGAATAGCGCTCCGGATTGGCGCGTGTCCCGCGTGCCCTCCTGCGCCGGCTCGAATAGGCTGGAAGCCTTGAAGAGCCGGACCGGTGATGCCGCCGGAGGAGGGCCACGGCGGTGGCCGCTCCTGACGGCAGCACCGGCCTCTTTCCCCCGGTTCCGTGCGCCAACGCCCCTCCCGGGGCGCCTTTAAGCATGCCTAAAGGAGGCGGTATCTACATGGCGGCTGCCGCGCCGGGGACCCGGGCCTCGTTCGTCCACCTGCACGTGCACACCGAGTACTCGATGCTGGACGGCGCGGCCCGGCTGAAGGACCTGTTCACCCGGTGCGAGCAGGACGGCATGCCGGCCATCGCCATGACCGACCACGGCAACCTGTACGGTGCCTACGACTTCTGGGCCAAGGCCACGGCGGCCGGCATCAAGCCGGTGATCGGGATCGAGGCCTATGTCGCCCCCGAGCACCGCAAGCACCGCCAGCCGGTGCGCTGGGGCAGCCCGTCGCAGGCCGCCGATGACATCTCGGGGGCGGGCGCCTACACGCACATGACGCTGCTCGCCGAGACCACCGAGGGCATGCACAACCTGTTCCGGCTGTCCTCGCTCGCCTCCCTGGAGGGCTTCTTCCGCAAGCCGCGGATGGACCGCGAGCTGCTCGCCGCCCACTCCAGGGGCATCATCGCCACCACCGGCTGCCCGTCCGGCGAGGTGCAGACCAGGCTCAAGCTCGGCCAGTACCGGCAGGCCATCGACGCCGCCGCCAGCTACCGCGACATCTTCGGCCCGGACAACTTCTTCGTCGAGATCATGGATCACGGCCTGGACGTCGAGCGCAAGGTCCGCGACGGCCTGGCCGCGATCGCGGCTGAGCTTGCGCTCCCGTTCGTCGTCACCAACGACTCGCATTACACCCGGCCCGAAGACGCGCAGGCGCACGAAGTGCTGCTCTGCGTGCAGACCGGGTCCAACCTGGCCGACCCGGGCCGGTTCAAGTTCGACGGCAGCGGCTTCTACGTGAAGTCTCCGGCGGAGATGCGCGCGGTCGCCGCCGACGCTGAGTGGCAGGCCGGCTGCGACTCGACCCTGGTGATCGCCGAACGCTGTCAGGTCGACTTCGCCAAGCAGAACCTGATGCCCCGGTTCCCGGTACCGGACGGCGAGACCGAGGAAGGCTGGCTGCGCCGCGAGATCTGGCTCGGCATGGACCGCCGCTTCCCCGGCGGCCACGACGAGGAGCGCAGGAGCCGCGCCGAGTACGAAATCGGCGTGATCACGCAGATGGGCTTCTGCTCCTATTTCCTGGTCGTGGCCGACTTCATCAACTGGGCCAAGCGGGCCGGCATCAGGGTGGGTCCCGGCCGCGGCTCCGCCGCCGGGTCCATGGTGTCCTACGCGCTGGGCATCACCGACCTGGATCCGGTGGCGCACGGGCTGATGTTCGAGCGGTTCCTCAACCCCGAGCGCATCTCGATGCCCGACATCGACATCGACTTCGACGAGCGCAGGCGCGGCGACGTGATCCGCTACGTCACCGAGAAGTACGGGGACGACCGGGTCGCGCAGATCATCACCTACGGCACGATCAAGGCCAAGGCCGCGGTGAAGGACGCCACCCGAGTGCTCGGCTTCCCGTACGCGCTCGGCGACCGGATCACCAAGGCCTTCCCGCCCGCGGTGATGGGCAAGGACGTTCCGCTGGCCGGGGTGTTCGACCCGACGCACCCCCGGTACGGCGAGGCGGGCGAGATCCGCGCCCTCTATGAGGCCGAGGCCGAGGTCCGGCAGGTGCTCGACACCGCGCGAGGCCTGGAGGGGCTGATCCGCCAGGCCGGCGTGCACGCGGCCGGCGTGATCATGAGCAGCGAGCCGGTCATCGACCATATACCGGTGTGGAAACGGGAGGCCGACGGCGCGATCATCACCCAGTTCGACTACCCCGCGTGCGAGTCCCTCGGCCTGCTCAAGATGGACTTTCTGGGGCTGCGCAACCTGACCGTGCTGGACGACGCGGTCACCGGCATCAGGGACAACCGCGGGCAGGAGATCGTCCTGGAAACGCTGCCGCTGGACGACAAGCCCACCTATGAGCTGCTGGCCCGCGGCGACACGCTGGGCGTGTTCCAGCTCGACGGCGGCCCGATGCGCGCGCTGCTGCGCTCGATGCACGCGGACCGGTTCGAGGACATCGTCGCGGTCAACGCCCTCTACCGGCCCGGCCCGATGGGCGCGAACGCGCACAACGAGTACGCCGACCGCAAGGTCGGGCGCAAGCCGATCAAGCCGATCCACTCCGAACTCGCCGAGCCGCTGGCCGAAATCCTGGGCGACACCTACGGCCTGATCGTCTACCAGGAGCAGGTCCTGTCCACGGCGCAGAAGCTGGCCGGCTACACGCCCGGCAAGGCCGACCTGCTGCGCAAGGCCATGGGCAAGAAGAAGAAGGAGATCATCGATAAGGAGTTCGAGCCGTTCGCGGCGGGCATGCGGGCCAACGGCTACTCGGACTCCGCGATCCGGGCCATCTGGGACATCCTGGTTCCGTTCTCCGACTACGCGTTCAACCGGGCGCACGCGGCCTGCTACGCGATGGTCGGCTACTGGACCGCCTACCTGAAGGCGAACTACCCGGCCGAGTACATGGCCGCGCTGCTCACCTCGATCTCGGGTGACAAGGACAAGTCAGCGCTGTACCTCAGCGAGTGCCGGCGGATGGGCATCAAGGTGCTGCCGCCGGACGTCAACGCGTCCGCGGCCAACTTCACGCCGGTCGGCGGCGACATCAGGTTCGGCCTGGCCGCCGTCCGCAACGTCGGCATCAACGTGGTCGAGGCGATCGCCACGACCCGGCGGACCAAGGGCGCGTTCACCAGCTTCTCAGACTTCCTGCGCAAGGTGCCGGTCACGGTGTGCAACAAGCGCGTCATCGAGTCGCTGGTCAAGGCGGGCGCGTTCGACTCCCTCGGCCACCCGCGCAAGGGCCTGGTGCTCATCCACGAGCAGGCCGTGGACCAGGTGATCGACGTGAAGCGCAACGAGGCCAACAACCAGTTCTCGCTGTTCGAGGGGGACACCGAGACCGAGACGATGTTCGACGTCCCGGTCCCGGCCGGGGAGTGGGAGAAGGCCGTCGTGCTCGGTTTCGAGCGCGAAATGCTCGGCCTGTACGTCTCCGACCACCCGCTGCTCGGCCTCGAGCACGTGCTCGCGGCCGGGACCGACTGCTCCATCGCCCAGCTGATCGGCTCGGCCGAGCCCGCCGCCGGGCTCGGCGAGGCCGACCGGGGCAGGTCGGGCGAACGCGCGGACGGCCAGGTCGTCTGCGTGGGCGGGATCCTGTCCGGGCTGCAGCGCAAGGTCACCCGGCAGGGCGCCGCCTGGGCGTCGGCCACGCTCGAGGACCTCGAGGGCGCGATCGAGGTGCTGTTCTTCCCGGCCACGTACCAGGCGTGCGCCAGCCATCTTGCCGAGGACGCCATCCTCGTGGTCAAGGGCCGGCTGGACCGGCGGGACGAGACGCCCAAGCTGATCGCCATGGACGTGAAGGTGCCGGATACCACTCCGGGCGATGGCGGCCCTTTTGTGGTGGAGATGCCGGTCGACCGCTGCGTCGGGCCGGTAGTGGAGCAGCTGCGGGATGTGCTGCGGACTCATCCGGGAGTGACCGAGGTTCATCTACGGCTTTGTGGTAGGCAGCGGACCACGATCGTGCGGCTGGACCACAAGCTGCGGGTGTCTCCTTCGCCGGCGCTGCTCGGGGATCTGAAGCAGCTGCTCGGGCCTGCTTGCGTGGTGTGACCAGCCGCCGCACGGGGTTGACAGCGAATGGCGGTCAACGGCGGTCGGGATGAACCCCGGTGACCGTTGTCGCGTGGTATGGGCAGGCCACGGTCCGCCAGGAGGGCCCATGACGCGAGTCGGCAGTCAGGTCAGGACAAGCCACCCGAGAGTGGCACGGCACGCGCGCCGGCTGCGGCGGGGGGGATGGCGGGGCACGGCGGTAGCGACGGCATCGGGGTTCGTGGCGTTGGCCGCGGCGTTGCCCGCGCAGCGGGCTGCGGCGGCGGGGCGGGGCGCGCACGGCGGCAGAGGGGCGGGCGCGGCTACGGCGGGTGCGGTCTCGTGGGGGGACAACAGCGCGGGGGAGCTCGGGAATGGGACGCTGACCGGGAGTGACGTGCCGGGTCGCGTGAGCGGGCTGAGCGGGGTGCGCGCGGTGGCCGCGGGCGGTCGTCACGAGCTGGCGGTGCTGTCCGGGGGGACGGTTGTGGCCTGGGGGGACGACACGTTCGGGCAGCTCGGCAACGGGATCGCGAGCGCCAACGGCGACACCGAGGTCCCGGCCGCCGTCCCGGGCCTGTCCGGGGTGACCGCGGTCGCAGCCGGCGAGGAGCACAGCCTCGCGCTGCTGTCCGACGGCACCGTGATGGCCTGGGGTGAGAACCGGTACGGCCAGCTGGGCAGCGGCAGTACGGCCGGCAGCGCGGTGCCGGTCCCGGTCAAGGGGCTGACGGGGGTGAAGGCGATCGCGGCCGGGGCGCTGTTCAGCCTGGCGCTGCTGAACAACGGCACAGTGATGTCGTGGGGGCGTAACGACGTCGGCCAGCTCGGCAACGGAAAGCTGGCCGACAGCTCGGCACCGGTCCCGGTCAAGGGGCTGACCGGGGTAACGGCCATCGCGGGCGGCGGCCAGCACGCGCTGGCGCTGCTGTCCGACGGCACCGTGATGTCCTGGGGCGACAATTCGAACGACCAGCTCGGCGATGGCCACGATGTGTCCACGCAGTCGCTCAGCACCGTACCCGTTCCGGTCGTCAAGATCACCGGGGTGCGGGCGGTCGCGGCCGGGTCGGAGGACTCGCTGGCCCTGCTGTCCAACGGGACGGTCGAGGCGTGGGGCGACAACGGGTTCTTCGAGCTGGCCCGGCCGAACGGTTTCCCCGGCGGGATCGCCGACAGCGACGTGCCGCTGAAGATACCCGGCGTGGCCGGCGCGACCGCGGTCGCGAGCGCACCGCCGCGCACGCTGTTTGCGGTTGGTAACCAGGAACTCCCGACCGGCTGCTGCCTGCTGGCCCTGGCCGAGCGCACGACCCGCGGCTGACGCGTGGAGCCGGCGCGTCAGGCGGTGGCGACGAGGACCGCGACGAAGGCCAGGTAGGCGGCGATCACCAGCGTGCCGGTCAGCCGGCTGAGGCC
>DASXLW010000194.1:0-6834 GCA_036496025.1 Streptosporangiaceae bacterium
GTCGGGCTGCTCACCGCGCGCGGCGTCCCCGCCTGGCTCGCGGGGGAGGTTACCCGGGGTTCGCAGCCCCGCGGCAGCGTGCGGCTGACCGGGTCTCATCCCGGCTGAAAGGCCGGATCACGGCTGAGAGCGCGGGATCCCCGCTGGAGGCCGATCCCGGCTGTGAGCGCGGGATCCCGGTTGGAGGCCGATCTCGGTTGTGAGCGCGGGATCCCGGTTGGAAGCCGATCTCGGTGGGGAGTCCTGGATCCCGGCTGGGAGTCGATCTCGGCCGAGAGCGCTGGTCGTCGGCGCCCTGGGCCATGCCCGTGACCAGTCAGGTGACTGGCACTGCATCCGCCCGACCGGGGCGATGACTGATCAACGACGGCTACCCGGGCCGACCCGAGGATTACCGGTCAGGCGCTGGCGTCCTGGTCCTCGTCTTCTTCGTCGGCGTAATCGGCGTAATCGGCGTACTGGTCGCCAGGATCCGCATAGCCGTCCTCGTGGTTCTCATCCTGCTGGTCCGTGCTGCTACCCAGCTCAGCCTGCAACCGGTCAAGGTCCATGCCGCCGCTGTTGTACTTCAGCTGGCGGGCAACCTTCACCTGCTTGGCCTTGGCTCGGCCGCGCCCCATTGGCTCGACCCCCTCGAACGTCCTTCTGGCCCGATCAGGCCACTGCTCCGTGCTAACGCTGCTACCGGCTCTACGCGCACAGCAAACCGACCCGTCGCCCACTCCACGACCGGAGGACAGCGCGTGCCAGCCTTCGTACGCGTATAAAGGTACCTGGTTTATGAACTCCGTGCTCACGCTGACCGGGTGTGGGGCAGCCAGATCCCCCGTAGCCGGCCCACATCGGCCATCCTCCGTTCGGCCAGCCTGTCCGCCGCGACCACGGGGGGAACGCCTTCTTCGTCCGCCAGCGTGAAAATCTTGCGGGTGGTGTCGAAAATCCGTTCTGCCCGGCCCTTGGCCCGGTCGAAATTGAAGCCTTCGAGCTCGTCCGCCACCTGGATCAGCCCGCCCGAGTTGACCAGGTAGTCCGGTGCATACACGATGCCCCGGTCGGCCAGCATCTTCTCGATGCCCGGATGCGCGAGTTGGTTGTTCGCGGCTCCGCAGACGACCGACGCGGTCAGGGCGCCGACGGTGTCCTCGTCCAGGGTGCCGCCCAGAGCGCAGGGGGCGAGCACGTCAAGCTGGCGGGCGATCAGCGCCCGGTGATCCTCAGCGGGCTGCACGGCTGGATGCCTGGTCCGGACCCGCTCGACGGCCCGCGGGTCGACGTCGCAGACGACCACCTCCGCGCCTGCCTCGACCAGGTGATCCACGAGGCGGGCACCCACCTTGCCGACGCCCTCGACCCCGATCCGTCTGCCCTCCAGGCTGGCGCTGCCCCAGGCATGCTCGGCGGCCGCCCGCATGCCATGGAATACGCCGAGCGCGGTCAGCACCGAGGAATCGCCCGCGCCGCCTGCGGCATCGGTGCGGCCGGTCACGAAACGGCACTCGCGCGCGATCATGTCCATGTCCGCGCAGTACGTACCGACGTCACACGCTGTGATGTAGCGCCCGCCGAGGGACTGGAGGAACCGGCCGTATGCCCGCAGCAGCGCCTCGGTCTTGAGGACGGCCGGATCACCGATGATCACGGCCTTCCCGCCGCCGAGATCGAGCCCGGCCAGGGCGCTCTTGTAGGTCATCGCCCGGGACAGGTTGAGCGCGTCGGCCAGGGCCTGCGGTTCGCTCTGGTAGGGGTAGAAGCGGGTGCCGCCGAGGGCGGGACCCAGCGTTGTGGAGTGGATCGCGATGATGGCCCGTAGCCCGGTCGGGGCGTCCTGGCAGAAGACGACCTGTTCGTGTCCGGAATGATCCGATGATCCGCTGTCGTGGTGTGATGAAGCGAACACTTGCGTCACTGTGGTGACTCTTCCGGTCCGGCCCGGGTCCTCGTTGACCCGGTGGGGAATCCAGCGTATGCCCGTCCGCAGCGTCACCGTGCCCCAAGATGACCATGTCACCCCACCACATTCTGCGAAACGGACATGAGCCGCACAACAGGGCAAGTCACGACGGAATCTTTGCTCCTGGTGGTCGACGTGTCACCGGTCGTGATGGCAATATGGGGTCAGTCGGCCATATGGGACATCCCGACAGCTCCGGAAGGGGCGCCAGGCGCACGAGCGAACGATCACAGGATCGCAAGTACCGGTCCAGGAGGAGAGCCGTATACATGTCTGCACGCACGACGGAGGCCGAGTCGCTGCTGACCCCGGCAGAGGTCGCGACGATGTTCCGAGTGGACCCGAAGACCGTCACCCGCTGGGCGAAGGCCGGCAAGCTGACCTCGATACGTACTCTCGGGGGGCACCGTCGGTACCGGGAGACGGAGGTTCGCGCGCTGCTCGCGGGTATCCCCCAGCAGCGGATGGAGTGACGCCGGCCCGGCGACGGTCGTCGTCGGCCAGGCCGGACGATGTGGCCGTCGCCGTGCCGCCGGGCGCCTGACCGCCGGCCTGGCAACGCATCCCGGGCCGCGGCAGGGCCGCTACTGCGAGCCGGCCGGGAAATCCGGTCCTGCAGCGCGCGGCCACGGGCAACGGACAGGAGTTTCTGGACGGGCTCTCAGCCGCGGCTCAGCCCGGACTCAGGTCCCGGTGACAGCCTGAACCTAGTTGCCGCCGCGGACGCGCGGCGGGAAGGAGGCCGCGTGCGATGCCGGGCGATGTGCCTGATGGCCGGTCCCGTCCGCGCTGGCGCGGCCGCCCGCTGCTGCTGACCGGGACGGCGGTGGCCATCGTGACCGTGGGCGCCGGCCTCGCGCTGGCCGCGACTTCCGGACCGTCGAGGTTCCGGCTGCTCTCGGCGGGCTTGCCGGGATCGCTCAGCATGGCCAAGTCGGCGCCCGCGCCACCGTCGGCCCGCCCCGGCTGCGTGCGCGTGGTAATCCCGGGCCGATCCGGCGTGCTGTGCCGCAGGCCCGGCTGGCCTGGTGTCCTACACGGCACACTTGTCCTGCCGAAGCCGGGCGGGGGAACACTAACCGTCGAAATTCAGAACGGCAGAGTCACAGCGGTCAGCCGGTCGTCCATTACGCTGAAGAGCAATGACGGCTTCACCAGGACCTACACGGTGACCAGTTCGACCATCGTGGTTGCCCGGCGAGACGGCATCGGCTCGGTGAAAGTCGGTGACCAGGCGTGGGTGGCGGCCACCGCCAGCGGAGGCACGATGACCGCAACCAGGATCGGGGATCTATCGCAGCTGCGGCTCGGCCCGGGTGATCTGCCCGGCCCGGGCGGTCAGCGCCTCGTTCCTCCTTCTCGCGGCGGTTCGGCCGCTTCGTACTCCGGCGGCTTGGCTGGTGGCTGAACCCTGGTAAGCGTCTGGGCCCGGCCCGGCCAGGCCCCGGGCCGGGCCCAGACTTAGGTATAGGTTCCAATGTTCCTGTGCCCATCGCCGACGCCGCGCCGGCTCCGGACGGGTCCGCTGCGCCTGCCCCGGTCCCCGTCGCCCTAGCCCCGCAACCCGACGGGTCTGTGCTGCTGTGCGATCTGGCCGCCGACGGCGCTCGGCTGGCACCCGCCGTTCGGTATCAGGATCTTTCCTCGGCTGTTGCGGACCGGGAGCGAAGCGGCCGGGTGCGATGGGTGTGGCCGTCGGCCGCCTGGTGCTACCCGGATCTGCTCAGCGCCGGGGTGCGGGTGGCACGCTGCCACGACATTGCGCTGGTGGAGGCGCTGCTGCTTGGCCGCGACGGCCGGCACGGGGAGACGGCGACACTAGCCGCCGCCTGGGCGAGGCTGCGCGGCGAGCGGGTGCCACGGCAGGCGGCCGCGGCGTCCGGCGCGCCGCAGGCCGCCGCGCTGCGGGTTGCGCAGCAGGCCCTGTTCCAGCCGGCCGAGACCGAGTGGCCCGAGGGCGACACTGTGCTGGACGCGCTGGCGGCCGTCTATGCGGATCAGCTGGTCCGGATGGCCACCGGCGACGCCCCGGCGCGGCTGCGGCTGCTCGCCGCGGCCGAATCGGCCGGCGCGCTGGCCGCCGCCGAGATGAGCTTCGATGGCCTGCCGTGGCGGCCGGACGTGCACGATGAGCTGCTCGCCGGATTGCTCGGCCCGCGTCCGGCCCGCGGCGAACGGCCGAGTCGGCTGGCCGTGCTCGCCGAGCAGATCACGGCCGCATTCGGCGGCCGGCCGGTCAACCCGGACTCGCCGTCCCAGCTCGTGCGCGCCTTCGCCGCCGACGGGGTGTCGGTGTCCTCCACCCGCTCCGAGGTGCTCCGTGGCATCGATCACCCGGCGGCGCCCCCGCTGTTGCAGTACAAGGAGCTGGCCCGGCTGCATGCCGCGCACGGCTGGGCGTGGCTGGACTCCTGGGTGACCGCGGGCCGGTTCCACCCGGAGTACGTGGTCGGCGGGGTGGTATCAGGCCGCTGGGCCACGAACGGCGGCGGCGCGCTGCAGATCCCGCGGGTGCTGCGCCGGGCCGTGGTGGCCGATCCCGGCTGGACCCTGGTCGTCGGCGACGCGGCGCAACTGGAGCCACGGGTGCTGGCGGCACTGGCCGGGGACCGCGCCTTCGCCCAGGCGGCCGCGGCCGGTGATCTGTACTCGGAGCTGGCCGGGGCGTTCGGGGGGGACCGGGGCAAGGCCAAGGTGGCATTGCTGTCCGCGATGTACGGGGGGGCAGGCGGCGAAGCGGGCCAGCTGCTCGCCGTGCTCAGGCGGCGCTTCCCCGACGCCGCCGGTTACGTCGAAGCGGCCGCCCGGGCCGGGGAGGAGGGCCGGGTGGTGCGGTCGGTTCTGGGCCGGACATGCCCGCCGCCTTCGGCCGCCTGGCGCCTGGCTACCGCCAGCGCCACCGAGCCGGGCGCCGCGCGTTCGGTGCGCGCCCGGGGCCGGTTCACCAGGAACTTCGTCGTGCAGGCCAGCGCCGCCGACTGGGCGCTGGTGCTGATCGCGTGCCTGCGGCCGCGGCTGGCGGCGCTCGGTGCGCCTGCCGGGCCGGGCGGTCCCGGGCGCGCGTACCTGGTCTTCTTCCAGCACGACGAGGTGATCGTGCACTGCCGGGAGGAACTGGCCGAGCCGGTGGTCGCGGCGGTAGGGTCCGCGGCGCGGGAGGCGGGCCGGCTCGTGTTCGGGTCGACTCCGGTGCGGTTTCCGGTGACGACCGCCGTGGTCGGCTGTTACGCCGACGCTAAGGCGGGCGGCGGGCCATGAGTCCGGTCCTGGCGCCCGCCCGGTCACGCGGCAGCGGTGCTGGGCTGGTCAGTGCCGCAGTACTTGCACTTGCTCGCGGCGACGGGCAGGTCGTCCGACAGGCAGTACGGGCACGTCTTGACGGGCGCCGGATCGCCGTAGACGTCGGCGCCGCGCCGCTTCTGGATCGCCTTGTAGGGCATGACGATGGCGAGGTAGATGACCAGCATGAAGATGAGGAAGTAGATGAGGGCGCCGATGAGCCCGCCGATGTTCACGAAGGTTCTGGGATTACCCGCCCGGATCAGCCAGCCCAGCCCGATCTTGCGGCCCGAGACCGTCGCGGCTAGCAGGGGGTTGATGATGTAGTTGATGAACTGAGCAATCAGGGCGCTGAACGCCAGCGCTACGACGAAGGCGACGGCAGCCTCGACGATGTTGCCGCGCATGACGAAGTTCCTGAATCCCTTGAGCACGTCGCACTCCCTCCGCCGGGATGGCCGCGAGCCGGGCCGCGTGCCACCGGTTACCTGCTGGGCTTCCCCGCCGCGGGTCAACCGCTGGCCTGGATGGCATCATGGCGGGTCGGCACGGTCCCAGGCAACGATCATCGCCGCTGCGGTCCCCGGCCCGCAGCCGGAGCGCGAATCCGGTCAGCCCGGGCCCAGGGGCGCCTCCCGGGTCACGAAGGCACCCGCCAGGCGTCGCCGCTGCGCCCGTCGATCTCGAGCACCCAGGTGAACCGCTGTCCAGGCCGGAAGCTGCAGCACGCTGTTGAAGGCCACCGGTCTCCATGACCACCGGGTAAGGCGGGCAGAACAGGCCGGGCCCTGCACGACACGGGCCGCCCGGCTATCCGGGCGGGCCCGACGGGACCCCGCCGCTGCCGGCCTGCCGCCAGTCAATCGTGGCACTCGCCGCCACGTCGGGATGCCGTTCCAGCCAGAGGCGAGCGAACGGGCACAGGGGCACCACCGTCAGGTCCTCGCTCACCGCGCGATCGATCGCGGCCCGGACCAGTGCGCCGCCGAGGCCCCGGCCCTCAAGCTCGGGCGGCACGTCGGTATGGACGATCACGAACCGGTCCCCGCGCTTGCGGTACCACAGCTCCGCCAGATGACCCTCGGCCCTGAGCTCGAGGCGGGAGGCATCGGTGTTGTCGGTGATCTGCCCGGTGTCGCTCATCGCACCATCGTCGCATCATCCGACGAGCTCAGCCGCAGGGCCACCCCGGCCACGGTGACGATCAGCGCGGCGATCAGCAGCGGAAGCGCCGCTCGCTGGTGCAGGTAGAAGGCGGCTCCGACGATCGCGCCGATCAGCATGGCCGCCACCGTGGCCACCCTGCGGTAGGCCGCGGTCGCCTGCTCCCCGCCCGCGATGGCCGCGTCGGCGGCCAGCCCGGTCAGCGTCATGGTCAGCACCGTCGTGGTCACGTCGGGTACGGCCAGCCGGCGTACGGTCGCGTTGCGCACGCCCATCGCGAACGCCAGCAGCGCGATGACGACATAGCGGGCCCAGCCGGTGGCGACCGTGACGGCCAGGGCGGCAATCAGGGCGGCGGTCGCCACGAAACAGGCCTCGGTCCCCATCGCCACCAGCAGCAGGCGATTGCGAGCGACGTCGCCCCTGAGCAGCCAGAGTGC
>DASXLW010000195.1:0-3536 GCA_036496025.1 Streptosporangiaceae bacterium
GTACCTGGCGTTCGCGGTCATCCTCGCCGCGGGCCTGAAGGGCATCGAGCAGGATTACGAGCTGCCGCCCGGCGCCGAGGACGACGTCTGGGCGCTAACGTCGGCCGAGCGCCGCGCCATGGGCATCAAGCCCCTCCCGGCGGACCTCAACGAGGCCATCAAGGTCATGGAAAGCAGCGAGCTGGTCGCCGAGACCCTGGGCGAGCACGTCTTCGACTTCTTCCTGCGCAACAAGCGGGAAGAATGGCAGGAATACCGCCGCCAGGTCACCAGGTACGAACTGGACCGCTACCTCCCGATGCTTTGACGGCCAGCGCGTCCGTCAATCTGCCGGTTGCGCAATCGAGCTACGGGCAGCAGAACGTGACCTCGGGGCAGCGTGGCGACGGCTGGTCCAGCAGGGCTTGCGGCCTGCCGCGCAGGTGCTGGTCGAAGAAGGCCCGGACGTAGGCGCGGGTGATGTCCAGGGACCGGGCTCCGGACAGGCCGGCGCCGATGTCGATACCGGCCTGATCGGCCAGCAGCCCAAGGTCGGTGAAGGAAGCGTGCTCCGCGCCGGCCACCACGAGCCACCGCTTCCAGCCGGTCAGCAGTTCCCAGTCCCGCTCCCAGGTGGTCACCGCGCCTCTCAGGACTTTCCAGTCCCGCGTCCCGGGGGTCACGGCGCCGCCGCTTCCCGGGGTGTAGTTGGATTGCTTGCCCAGGAACAGGAAAGGCCGGGACAGGCCGTGGCCCGGGATCGGGGCGACCGTGGCGCCGTCCATGTCGATGCCCGCGCGAATGCGCGGGTCGGCCAGCATGGCCGCGATGGCGGCGGCGCCGCCGGCGGAGTGGCCGGCCATCGCTATCCGGGACGGGTCGATCAGCCCGGCGCCCGGCCACGCCGGGTCCGCACCGGTCAGCTCGCCGAGCACGAAGGACACATCCGCTGCCCGGCCTGCCGCTACCTTCTCCTGGGATCCGCTGTCCCGCCGGCGTGCCTCGCGGGCGAGGCTGCTGGTGACCCGACCGTCGGGGAAGGCCGTGGCGTGACTCTCATAGGTGTGATCAATCCCGGCCACGAGGTAACCGTGGCTGGCCAGGTCCTCGGCCAGGGCGGTGAGCGCGCTGCGGGAGCTCATGAAACCGGGCGAGAGCACGACCAGGGGCAGGCTGCGCTGCTGCCCGGCTGGCACGGCGTCGCTGACCGCGTTGGTTTCAACCGTGCTCAGCGCGCCCGGCGGGATGCCGGTGATGCCCCTGCTCGCGAGGTGGAGTTCCGACTCCGCTGCCGTCATGTACGGCGCCGGCCGCCCGTCCGGCGTCGCCGCCGGGTACCACAGGGAGACCATCAGCTCTCGCGCGGCCGCTCCCGCGGCCCAGGGATCGGGACGGGAAGTGTCTGTCAGCCACAAGGACGTGGTGCCGACCGGGCACGGGCCGGTCGGCTCAGGCAGGCGCAGCGCGGGCCCCTGCCCGCCCGGCCCGCCGCCGGCGTCCGCGGAGGTTCCCATGCCGCCCATCATCACCGGCCGCCTCCACGTTCCCCAAATGGCCAGCCAGCGGGGCACTTGGACGGTCCAGGCCGACGCTTCCACCATCACGATGACCCGGATTTCTCACTTTGGGCGCGATCGTCCCGTTTTATGTCCTTTTTGCCCTAGTTTCGAGGTGACGTTCGCGCCCAAAGTGGGCGGCGGCCCGGCGCCGCCGCCGCCGGCGTTACCCGCACGCCCCACAGTCCCCGGGCGCCACCGCGATCGAGCACTGATGGAAACAGTCCACCGTCCTCGCCCGGGGATGCACCCGGCTGACCCCGGCTGCGGGCATCCCGCGACGATCGTGGATCGAAAGGGCCCCTCTGGGATACCTGACGATCCACCATCTGGTGAACCCGTCGGGGGCCGCGCCAGGCGTTACCCGCAAGTCCCGTAGTCCCCTCGATTGCGCAATCGGCAGGACGTGGCGGGCGGCTGTAAGCCGAAAATCCGTTGAGCCGCGGTTCAGGAGGGGCCTAGCCTCGTGGCGTGACGGTCAGCATCCGCGCCCTGCGTCCTGACGACATCGACGTTGTGGTGGAGTTCTCGCTGCGCGCGTGGCAGCCGGTGTTCGAGTCGTTCCGGCAGGTCATGGGCGCCGAGATCTACCGCCGCCTCTACCCGGACTGGAAGACCATCCAGGCGGAGGTCGTGGAGTCCTCCTGTCGTGCGGAAGGCAACCGGGTCTGGGTCGCGGAAGCCGATGGCCGCCCGGTCGGGTTCACCGTGGTCGTCGTCCACCCGGTCAACCGTGAGACGGAGAGCGGCGAGATCAACATGCTCGCGGTCGACCCTGACTACCAGCAGCGGGGCATCGGCCTCGCGCTCCTCAGCTTCGCGGTCGACCGGATCACCGAACTCGGCCTCCCGCTCGCCGAGATCGGCACCGGCGGCGACCCCGGCCACGCCTCGGCCCGCCGCCTCTACGAGAGAGCGGGGTTCACGCCCCTCCCGCTCGTCCGGTACTTCAAGGCGCTGCCATAGCGCGTGCGCCGACCCCGCCCGCCAGCCGGGATCACCTCCCGCGCGTAAGCTGTCACCGTAGGACAAGGGGGCGAGATGGACGCAGCCACCCGAGCGGTGCTGAACGAATCCGAGACGCTGCTCATCGCGGAAACCAGCCGTGAGGCGCTCGCGGCACTGGATGAAGACGCCGCCATCGAGCTCGAAACCCGGATAAGGCGGGCCCGCGGCAAGTACGTCAGCCAGTACCGGCGGGCCGCGAGCGCGCGCGTGGCCGAGCACGGCGGCCGTGGCAGCGCGCGGCCGGAGAACGCGCGCGCCGGGCAGAAAGCCGAGGCGTTCGAGCGGGCCCTTTCCCGGGTCAGCCGGCGGGTCGCGGTGCTGGCCGCGGAGTCCGCGGCGGCGCTGCGCGCCGAGCGGCTGGCGCTGGCCAGGGCCGCGAAGCAGGGTGACTGGCCGGCCGCCGGGAAGATGGTGCCCGGCCAGCGCGGTCCCGGCTCCGGCGCCCCCACCGTCCCGGCCGGCCGCACCGGGGACCGCGCTCTGCGCAACCCGGCCAGCGAGCGGGACCGCGCGGGAACGCTCGCCATGGGCGCGCGGCAGCAGGCCAAACGCGACAGCAAGCGCGCCACGGCGCGGTAGGGCAGGTTCACCCGCTGCGGATGGGGCCGCCGGCCATGGACGCGGGAAGCATTAGGTCTGCCGCCGCAGAAGGGAGCAGGGATGGCGTTGACGCCCCGGATTTCCCCGAAAGCAGCGGTCGTTGTGGTGGTCGTCGTTCTCGCCGGGCTCAACGTGGTCGATATCCGGGTGGCGCGCGCGTCGCTGATAGTGGGACCGGTCGTCGTCGCCGGACTGACCGGTGTCGCCCGGCTCGCCGGGCTCAGCTGGCAGGACCTCGGCCTGGGACCGGGCACCTGGCGGCCTGGGCTGAGGTGGGCGGCGGTGGAGATAGGCATCGTCGGGCTGGTGCTCGCGGCGGCGGCGGCGCTCCCGCTGACCAGGCAGGCGTTCCGCGACACCCGCTACCGGCTGGACTTGGGGAACACGCTGCTG
>DASXLW010000196.1:0-3096 GCA_036496025.1 Streptosporangiaceae bacterium
CGCCGAGGCACTGGTGGAAGCCGGGCGCCGCGACGAGGCCGCCGCCGTCTGGCGCGCGGCGCGCGATACCGCGTCCGGGCTGCGAGCGGCGCCCCTTGGCGCGGCCCTCGACGACCTAGCGCGCCGCGCCCGCCTGGACCCCGGGAACGGGAACCGAGGCGGGCGCGGCGATGGATCAGGCGGCACGAGTCCGCTCGCCGCCCTGACCGACCGGGAACGCGAGGTGCTGAGCCTGCTCGCCCGGGGCATGTCCAACCGCGAGATCGGCACGGAACTGTTCATCACACCGAAGACGGCGAGCGTCCACGTGTCCAACATCCTCGGCAAGCTAGGCGCGGCGAGCCGCACCGAAGCGGCCGCCATCGCTTACCGCGAGGGCGTCTAGCGATCCTCACGGACCCTGCCTGCACCCGAGGAGCGCAGCGGGCAGCGGTTCGCCCGAAACAGTGGAGGTGATCTAGGGGTGCTGCCGGCAGGCCGGCGACCTGGCTCTAATACGTCCCGTCCCAGCGCAGGAGCATGGGCTTGTCCGCACTAACCGTTCACGTGATAGCCCACGGCCCATGCCGCCCTGGAGTACCGACCCGATTGCCTGGTCGACCTCGAAGTCGATCATCTGCGCGACGCTGACCACGCTTGATTCGAATACCCCGGCCAGCTCCAGGCCGACGATCCCGTGTACCCGGGTCCAGATCAGTACACCCGCCATCGATGCCTCAAGTGGCGCGTCCGTCCAGTCGCGCGTGCCCATCCAGCGCCGGAACTGGCCTTCCAGGGGACCGTCCGGCCCGGCCGGTTTCCCGTCGGCCGCCTGCAGCTCCTGGAGCGCGGCCATGAATAGCGCCATGGCGCTGTTCATCGGGGCGATCGACTCCGGCGTGTCCGTGATGTCGGCCGGGCGCTCGCCGAACAGCATCCCGTACCGGCGAGGATGCGCGAGCGCCCAGTCGCGGTACGCGGCGACCATCGAGCGCACGCGCACCAGGGGGCCACGCCGCCCGGCCGCCGTGCCTGCCTGCATGATCGCCTCGGCGAGCTGCCCGTAGGCCACGGTTACCATGCCTGCCACGAGAGCGTCGCGGGATGCGAAATAACGGTACAGCCCTGGCGCGGACATCCGCATCGCCTTGGCGAGCGCGGCCATCGACAGGGCGTGGACGCCTTCGCCGTCGATGATCGACATCGAGGCATGCTCGATGTCAGCAAGCGCCTGCGCACGCAGGCGATCACGCCGGTTCATGGACTCCGTCTCGTCAGCCACCATCGCAGAATACGCGGGCCATCGCTGAGCAATAGATATATCTCACTGCGATGATCCGTAACGGGCGAGCTGGGCAGCGGCCGGTCCCCGGACCGCTGCGCTACTGCCAGTAGCGCGTTACCCGGGCGGGTCACGTGGTGCGCGGCACCCGGCGACGCAGGCCCTGCCTGGCATCGCCCCGGCCTGAACCGATAGCCAGGGCCGGGGTGACCACTGGCCCGCCATGTGCCGGCATGCACGGTGCCGCTCGCGACGGCCGGCCGCTGGCCGGCCGTCGCGAGGCCTGCCTTCATTCTCGCTACTGTTTGACGCAGTATCACGCATAGGTGCATAGTTACGATCAATAGCAGTGCGACGTATGATCCCATAGAAGCTAGGAGCCGGTCATGACCGAGACGAACGCCGGCAGCCAGGCCACCGTGACCGCTACCGAGGTTGTGCTGCCGGGCAAGGTCGAGCCGTCCGGCCTGCGGCTGGTCCGGCGCGCGCTGCCGGCCCCGGGGGCCGGCCAGGCCCTGGTGCGCGTCGAGTCGACCGCCGTGTCCTTCGCCGAGAGCGCGATGCGCCGGGGCCGCTACTACGGCCAGCCCCCGTTCCCGTTCGTGCCCGGCTATGACCTCGTCGGCGTCGTCGAAGCCGTCGGCCCCGGCGCGGACCAGGCACTGACCGGCCGGCGGGTCGCCGCGCTGACCAAGACCGGCGGCTGGGCCACGGCCGCGCTGCTGACCGCCGCCGACCTGGTGGAGGTCCCCGACGGGGTCGGTGCCGATGAGGCGGAGACGCTGGTGGTCAACGGGCTGACCGCCTACCAGATGCTGCACCGCAGCGCGAGAGTGCAGGCCGGGCAGACCGTCCTCGTCCTTGGCGCCAGCGGCGGCGTGGGAACCATCTTGGCGCAACTCGCCCGGCGCGCGGGCGCCCGCGTGATCGGCACAGCCAGCCCCCGCCACCACGAGGCGCTGCGCGCGTTGGGGGTTGAGCCGATCGACTACCGGGACCCCGGCCTGGCCACCCGGGTCCGGGAACTGACCCCCGGCGGCGTGGATGCCGTGTTCGACCACCTCGGCGGCGCCAGCGTCACTCGCTCCTACCGGCTCCTGAACCGCACCGGCACCCTTGTGTCCTACAGCATCGCGAGCAAGCTCGACGGCACCACCCCCGTGCTGCTCGACTTCCTGTCACTGCTGGCCAGGCTGGCGTTCTGGAACTACCTGCCCACCCGCAGGCACGCGAGCTTCTACAACGTCTGGGCCGGCGCCGGCAAGCCGGGCTCGGCCAAGCGCGAGGCGTTCCGCGCCCGGATGCGCACCGACCTCACGCACGTCTTCGGCCTGCTGCGCGACGGACAGCTCACCGCCAAGATCGCCGCCCGGTACCCGCTGACCGAGGTGTCCGCGGCCATGGAACTGGCCGAGTCCTCCGGCCGCACCGCCCTCGGCAAGATTATCCTGGCGCCCTGACCTGATCCCGCTCACCCTTCATTGAGGGTTATCCGACAACCCTTGATGAAGAGCGTCCGATCCGCCATCGGGTCCGCCCTAGGACGGTTCGGCGAGCTTGGCGCGTGGGTCATGGAGCGGTGCCCGGGCGGCCCGGCGGCGGTCCTGGATGTCCCGGAGCAGGCCTCCGGCGACGTAGTGCCGTCCCCGGCCGTTGCCGCGCGGTGCCAGGAGGCCGGCCGACGTGAGCGCGGCCAGGTCCCTGGTGGCCGTCTGCTCGGTTACACCGGCGTGCTTCATATAGCCGCCGCGCCGCACCCGGTACCCGAGAACCGCGTCGAACATCGCGTCTAGGACTCGTTCCGGCAGGCCGTGTTCCGTGGCCAGCGTGTCGAG
>DASXLW010000197.1:0-27592 GCA_036496025.1 Streptosporangiaceae bacterium
CACCCGGTCCAGGTCGATCCGGTCCAGCAGCGCGTCCATGTCGAGCCGGTCCAGGACCTTGTCGATGTCGATCCGGTCCACCAGCGCGTTGATGTCGATCTGGTTCAGCACGGCGTTCAGATCGACCCGTTCCACCAGCGCGTTCACGTCGAGCGAGGAAACCACCAGCTCGACCGCGCGCGCCGCCACCGCCTGGGCACGTGCCTCCAAGGGCGGGGCCAGCCGTTCCCCCACCGAGCGCAGCCGCGAAACTGGGTCCACAGGATCAGTATGATCGCGTTCGTCCTGCGCGGACCACCCGGCAGGGGTGAACCGCGCCGGGACGGTGACCATATTCCGGGCCTGAATCCACCTGTCCGGGAGAGGTCCTTGACGCGTCCGTTAGCGTGCCTGGTCCGGGCCCACGGTGGTATTCCGCGCGTCCGGGATGCCCCGGTGACGTGCGTTGCGATCCCGGGGCGCCCCGGTTCGCGGGCCCGGCTTTCGGCCGCGGCGCGCGCTCGGCGCGCCGGAACACGAACCAGAGTGCGGCGAGCGCGACGGCGAAGACCGGGAGCCACGCCAACCGCTCGGCGACCCACAGGTAGCCCACCGGAGCCGTGTGCAGGCCGGGGAGCCGGCCGATCAGCAGGCCGCCCATGGTGACGGCGAGGAACGCGGTCTGGTGCCACAGGAACAGCGTCATCGCAGACAGGTTGGCCATCGCCACCGCGGCCCAGGCGACCGGGCGGCGCATCCACCTGGCCAGCAGCGGCCGCAGCAGCAGCGCAAGCCCGACCTGGGCGACGCCGAAGGTCACGACCGCGAGCGTGGGCGGGTTCAGGTTAGAGATCCTCGCACCGTTCACGCCGACCATGCTGGCCGGGTATCCGCCCCACACGACCAGCGCCGCGGTGGCCGCGACGCCGCCCGCGAGCATCAGGGCCGGGACCTTCCAGCCGCGGAACGCGCCCCGCGCCCACGCGATCCCGAGCAGGTAGGGGACCATCCAGCCGGCCAGCACGTTGATCCAGCCGACCCACGACGGCCCGCCGAGGCCGAACCGCACCAGATCCACGGACGCGACCACGAACAGCGGGATCGATGCCGCCCAGCCACCGAGGCGGCGCGCCAGCGCCACGGCCAGCGGGGTCAGCACGGTCAGCACCACGAACACCCCCAGGAACCACAGCGGGTCGAGCACCAGCGTGAGCACGGTGTGCAGCGTGGAACCGGAGACGCCGCCCAGGTACAGCCCGGTGCCGAGCAGGGTCCAGACGGCGGCGAGCGCCGCCACCGGACGGGACAGCCGGACCAGGCGCTTGCGCACCCAGGCCGCGTAGCCGCCGCTGTAACTGCGGGCTGCCGCGTACCCGCCGACCAGGAAGAAGATCGCAAGCGTCTGGAAGATCCAGGACACCGGGGTGAGCGCGGGCATCGCGGCCAGCGGGCTCTGGTCCCGCACTGTCGTGCCCGTCCGGCCGTGGGTCAGCACCAGCGCGGTGACGAGCCAGTGGCCAAGGATCACGCCCATGATGGCCAGCGCGCGCAGCGCGTCAACCGTCCGGTCCCGGTGCAGTGGAGTGGCGGCGTCGATCCGGGCGGCGAGCTTCCTGACGCTTGCGACGGCGTGGCCGGTCATCGGGTCACTCCGGCCGGGTCACCGAGGGCGATCTGCGCCAGGTTGCGCAGGGCGACGCCGTTGGGCTGGAAGTAGCCGCTGTGGCCGCCGCCGCCGCAGGCGAAGATCCGGGCGCCGAACGCGGCAGACATCGGGTCCTGGCCGAAGCCCAGCCCGAGGAAGTGAACGTGGGGCACGAAGCGAATCCAGTCACCGGCTCCCCGGCCGGCCCACACCCGCGCGGTCGTGTGCAGCGCCTGGACGGACGAGGCATCCATCCCCGGGCTCCCGACCACCGCGATGTCGGTGACGGGCAGGTGGGAGGCGGCCAGGCCGCAAACCACCGAGCCATAGCTGTGGCAGATCAGGGCGACCTGGTGACGGTGCCTGACCAGGTCGTCCACGAGCGGTCGCAGCGCGCTTGCGCCCTGGCCGGCGTCGCCCGACGTCATTACGGCCGGGCTGAGCGTGCTCGGCGTGGCGTAGCCAAGCCAGGCGATGACCGCCAGGTGGTTGCCGGGGTCGAGACGGCGGGCCTGCGCCGCCAGGGCCAGGGCGCTGCCCTGGGGAGAGGCCGTGCCCCGGGAGTCGAACGTGGCCAGGGACGTGTCGGAGCCGGGGACCAGGATGGCCACCCGCCTGGCCCGGGCCAGGTTGCCGATGACCTCGACCGCCAGGCCCGGCCCGCGGGGGTTGAAGTCGATGAAGTGCCGGCCGCGCAAGCCGTCGAGCGAGCGGGCCAGGCCAGCGTTGCCCGCCCGGCTGGCCGCGTGGGCGGCCCGGGCGACCAGCTGCGAGTCGGCCGCGTAGCGTGCGGCCAGCGCGCGGCTGGTGAGAGCGGGCAGTGGCTGTGGCCGGCCGGTCGGGCTGGCCGGGAGCACGGCGGCCGTCGTCGCCAGCACGACGGCGGTGGCGGCCGCCCCGATGGCGGCGGCGCGACGGAGTCTCATGGGAGCGTCCTTCCTGTTCAGCGCGGGTGCTGAGCAGGAAATTACGGACCCGCGCCCCTCGTCGGCGTCACGCTGAGGAGCCGTTTGCCGGCCTACCCCGCCGGTACGGGAAAGGTCAGCCGCGAGGGCTGCCCCGCCGGGTGTTCACACGCACGTCTAGGCCTCCCCCTACTTGGGTAGGGCCTGCGAGATCCCCCTGCAGGGGCACGAAATTCGCGTGACGCCCGCCCTACGCTGAAAGGCATGGACACTGGCCTCAGAAGCCGGATCTCGGCCGTGGTGGCGACCGGTGTCACGCATCCGCCCGCACCGCGGCCGGCCTGGCTGCGACGCGGGCGGTTCGACCTGGTCTTCATCGCCGACGTGGTGCTCGCGCTCATCTGCTTCGGCGCCACGGAGGGCGTGCTCGGGACTGAGGCGGCCCGTCACCACAGCTCGATCGCCACGCTGCAGCTCCTGCTGGTTTCGTTCGTGCTGTGCGCGCCGCTGGTGCTGCGCACCCGGTTCCCGCTCACCGCCTGGACCGCATCGGCGGGCGCCATGCTCTGGGCCCACTGGGCCATCCCGCCGGGTTCGCTGTCGTCGGCCGTCTTCATCCCGGCCGGGGTGATCGTCTACGTCCTGTGCCTCTACGCGGTCGCTGTCCGCTGTGAGCTATGGGTCGTGGTCACCACTGGCGTCGTGACCGTGGTCGGCGCCACCATCATCTACCCGCCGACCCTGGTCACCGCGATCTTCGTGGCCGCGGCCAGCGTCTTCGCCGGCCTCATCATTCGCTCCCGGCGCGGCAGCCGCGAGCAGCTGGAGGTCGCCGAACGGCGCCACGAGGGCGAGCGCGCGCTGCTCCAAGAGCGCCAGCGCATCGCCCGCGAGCTGCATGACGTCGTCGCCCACCACATGTCGGTGATCGCGATCCAGGCCGAGGCCGCTCCCTACAAGGTCGCTGACCCGCCGAAGGAACTGACCGAGAGCTTCGCCGAGATCCGCGCCAGCGCGCTCAGCGGTCTGTCCGAACTGCGCCGCGTGCTGGGGGTGCTGCGCAACGACCAGCCGGACACCGCGCCCCAGCCCGGCCTTGACGATCTCGACGGCCTGCTCGAATCGGCGCGCAACGGCGGGGTGACGGTCACCGTCGGGGTCAGCGGCAGTCCCCGGCCCCTCCCGGAGGGCGTGGACCTGTCCGCGTACCGGATCGTGCAGGAGGCGCTGAGCAACGCGATGCGGCACGCGCCGGGATCCGCGGTCCGGGTGATGCTGCACTACGGCGAGGCGGCCCTGCACATAGAGATCCGTAACGCCGGCTCCGTGACCGGCGCCCAGATCGCCGGGACGCGGCACAACGGCGCCGGGCTCGGCCGGGGCGGCGGGCATGGCATCATCGGCATGCGCGAACGCGCTGCCATGCTGGGCGGGCACCTGCGCGCCGGCCCGACGGGCGACGGTGAGTTCCTGGTGACCGCGGCCCTTCCGCTTGGTGACGGCGAGCCAGAGGACGCACGGTGACCATCCGCGTGGTGATAGCCGACGATCAGGGCATGGTGCGGTCCGGCTTCAGCGTCCTGCTGAATGCCCAGCCCGACATCGAGGTCATCGCCGAGGCCGTGAACGGTCAAGAGGCCATAGCGCACGCCGCCAGCCTGCAACCGGACGTGATCCTGATGGACGTCCGCATGCCGGTACTCGACGGCCTGCAGGCGACCCGGGAGATCACCGCGCTGCCCGATCCGCCCAAGATCCTCGTGCTGACCACCTTCGACCTTGACGACTACGTCTACGAGGCGTTGCGGTCGGGGGCGAGCGGATTCTTGCTCAAGGATGCCTCGGCAAATGAGCTTGCCGACGCGGTGCGGCTGGTGGCCGCGGGTGACGCGATGCTGGCCCCGAGCGTCACCCGGCGGCTCATCGCCGAGTTCGCCCGGATGGGGGCGCCGCGCGGTCCGACCCGCAAGCAGCTCGACGGACTTACCGAACGGGAGTCCGAGGTGCTCGCTCTCGTGGCCCGCGGCATGTCCAACGGCGAGATAGCCGACCACCTCGTGGTCGCGGAACAGACCGTGAAGACGCACGTAAGCCGGATCTTGATGAAGCTCGGACTGCGGGACCGCACGCAGGCCGTCGTCCTGGCCTACGAGACCGGCCTCGTGCATCCGGGGGGCTGACCAGTGCCGCGCGCGAGATGAGGGTCAGGGGCCCGGCGAAGCCAGAGACGCCGATGGCGGCCGGACACAGTTCCCGGCTGCGGGACATAGGATTCGCGATCGCGTCATGCGCGGTCCTGGCCGTCTATAACAACGTGTCCGAACAGCGCCCGTGGCGTAGCCGGTGGTACGTGCCGGCCAACGCGTGCGCCACCGGGGCGGCGTTGTCCGCGGCCGCGGCCAGCGGCCTGACCGCGGCGGACATCGGTCTCGGCCGCGAGGCGTGGCTGCCGGGGCTGCTCGCGTCGCGGCTGGCCGCCGCCACGGCGACGGGATGGCTGCTCATCGCCGTGGTGCCGGCGACCCGCCCGCTGCTCGGCGACAAGCGGATCACCAGCCTCAAAGGTCGTGCGGTCGCCTATCAGGCCGCGGTACGCATCCCGGTCGGCACCGTGCTGTGGGAAGAGATCGCGTTCCGCGGAGTCCTGCAGGCGGCCCTGCGCCGGGTCATGTCCAAGAATGCGGCCGTGACGGTGACCAGTGTCGTGTTCGGAGTCTGGCACGTCCGTCCCACCGCTGGGGCACTGCGCGTCAACGGTCTGGCGGGAAATCGCAGGCGGGCCGCGGCCGGGGTCCTGGCGGGCGTCGCGGTGACCACCGCGGCCGGCGCGTTCCTGTCGTGGCTGCGGGAACGCTCGGGCCGCGTGGCCGCCCCCGTGCTGCTGCACCTGACGGCCAACTCCGGCGGCCTGGTCGCCGCCTGGGCGGTCGCGGGCCGGGCTGATGTGGAGGGGTCCTCCAGAAGCGGCCCGCGGGTCGGCTAGGGTCAGATCAGCAACCGCCGCCGGCGACACGCGCGACGCCGTCGGCATCCGGGCGGGGGGCCCGCAACTAGGGAGGTCAGCAATGGGCACCTGGCAGCTCGACCCGTATCACACCCAGGTCGAGTTCTCCGCGAAGCACCTGGCGATGATGACGGTCCGGGGCTACTTCGACGAGGTCAGCACCAAGGCCGAGATCGACCCCGAACATCCCGAGAACGCGACGGTCGAGGCGACGATCTCGACGGCCAGCATCCGCACCAACAACGGGATGAGGGACAACGACATCCGCTCGTCGAACTTCCTCGAGGTGGACAAGTACCCGGTGATGACGTTCAAGAGCACGAGCGTCATACCGGCCGGCCCGGACCGGTGGACCCTCACCGGCGACCTGACCATCAAGGGCAACACCCGGCCGGTAACCCTGGAGGTAACCAGGTACGGGGAGTTCAACGACGAGGGGATGATGGGGCACCGGATCGCCTACGGCGCCACCACCAAGATCAACAGGAAGGACTTCGGCCTCAGTTTCAACGCGATCCTGGACGGCAGGGTCGTGGTGAGCGAGGACATCCAGATCCAGATCGAGGGCGAGCTCGTCGAGCAGGCAGACGAGGCGCAGGCCGCGAGCACCTGAACACCGCTGGTCACCACCGCTGCCGGGGCCCCGCGGCAGGCGAGGGCCCGGCGGCTGCGGTTCAGGCACGCTCTTCGCGGCTGCCGGCCAGAACGGCGCGGCGATGGCGCGCACCTGAGCTCCCGCGCTGGCGGGTAAATCCGGTAATGATCAGGGGTAGATCTTTCCCGGCTGGCTTACCCTGGTGGTCGACCGGTGCGGGCCCGAGGGCCGTCGGCTCCCCCGGGGGGCGGTAGGACCAGCCGTCCAGGACCCAGGCCGGCGGGAGCGAGGTAGAGGCGATTCTGACCAATCTGCCCCAGGCACCGAACAGCTTCGTCGGCCGGGAGCGCGAACTCGCCGAACTGCTTCGGCTGGTCCGCGTGACGCGTGCGCTGACGCTGTGCGGGGCAGGCGGCATCGGGAAGACCCGGCTGGCGCTGCGGACCCTGGCCGCGGCGGCGGATGATTTCCCCGACGGTACGTGGTTCGTCGAGCTTGGTGACCTGCGGCAGCCCGATCTCGTCGTCTCGCGGGTGGCATCGGCCATCGGAGTCAGCGAGGAGCCGGAAAGGCCGCTGCTTGACACCCTAGCCGATGCGCTCCGGTCACGTCGGCTGCTGCTGGCGCTGGACAACTGCGAGCACCTGATCGAGGCGTGCGCCCGGCTCTGTCAGCGGCTGCTGGCCAGCTCGCCGGGGCTTCGCCTGCTTGCGACCAGCCGGGAGCCGCTGCGCGTGGCGGGCGAGCGGGTGTGGCAGGTGCCACCGCTGTCGGTCGCGCCGGATGGCGCGCTCTCGACGGCCGAAGAGGCAGAGCGCTATGAGGCGACGCGCCTGTTCGCCGAGCGGGCCGCCGCGTCGCTGCCCGGATTCGCCATCGAGCCGGCCAACGCCTCGGCCGTCGCGGAACTGTGCCGGGCGCTGGATGGCATGCCGCTGGCCATTGAGCTGGCGGCGGCCCGGGTCCGGGTGCTGTCCGTTACCCAGATCGGCGCGCGCCTGGCTGACCGGTTCGGGCTGCTGACCATCGGTGAGCGGACCGCGCCGCCCCGGCACCGCACCTTGCGCGCCACGATCGACTGGAGCCATGAACTGCTGACGCCCGCCGAGCAGATGCTGCTGCGGCGGCTGTCGGTGTTCGCCGGCTGGTCGCTGGAGATGGCCGAGCAGGTGTGCTCCGATGACGACATCCCGGCCGGGGACGTACTCGACCTGACCGCCGCGCTGGTGGACAAGTCGCTGGTCGTGCTGGAGCCCGAAGTCCTCGGCCAGGCCCGCTACCGGCTGCTCGACACCATCCGCGACTACGCGGCCGCGCGGCTGGCCGAGGCGGGTGAGTCCGCCGCGTTCGAGCTCAGGCTGCGCGATTACACGCTGGCCACGGCCGGGCAGAGCCTGGCCATCGGGATGGCGCGGATCCAGGCTCCCTGGTCGGCCCGGGTGGACGTGTTCCGCCGGTACGACGTGGACGCCGGCAACGTGTGGCAGGTGCTGAACCGCTGCCTGGTCGGCTCCGACGCCGAGGCGGGACTGCGGATCGCCGCGGCGATCAGCCCGTGCTGGATCGTCCGGGGGGCCTTTGCCGAGGGCGGTGAATGGCTGGACTCGTTCCTGGATCTGGAGGGGTCCGCCGTGCCGCCCGGCGCCCGGGGGGCAGCGCTGGTGGCACGCGCGCAACTCGCCCTGTCCCGGGACCGGGCCGCATCCGAGTCGTGGGCCGACCAGGGCCTGGTGCTGTGCCGGGAGGCCGCTGACGAGTTCTGGACGGCGGCCGCGCTCAACCTGCTGGCCGAGATCGCCCTGCATACGGGGCGGACCGAGGAAGCGGACGCGCGGGCGGGCGAGGCGCTGTCGACCGCCCAGGCGGCCGGAGACGGGTGGAACGAGGGCTACGCCCTGGGCACGCGGGCGGCGATCGCCGGACTGCTGGGCAAGCTGCGGGAGACGCAAGAACTGGCGACGGCCTCGATCGCGGTCATGCGCGGCATCGACCAGCAGTGGGGGGCGGCCCGGGCCTTGCTCGGACTCGGGGATCTGGCCCGGCTGCGCGGTGATCCCGGCGACGCACACGCCAAGTACCTGGAGGCACTGGACATCCTGCGGGAGATCGACGCCCGGCCGGAGATCGCGCGCTGCCTGGCCGGGCTGGGGCGGGTGGCCATCGAACTGGATGAGCTGGCGCTGGCCAGGCAGCACCTGGCCGAGAGCCTGCGACTCAGCCGTTCCACCGGCTCGCGGATCGGCATGGCGCGGGGACTGGAGGCGTTCGCGGCCCTGGCCGTACAGGAAAAGCGGCCGGAGCAGGCGGTACGGCTGACGGCCGCGGTCACCGCGCTGCGGGAGACAGCCGGGCTTCCCGCCCTGTCCGGTGCGCGGGTGGAGCGGTACCTGGCCGCGGCGCGACGGCTCGGCGAGCCGGCCATCGCGCGGTTGTGGACGCAGGGACTGGCCCTGCCCGCCGAGGCGGCGGTCGCGCTGGCGCTGGGCGAGCCGGGGCCGCAGGAAACCATCGGCGGCCGGGCGACCGTCGCCGTGACCGCGGGTGCGGACTACGAACTGGCCATCGCTCCGTACGGCACGCTGACGGCGCGAGAGCGTCAAGTCGCCGCCCTGGTGGCCGACGGCCGCAGCAACAAGGGCATCGCCGGCGAGCTCGTCATCAGCCCGGCTACCGCGGCCCGGCATGTGACCAACATCCTGGCCAAGCTCGGGTTCAGCTCGCGCACTCAGATCGCCGCGTGGGCCGCCGACCAGCGACTCGGTCCCGACGGCTCACCGGGCCCCGCGCTCCCCCGGCCCTGATCCCGCGGCCGGCCACCGGATCCCGGCCACGCGCCTTCGCCGCTGCTCAGGCCGGGGAGCTGCCACTCGGTACGGCCGGGCTGACCGGCTCGGCGACGCGCTGGTACAGCTCGGGCCGGCGATCCCGGTGCACGTTGCTCATGGGGCTGACGTCCTTGCTGAGGGCGTCGTCGAGACGGCACGCGGCCGTGATCGTGACGGGCCCGACGCCCCGGGCGGCCGCGGCGAGCGGCCATCCGTCGGGATCGATGATGATCGAGCCGGAAACCCAGTCGGCACCGCGTTCGGTGCCCGTCCGGTCGCACACCGCGACGAACATCCGGTTGACGGCCGCGTCGGCCTGCGCCTTCATGATCTCTGCTGGCCGCTCGCCGTCCGGGTGCGGCGCCGCCGGCCAGTTGACCGGGGCGCACAGCAGCTGGGCACCGTCCAGCGCCGGCAGCCGCACCCATTCGGGAAACTCAAGGTCATAGCAGATCATGACGCCGATCCGGCCGAACCGGGTCGCTACCACGGGCGGGGCCGCGTCACCGGGAGAGAACCAGAGGCGCTCCCTGTCCCACAGGTGCGCCTTGCGGTAGACGCAGCGCAGGCTGCCGTGGTCGACCACTGCGGCGCTGTTGTACACCTGGCCGGCTGCGCGCTCGCAGAAGCCACCCACGATCACGAGTCCGTGCTCGGCGGACAGCCGCCGCCACGAGGTCACGGTCTCGCCGTCGGGCGCCTCCGCGCACGCGCTGGCCTCGTCCCGGGTCTCGAAGACGTAGCCGCTGGAGACCAGCTCGGGCAGCACCACCACCCGGGCGCCCCGCGCGGCGGCGTGCGTCACGGCCTCGGCGGTCAGCGCGCGGTTCGACGCCGGGTCGCCCAGCACCGGGGCGAGCTGACAGCAGGCTACGACGGTGGCGTTCATGAATCGATCTCCTTGTCACCCGGCCTGCGGGACGCAGACACTACCGGCACGCTCCGATTGTGACCGCTGCGCCGAGGCGGGCAGGCACGCGCCCGCCCTGAATCCGTGCCGAGCCAGGTTGCCGGCCGCGCGAGCGTCCGCGTAGCGTCGGATCGCCCGGCGGGCACCCGCCATCACGCGAACCGGGAGCCACCATGGACCTTGGCTTGGACGGCAGCCGTGCGCTGATCACCGGAGGAAGCCGGGGGATCGGCTTCGCGATCGCCGACGCGCTGGCCGCGGAAGGCGCGGCGGTCGGGCTGATCGCCCGGGACGGCGATGGGCTGGCCGCGGCGGCGCGGAGGCTGGCTAGCCGCGGCACGCCGGTGGCCACCGCCGCGGCCGACGTCACCGACACGGCCGCGCTGGGCCGTGCGGTCGACGACCTCGCCGCCGCGCTGGGCGGACTGGATCACCTGGTGGCCAACGCGGGCGGCACGGTCGGCGGCGGCAACCTCGGCAACTCCGGTCCGGACGAGTTCACCGCGACGCTCGCTCTCAACGCGGGCCACGCTGCGGAGCTGATCCGCGCCGGCCTGAGCCACCTGCGCGCGGCCGGTGGCGGAGCGGTCGTCATCATCTCGTCGATCACCGGCCTGCGCCCGGCCCCTCGCACCGCCTACGCCGCCGCCAAGGCGGCGGAGATCCAGCTCGCGGCGACGGCCGCGCAGGAACTGGCCCCGGCCGGGATCCGGGTCAATGCCGTGAGCCCGGGATCCATCCTGTTCCCCGGCGGCTCCTGGGCCGCGTTCCAGCGCGACAACCCCGATGACTTCGCCGCCTTCCTGGCCACCCAGTTCCCGTCCGGCCGCCTCGGCCGGCCGGCGGAGGTCGCCGACGTGGTCGCCTTCCTGCTGTCGGCACGGGCGTCCTGGGTCACCGGCGCGAACATCGTCGTCGACGGCGGCCAGCGCTACCCGAGCGCGCGCCGGTTCGACTGAGCTTGCCGCCTTGCCCTCGAGGCGAGCATGGACGCTGGTATCGCGCTACCAGCGTTTCGCACTGATGCGAGGCTCTGAGTGCTGGAAGACTCGGGTCTTGAGCGTCACGTCCAGGAGCGAGGGGGCACACCATGTCCGCAGCCGAACCGGCGACCAGCGCGATGCGGCAGACGATGGACGGCCAGGCCGAGGCGATGGCCAGCCTCCTGGAGGACGAGGCGCCGGTCGCGGCGGTGGCCGGCCGGCTGCGCGGCCGCCGGGTGCTGGCCATCGGGACCGGCACGAGCTGGCACGCGGCCGCCCAGGCCGCCGCGCTGCTGCGCGCGGCCGGGCTGGACGCCGCCGCCGCCCAGTCCGCCGACGCGGCCACCGACGGCCCGCTGCCCGGGGCGGGCGGGGTGCTGCTGGTCTTCACCCACACCGGAGCCAAGCGGTACAGCGCGCAGGCCGCGCAGCAGGCCCGCTCCGCCGGGGCGGAGATCATCCAGATCTCCGGGGTGGGGGTCGAGGGCGCCGACCTGGTGACGGTGCCCCAGGAGCGGTCGTCCGCTTACACGGCCAGCCACCTCGGAGCGCTGCTGCGCGCCGCCCAGCTCGCGCGGGCGCTGGGCGCCGATTTGCCCCGGCTGAGCGAGGTACCGGCGGCCGTGGACGCGGCCTACCGCGGCCCGCAGGACGATCCCGCGGTGCCGCCGGCCCGGCTGATCGAGTTCACCGGCGGCGGCATCAACCAGTGGACCGCCGCCGAGGGAGCGCTGAAGATCCGCGAGGCGGCCTACGTGGCGAGCGAGGGCCTGGCCGTGGAGCAGTTCCTGCACGGCCCCTCGGTGGCGCTGGGCCGAGACGACCGGCTCGTGTGCCTGGACGGCGGCGGCCCGTGGCCGGCCAGGATCGCCGAGGTGGCCCAGGCGGCCGAAGCGGCCGGCGTCGCGGTGACCCGGAGAGCCGATGGCCGGCTCGGAGAGCTGCTGTCGATCTTCCCGCTGACCGTGGCCGTGCAGCGCATCGCGCTCGAGGCCGCCGAGACGCTCGGCGTCAACCCGGACACGTTCGGCCTGGATCAGCCGGGCCACGAGGTCTGGGACCGGATCGACCTGTGAGCAAAATGCGTCCGCTTCGTTAGCGGCGAGGGCCGCAATATTGGACATGGCAGGGATCTGGGTTCACTAGAGTGATCATGTGAAGCCCTTCCTGTTGCTGGCCACGCGGGCCGATGATGCCGCGGCGGACAACGAGTATGCGTCGTTCCTGGCCTTCAGCGGGCTGGGCGAACGCGACTTGCGCCGGGTGCGGCTGGAGCAGCGGGCGCTGGGGGACATCGACCCGCGGGACTGGTCCGGGATTCTGCTTGGCGGCGGCCCGTTCAATTACAGCGAGCCCGAGTCGCTGAAGTCGCCGGTGCAGCGCCGGGTCGAGGCCGACGTGCACGGCCTGCTCGACCGGGTGATCGCCGCGGACTTCCCGTTCCTCGGGGCCTGCTATGGCATCGGGATGATCGGCAGCCATCAGGGGGCGGTGGTCGACCGCCGCTACTGCGAGCCGGTCGGGTGCGTGTCGGTCATCCTCACCCCGCAGGGCCGGGCCGATCCGCTGCTGAGCGGGCTGCCCGGCACCTTTGACGCCTTCGTCGGGCACAAGGAGGCGATCAGCCGGCTGCCCGGTCACGCCGTACTGCTGGCCAGTTCCGCGGGCTGCCCGGTGCAGGCGTTCCGGATCGGCGCGAACGTCTACGCCACCCAGTTCCACCCGGAGCTGGACGCGGACGGCTTGTGCACCCGGATCGACGTCTACAAGCACGCCGGCTACTTCGAGCCGGAGCAGGCGGACGAGCTCAAGGAGATGGCCCGGCACAGCGATGTCAGCCACGCGCCCGCGATCCTGCGCCAGTTCGTCCGGCGTTACGCGCGCGGCGGCCCGGTCAGTCCGGATCCCGGTCCCCAGGCCGCGGTCCCCGCCAGCCGCTAGGGCGGTCCCCGCACACGCTCAGACCCGCCGCCGCCGCGGCCAGCGACGGCGGCGGCGCGGGACGTCCTCGGGTTCAGCCGGCGCCGACGCCGAGCGCCTCGGCGGCGGCGGTCAGCGCGGCCAGGTGGTCGTCGACCGACGCGAGCCCGGCGCCCATCGTGTTGACCGACACGTGGGTCGCCCCGGCCTCGCGCCACCGGCGCACGTGCTCGGTCAGCGTGTCCACGCCGCCCTCGCGCCAGCTGACCCGGCCCTCCATGCCGAGCCCGGACGGGTCGCGGCCCGCCCCGGCCGCGGCCTGCTCGACCACCGCCCGGGCTTCGTCCAGGCGCGGCCCCGGCGGAACCTGGGGGAACCAGCCGTCGCCGAGCTGGCCGGCCCGGACGTAGGCCGGGCGGGACTGGGCTCCGAACCAGATCGGTATCGGCCGCTGCACCGGCAGTGGCGCGAGGCCCGCCCCGGTCACCCGCTCGTACGCGCCCGCGAACGTGACCGCGGGCTCGGTCCACAGCCGGCGCAGCAGGGACACCTGCTCGGCCATCCGGCGGCCGCGGTCGGTGAAGTCCTTGCCGAGCGCCTCGTACTCCACCGCGTTCCAGCCCAGCCCGACGCCCAGCCGGAACCGGCCGCCGGTGAGCAGGTCCACCTCGGCCGCCTGCTTGGCCACCAGGGCGGTCTGCCGCTGCGGCAGGATGAGGATCCCGGGCACCAGCTCCAGAGAGGTCAGCGCGGCCAGGTAGCCGAAGAGCACCAGAGGCTCGTGGAAGGTCGTGCGTACGTCGTACGGGCCGTCCCATCCCCGGTGCACCGCCGGGTCGGCGCCGAGGACGTGGTCGTAGGCCAGCACGTGGGTATAGCCCAGCTCGGCCACCCGCTGCGCGTAGGCACGGACAGCCCCGGCGTCGCCGCCGATCTCGGTCTGCGGGAACACCGCACCTATCTTCACGCGGACCTGTCTATCGCACCCGTGGGCGCGGGTTCCGCGGTGGCCAGGCTGAAGTCCATGTCGACCACGTAGCGCACGTCGGCCGGATCGCCGGGCCCGGCCGGCCGGAACGGCCTGACCAGCGAGCCCCGGACCCCGAACACGGCGTCCCGGTCGAGGTAAGGGTTGTCCGCGTCGAAGATGTGCGTGGTCACGCTGCGATGCCCGGGCGCGGAGATGATCGCGTGGATGTGCGCGGCGCGCCAGTGATCGCGCCCGGCCGCGCGCAGCAGGTCACCCACCGGCCCGTCGACGGGAATGGGATAGCTGGCCGGGCGCACCGTTCGGAATTCAAATCGGCCGTCCGGGCCGGTGACGAACACGCCGCGCAGGTTATACGGCGGCTGGCCGGGATCCTGGGTGTCGTAGAGCCCGTTGCCGCTGCACTGCCAGACGTCGAGCGTGGCCCCGGCGAGCGGGCGGCCGGCGGTGTCGGTAACCTGCCCGCGGCACAGGGCGGGGCTTCCGTCCTCCGGTCGGCCGATCTGCTCGCCGGGCGCGCGCCGCGGCGCGCCGGGCACGTAGAACGGGCCGAGCACGGTGGACTCGGTGGCGCCCGGCGCCGCGTTGACCAGGTCGACCAGGGAGGACAGGCCGAGGACATCGGACAGCAGGATGAACTCCTGCCGCTCGTCGTCGCAGGTGTGCCCGGTGGCGGTGAGGAACGCGATCGCCGCCTGCCATTCGGCCGGGGTCAGCCGGGTCGCCGCCACGAACGCGTGCAGGTGAGCGATGAGGGCGGCGAGCAGCTCCCGCAGCCGCGGGTCCGGCGTGCCGGAATACGCGGCGAGCACGTCCTCGGTGAGCTGGCCAGAGGTCATCGCGGTCATATCGCCCTCTTCCTCCCGGTCGCATTTGAACCCGCCGCCCGCGCCGTCCGTAGTACCAGTGACCTGCCCGCGTAGCCGGCCGCGCCCGATCCGCCGGCGCTGCCGACGACGAAGGGAACTTCATGCCACACGCTCTACGATCCATGCCCGGATACCGGAACGGTACCGAGAGCCCGCCCCGCGGGAGAAGATGGCGTTCCGCGGTCATGGTGATCGTGGCGGCGGGCGGGCTGGTCGCCGCAGCAGCGCCCGCCATGGCCACGACCGCCCCGGCGAACAGCTTCAAGCAGACCAACCTGATCGCGAACAAGGCCTCGCTCGGCGCCAAGCTCGTGGATCCGAACCTGAAGAACGCCTGGGGGCTCGCCGCCGGGCCCACGACACCCATCTGGGTGGCGGACAACAACTCGGGGAAGGCCACCGTGTACGCGGGCGGGGTCAACGGCGGCCCCGTGTCGCTGGCCCTCACCGTGCCCGTACCGGGCGCGAACCCCACCGGCCAGGTGTTCAACTCGGCGCCGAAGGCCTTCCCGGTCGGCGGCTCGAAGGGGAGCCCGGCCATGTTCATCGTGGACACCGACTCAACCGGCTCGACGCAGTCACCGGGTCAGATCGAGGCCTGGAACGGCGGCGCCAAGTTCGTGGTGGAAGACAGCCCGGCCGGCGGCGCGGGCGGGAAGACCCCGGCCAAGGCGGTGTTCAAGGGGCTGGCCCTGGCCCCCCGCACCAGCGCGGGGCCCGAGCTGTTCGCCGCGGACGTGGCCAACGGCACGGTAGACGTCTTCAACAAGAACTTCGCCCCGGTGAGCACCCCGGGCGAGTTCAAGGACCCGAAGCTGCCCAAGGGGTACGCGCCGTTCGGGATCCAGATGCTGGACGGGAAGGTCTACGTCAGCTACGGGAAGCAGAACGCGGCCAAGACCGACGTGGTCCCCGGGGCGGGCCTCGGGGTGGTTGACGTGTACACCGTCAACGGCAAGCTCGTGCACCACCTGGTCTCCAACGGCGCGGCCAGCCCGCTGGACGAGCCGTGGGGCCTGGCCATCGCGCCTACGGGATTCGGCCCGTTCGCCGGCGACCTGCTCGTGGGCAACCTGGGGAACGGCTGGATCAACGTGTTCAACCCCACGACCGGCAGGCACCTGGGCGCCCTCGACGGACCCAACGGCAGCCCGATCGCGATCAACGGCCTGTGGGGGCTGCGGGTGGGCAATTCGGCGTTCGGCGGATCATCGTCGCTGGTGTTCAGCGCGGGGCCGAATGGTTACGCCAACGGCATGGTCGGGGTGCTCAACCCGGCCAAGTGACCGGCCGGGCCCGGGAGCCAGGGCAGGTGCTCCCGGGCCCGGCCTCCCGGGCGGGCTTGCGGGCCCGGACGATGAGGAAGTACGGGGCGATCCGGGTGTCGGCGACCTCTGGGTGGGCGGCGGCGGTGGCATCATCGGCGCGCGGCTCCGCGACGGCCTCGATGATCAGGCCGGCGGCCAGGACCGCGGTCAGCCAGCCGGCCAGCGTCCGCCGCGCGTAGGTGATCGTGAACGGCCGGTGCCGGGCTCGCAGCCCGGACGGCGCGGCACCGAAGCTCCAGGTCTCGGTCAGCGGACCCTGGTAGAAGTAATCACCGATGGCCAGCGCCTGCCGCTCCCCCGACTCGTCGTTGACCCATCGCCTGACCGGGGTCGACGTGGCCGGGTGAACCACCGAGAACTGCACGAATCCGCCGGGCCGCAGCACCCGGCTCACCTCGCGCAGCGTTCGCTCGGGATCGGCGACGTCCATCAGGCTCATGAACGCGGTCACCGCGTCGAGGCAGCCCGGGCGCAGCGGGAGTACGGCACCGTCGCCGAGGATGAAGCGAACCCCGTCCCGGTCCGCCGCGGCCGCAGCCTCGATGAAGAACTCGGCGATGTCGAGCGCTAGGACGCGGGCGCCCCGGCCGGCCAGCAGGCGCGTGTTGTGCCCCTCGCCGCAGCCCAGGTCGAGGCACCACAGGCCCTCGACCGGCGGGAGCATGGCGAAGAACGCCGGGGTGTTGACCAGATCCCGGTAGAAGTCGAACCCGGCTCGCGACAGCTCCGTCCAGGCCGGCGCGTTGGCGTTCCACAGCGCGCGCGTGTCGGGGCGGTCCACCCGGCCATGCTGCCACGCGGGCCCGGGCGGGCGGCAACCGGCGCGGCGGTCGGGGATGCCCGCCGGGCCAGGCGCCGGCGCCGGGTATCGTGCCGGTGAGCCGAAGTCAGGCCAGCCGAGGAGGGTGCGAGCGCCATGCCCGACGACGAGACGTACGACCTCGAGGACGAAGACCCCGAAGGCGACGGCGTCCTGGACGCGTCGGACACGCTCGAGGGCGACCCCGGCGACGATCTGCTGGACACCGGGATAGAGCCTGCGGACCGGTGGTCGGCCGGCGAGCGGTTCGGCACGACGCTGGCGGAGGAGCGGGTCGGCGAGTCACTCGATCAGCTGCTCGCCGAGGAGGAGCCTGAGGGCGACCCGTATGCGGAGGGAGATCTTCCGCAGGACGCCCCGCTGGCCAGCGATTATCCCGAGCCCAGGGCCGGGCGGCTCGTCGCGGAGGACGAGGGAGCGCACCCCGACGCCGAGGCCGACCTGGTCGCCCGCGACGTGGGGATCGACGCCGGCGCCGCCGGCGCCGAGGAAGCGGCCGTGCACGTGCAGGATGAGCCCGACGTCTAGGCCGCCCAGGGCGGCCCGTCCCTCCCCCCGGTCATCGATCGCACATCGCCTCCCCTCCCGGGGAGGAAACGGTACATCGATCTTGGTGGGCCGCGCGGGCCGGGAGACAATCACGCCATGACCGAGTCCGCGTCGGGCCCTGTGGTCTACTCCGGGCGGACCGCGTGGGCGCGGAACCTGCAGACCCCGCTGCGGCAGTTCCTGCGCACCGAGACCGGCAGCGCGGCGGTCCTGCTGGCCGCGACGGTGACCGCGCTGGTCTGGGTGAACATCGACGCCGCGTCCTACCGGACGGTGTGGGACACCCGGCTGTCGGTCAGCCTCGGCAGCGCCAGCCTGTCCCAGGACCTGGGCGGCTGGATCAACTCCGGCCTGATGACATTCTTCTTCCTGGTGGTGGGCCTGGAAGCGCGGCGCGAGTTCGACATGGGCGAGCTGCGCGAGCGCCGCCGGCTGGCCCTGCCGCTGCTGGCCGGCGCGGGCGGGATGATCGTGCCGATCGCGATCTACCTCCTGATCAACGCCGGCCGTCCGTCGGCGCACGGCTGGGGCACGGCGATGTCCACCGACACCGCGTTCGCGCTGGGGATGCTCGCTCTGGTCGGCAGGCACCTCCCGGACCGGGTCCGCACCTACCTGCTCACGTTCTCCGTCGTCGACGACCTGGCCGGCATCACGGTCATCGCCTTTGCTTACAGCGGCCAGATCCACGTAGATGCGCTGCTGACCGGGCTGGCCATCCTGGGCGGCGTGGCCGTCCTGCGGGCGGCAGGCGTCCGCTATGGTCCGGCGTACGCGCTGCTGGGGGTGGCGGCGTGGATCGCGATCTTCAAGTCCGGCGTCGACCCGGTGCTGGTCGGGCTCGTGATAGGGCTGATGACCTACGCGCGGCCGGCCGCGCGCGGCGACCTGGAGCGGGCGTCCGACCTGTTCCGTATGTTCCGCGAGCAACCGACGCCGGAGCTGGCCCAGTCGGCACGCGAGGGAGTGCGGACCGCGCTGTCGCCCAACGACCGGCTGCAGCAGATCTACCACCCGCTGACCAGCTATGTCATCGTGCCGCTGTTCGCGCTGAGCAACACCGGCGTGGTGATCAGCGGCAGCTTCCTGGCCCGCGCGTTCACCTCGCCGATCACGCTGGGCATCCTGGTCGGCTACGTCGTGGGCAAGCCGCTCGGGACGGCCGGCGCCGCCTGGCTGGTCACCCGGGTCAGCCGCGGGCGGATCCGGCCGCCGGTCGGCTGGGCGGCGGTCGCCGGGGCGGGGGCGATCGGCGGCATCGGCTTCACCGTGTCGCTGCTGATCGCCTCGCTCGCCTTCCGCGGCGCGCAGCTCGAGGAGGCCAGGGTGGGGGTGCTGTCGGCGGCGATCGTCGCGTCCGCGCTCGCCTGGACCGTGTTCCGGCTGGTCGCGCGGCTGCCCAAGCCGCTGAAGATCCGCGCTCTGTTCGGCACGTCGCAGGTCATCACCGATCTCGCCGTGCCGGTCGACCCCGAGCGCGACCACGTGCGCGGCCCGAAGAAGTCGCCGGTCACCGTGGTCGAGTACGGAGACTTCGAGTGCCCGTATTGCGGCCAGGCGGAGCCGGTGGTTCGCGAGCTGCTGGCCGACTACGGCGACGTTCGTTACGTCTGGCGGCACCTGCCGCTCAACGACGTGCACCCGAACGCTCAGGCCGCTGCGGAGGCGGCCGAGGCGGCGGCCAGGCAAGATGCCTTCTGGGAGATGCACGACCTGCTGCTCGGTCACCAGGGAGCCCTGCGGCCCCCGGACCTGGTCGGCTATGCCGCCAGCCTCGGCCTCGACATCCCGCGGTTCACCGACGACCTCAAGCAGCACGCCGGAGCGGCCCACGTGGCCGAGGACGTGGACTCCGCCGACCTCAGCGGGGTGTCGGGCACGCCCACGTTCTTCATCAACGGGATCCGGCACCAGGGTGCCTACGACATCGACACGCTCTCGGCCGCGGTCCGGGCGGCCCGGGCCCGGGCCGCGATCAAGGCGTGACCGGGCGGAAGCCGGCCCGGCGCCTGCTCATCGACATCACGCCGCTGCGGCGCTCCCGCGACTTCCGCGCCCTGATCAGCGGGCAGACGGTGTCGGTCCTGGGCACCCAGCTGACCGCGGTCGCGGTGCCGTACCAGGTGTACGAGCTGACCCGCTCCTCGCTCGACGTCGGGCTGGTCTCGCTCGTCCAGCTCTTCCCGCTGGTCATCGGGTCGCTGGTCGGGGGCTCGGTGGTCGATGCCGTCGACCGCCGGCGCCTGCTGCTGGTGGTCGAGTCGCTGGCGGCAGCCTGCAGCGCTGGCCTGGCGGTCAACGCGGACCTGATGCCCGCGCTGTGGCCGCTGTTCGTCCTGCCGGCCGTGGCCGCCACGCTGAGCGGATTCGACAGCTCGGCGCGCAGCGCCATGGTCCCGAACATGGTCCGGCGGTCAGAGGTGTCCACCGCCAACGCCATGTTCCAGGCGCTGTTCCAGCTCGGTGCGGTAGCCGGGCCGGCCGTTGCCGGGCTGCTGCTGGCCGGGCCCGGGATCCGCTTCGTGTACTGGATGGACGTGGCCAGTTTCGGCGCGTCGCTGCTGTCGGTATTCCTGATTTCCCCGCAGCGTCCGGGCCACGGGGGCCACCGGCCCGGGCTTCGCTCGATCGTCGAGGGCTTCGCCTTCCTGCGCGGGCGCCAGGCCATCCAGGGCGCTTACGTGATCGACATCAACGCGATGGTGTTCGGGATGCCCCGAGCGCTGTTCCCGGCGCTGGCCAGCACGGTCTTCGGCGGCGGCGCCGCCACGGTCGGCTTCCTGTACGCCGCTCCCGGCGCCGGGGCCCTGGCCGGCGCGCTGACCACCGGCTGGGTCGGCCGGGTACGTCGGCAGGGCCTGGCCGTGATCATCGCGGTCATCGCGTGGGGCCTGGCCATCACCGGCTTCGGCCTGGTGTCCTGGCTGCCCGCGGCGCTGGTCCTGCTGGCGGTGGCCGGCTGGGCCGACGTGATCTCGGCGGTGTTCCGCAATACCATCATCCAGCTCTCGGTCCCGGACGCGCTGCGCGGCCGCCTGTCGGGCCTGCAGATGGCGGTGGTGGCCGGCGGTCCCCGGGTCGGCGACTTCGAGGCGGGAGCGGTGGCCGCCGTGTTCGGCGATACGACGTCGGTGGTCTCCGGAGGGCTGGCGTGCGTCGCCGGCGCGCTCGTCCTGGCCCGCCTGCTGCCCGGTTTCCGCCATCAGCGGGCGCACGACGAGCAGCACCCGGACGCGGAGGACCGGTCAGCGCAGCAGGTCGGCCACGGCCCGGATTCCTGATTCGATGGCACGTTCGCCGACGCAGCCGAAACCGAGCACGAGCTGAGGCGGAGCCACCGCGCCCGACGCGCGGTACATGCTCATCCCGTACAGGCCGACCGAGCGCTGCCGCGCGGCACTGACGACGGCCAGCTCGCCGGCCGACGGGGGCAGGTGCGCGACGGCATGGAAGCCCGCGGCCAGGCCGGTCAGCCTCACCTGCGGCGCGTGCCGGGCCAGCGCCTCGATCAGTACGCCGCGGCGCCCCCCGTAGACCGCGCGCATCCGGCGCAGGTGCCGGTCATAACGTCCGGACTCGAGCAGCGCCGCGACCGCGAGCTGGTCCACGCCGGACGTGCCGCGGTCGCTGATGTGCTTCTCGGCCGCTACGCCGGTGACCAGGCTCGGCGGGACAACCACCCAGCCGAGCCGGATCGCCGGCGCCAGCGACTTGCTCACGGTGCCGACGGCGAACACGCGATCGGGGGCCAGTCCCTGCAGCAGCCCGACCGGCTCCCGGTCGTAGCGGAATTCGGAGTCGTAGTCGTCTTCGATGACGAAGGCGTCGTGGCGGCCGGCCCAGGCCACCAGCTCGTGGCGGCGCTGCGCGGCCAGCACCACGCCGGTGGGTGACTGGTGCGCCGGAGTGACGACGACGGCGCGGGCCCCGGTCGCTTCCAGCGCGGCGACGTCAAGACCCTGCTCGTCGACGGGCACGGACACCACCTCGACACCCGCCGCCAGCACCGTCTGCATCGACTCGCTGGTCTCGACGGCTCCGTAGCCGGGGTCCTCGAAGGCGACCCGCCGGACACCGCGCCGGGCCAGCGCGCGGACCACGACGCCCAGACCCTGGGCGAACCCGGTGCAGATGACCACGCGCTCCTGGTCGGCGGCCGCCGCTCGGACCCGCCGCAGATAGGCCGCGAGCACCTCGCGCAGGAGCGGGCTGCCGCGCCGGTCGATATAGCCGAGATCCGGCGCGGCCACCCGGCTGCACGCCTCGCGGGTAGCCCACACCCAGTCGCCGCGGGGGAAGCTCGACAAGTCCGGCACACCGGACCGGAAGTCCGCGATCAGCCGGGGCGGCCGTGGCGGCTGCGGCGTGGCCGCCGGCGCCGGCGCCGGCGACAGCGGGACAGCGCCCGGCGCGACCCGGGTGGCCGACCCGACCTGGCTGGCCAGGTAACCCTCGGCCAGCAGCTGGCCGTAGCACTCTTGCACCAGGCCGCGGGAGATGCTGAGCTCGCGCGCGAGTTCCCGGGATGACGGCACCCGCTCCCCCACGTGCAGACGGCCCGACCTGATCGCTTCACGCAGCCCCGTTTCCAGCTGGGACCGGAGCGGCTGGCCGCTGTCGCGGTCAAGCCGCAGCAGCAGCCCCGGTCCCAAACCGGACCATTGAATCGCCATGAAATTGGAACTTATCAAGACCCACTTGGAAACCCTAGCGTCGTGCCCATGAGCACTCTGACGCACGCAGCGCCCACCGCCCGGCAAGACGCCCCGAGGGCGCGGATCCTCTCCGGCCGGCTGGTCCTGGTCTTCGGCTGCTCGCTGGGCACGCTGACCAGCTTCTACCTGATGCTGTCGGTCACGCCGCTGTTCGCCACAGCAGCCGGCGCCGGCAGCGCGGGGGCCGGGCTCGTGACGGGCGTGCTGATGCTGTCCGGCGTGGCGGCCGAGTTCGCCGCGCCCAGCCTGATGAACCGGTTCGGCAACGCGCCGGTGCTGGCTGTCGGGCTGGCATTGCTGGGAACGCCGACGTTGCTGCTGCTGGTTTCCGATCAGGTCGCCACGATCGTCGCGGTCAGCCTGGTCCGCGGCCTGGGCTTCGGCCTGCTCGTCGTGGTCACCGGCGCGCTGGTGGTCTCGCTGGCGCCGCGGGAGCGGCGGGGCGAGGCGGTCGGCCTGTCCGGCGTGGTGAGCTGCGTGCCCGGCGTGGTGGCCCTGCCGTCCGGGGTGTGGCTCGCCGGGCACGCCGGCTTCGCGCTGGTGATCGCGGTCGCCGGCCTCTCGGCGCTGGCCCCGCTGGCCGCCGTGCCCTGGCTGACCGGCGTCGCCGATCACCGCCAGGCCGCCGCGGGCCACGGCGCCGAGCCGCCGATCGGGCTGAAGGCCGGCCTGCGGCGCGGCGAGCAGCTGCGTCCCGCCCTCGCCTTCGCCGCTACCACCGTGTCCGCCGGGGTCGTGGTCGCGTTCGTCCCGCTGGCCGCCGGGGTATCGGGCAACATCGCCGCGGTCGGCCTGTTCGTGCAGGCGATCACCGCGACGATCGCCCGCTGGTGGGCCGGCAAGCAGGGCGACCGGCACGGACACGGCCGGCTGCTCATTCCCGGGCTGGTCATCGCGGCCGGCGGGATGGCCGGCCTGGTCTGGGCGACGAACCTGGTCACGCTGACGGTGGCGATGGCCGCGTTCGGGACGGGCTTCGGGGTCTGCCAGACATCCACGCTCACGCAGATGATGGACCGGGTGCCGCCGTCCGGGTACGGCATGGTCAGCGCGCTGTGGAACATGGCCTACGACCTGGGCTACGGGATCGGCCCGGCCGCGTTCGGCCTGTTCGTCGCCCGCACCGGCTACCCGGCCGCCTTCGCCATCACCGCCGTGGTGATCCTCGTAGCGCTGGGCCCGGCCTGGCGCGACCGGACCACCCGCCCACGGTGATGAAGCCGGGCGCCGCGCCGACTTCCAGGTTTCTGGAAGTCGGCGCAGCAGGGCCTGGTCACTACCGCGGTGGTTGCACAATGGAGCCGCGGGTGCGGGCGGGAGCGGTTAAGTCTGCCCGCGCGCGGGCAGAGGTCGCTGCACCTGGTCCGCTGCGAGAGTGATCACCTGGCGGAAGGAAACCGCATGAGCGAGTGGCCGGATGGCTGGTACCGCGACAGCCCGCCGCGCGCGGCGGCGGGCGGCGACGCGCCCGCGGCTGGACCGTCCGATCCCACCGTGCGGCTGTCGTCCGGCGGCAGCCGGACCGGGACGGGGCAGCCGGGCACCGGCTACGAGGACGGCTATGAGAACGGCCCGGTTCCGCCGAGCCATTGGCCGCAGCAGCCTCCGGCCCAGACCGGCCGGCCGGCCGACGGGTCCGGCCGCAGCGGCTGGCGCAGGCCGGGCCGGTGGATCAAGGTCATCGCCGCCCTCGTCGTGCTCATCCTGGTCGTGGGGGTCGGCCTGTACTTCTACCTGGACTCCAAGCTGCACCGGGAGAACGTGCTCGTCGACTACTCGGGCCGCCCGGCCGCCTCGGCCGGGTCCAACTGGCTCATCACCGGCTCGGACAGCCGGCAGGGACTGACCCGGGCCCAGGAGCGCCAGTACTCGACCGGCCGCGACATCAGCGGCCATCGGTCGGACACGGTCATGCTGCTGCACGTCCCGTCCAACGGAACACGCGCCGTGCTGGTCAGCCTGCCCCGCGACTCCTACGTGCCGATCCCGGGCCACGGCTACAACAAGCTCAACGCCGCGTACTCGTTCGGCGGGCCCAAGCTGATGGCTGAGACCGTGCAGAATCTCACCGGCCTGCGCATCAACCACTTCATGGAGATTGGCTTTGGCGGCTTCGTCAACGTGGTCAACTCGGTCGGCGGGGTGAACATGTGCCTGCCCCGACCGCTCAAGGACCGGGCCTCGGGGCTGAACCTCAAGGCGGGCTGCCAGACGCTCAACGGCGGCGAGGCACTCAGCTACGTGCGCGACCGGCACGACTTCGCCAACCAGGACCTGCAGCGGGTCCAGGACCAGCGGCTGTTCCTCAAGTCGCTGCTGAGCAAGCTCACCAGCACGGGAACCATCGTCAACCCGTTCCAGTCGGTCCCTGCGGCGTTCGGCACGGCCGGCGCCATCACGGTCGACTCGGGCACGCACCTGTACCAGCTCATCCAGGTGGCGTTCGCGCTGCGGAATCCGCAGACCACGACCGTGCCGGTCGCCAACGCGAACTACCCCACGTCCAATGCCGGAGACGCCGTGCAACTGAACACCGCGCAGGCCCACCAGCTCTTCCGGGATCTCGCCGCCGACCGCAGGGTGCCCAGGCAACTGCTCAGCGGGTCCAAGCTCGGGACGTAGGCCGCGGGTGGTCGGCTCTTGCTGCTCATAGGTTAATCCGGGCTTATTCGGTATCATGCGTATCGTCACAATCCGTTACGGGGCGCGACCCGGAGGTCGTATGAGCACCGATAGCATCCCCGGCACCTCTGCTCCCAGCCTCTCCGCCCGCGAGACGGAAATCATGACGCTCATCGCCGCGGGACATTCCAACGGCGAGATCGCGGCCAAGCTGACCGTCGCGGAGAAAACGGTGAAGAACCACGTCAACCGGATCTACGCCAAGCTTGGCATCGGCTCCCGACCAGCCGCGATCGCGTACTGGCAGGGCACCCACGACGGCGCGGCGGGCTGACGCCCGGGCCGGCTGCTGACCAGCCGGCCCGACTGCCCGACCCGGGTCCGGAGCGCGGCGGGTGACGATTCCTCAGCACGCGTTCAGGAAACATCCAGCCTGGTGGGTAACCTTGTCGACTATGAGCACAGCGGCGAGCGACGCGAGGCGTCAGCCGGATGCCCGGCTGCTGGTCGTCGAGGACGAACCGAACATCCTCGAGCTGCTGTCCGCGAGCCTGCGCTACGCGGGATTCGACGTGGTCACCGCGGCCGCGGGCGGGGAGGCCGTGCAGGCCGCGCAGCGGCATCGCCCCGACCTCATCGTGCTCGACGTGATGCTCCCCGACATGGACGGGTTCGACGTGGTCCGGCGGCTGCGCGGCGGCGGGGCGCGGATCCCGGTGGTCTTCCTGACCGCGCGGGATGCCACCGAGGACAAGATCCGCGGGCTCACGCTCGGCGGCGACGACTACGTCACCAAGCCGTTCAGCCTGGAAGAGGTCATCGCGCGGATCAGGGCCGTGCTGCGCCGCACCCGCGGCGACGGCACCGAGCCCACGCCACGGCTGAAGTTCGCCGACCTCGAACTCGACGAGGACAGCCACGAGGTGTGGCGGAACGGTGCCCAGATCCAGCTCTCCCCCACCGAGTTCAAGCTGCTCAGGTACTTCATGAGCAACGCCAACCGGGTGCTGTCGAAGATGCAGATCCTCGACCATGTGTGGGACTACGACTTCCGCGGCGACACCGGCATCGTCGAGTCTTATGTGTCCGTACTCCGCCGCAAGGTCGACAAGACCGAGCCGCATCTGCTGCACACGCTGCGCGGTGTCGGCTACGTGCTCAGGCTTCCGCACTCCTAGGCGTACTGATCTCCATGGTTCAAGCAGGTCGAGGCGGCGGGTACTGGCGGTCCGTCACGGACCTGCCAAAGCGGACGCCCCTGCGCATCAAGCTGATCACGGCGTTGCTCACGCTCGTCGCGATAGCGCTCGCCGTGATCAGTGTGGCGGGCATCGCCATATTGCGGAACGATCTGCTCGGGCCGCCCGACGACCAGCTGACCGCTAGCGCCAACTCGGCCACCGTAGCGGTCGGCAAATACCTCGCCATCGGGACTCAGGGCGCCCAGCCAGGAGTGGCACTGGACTGGATCTCAGCTGGCAAGATCCACCAGGTGATTCAGCCGACGACGGGGACCTTCGGGTCGGGCGGCTTCGGGCCGAACGGACTTATGCCAACCCGGCCCATGCCCGGCCCCGAACTGCCGACGAGCTCCAGCTGGCTCGCGGCCCACGGTGGCGGCATCGTTACGGTCCACGCGCAGATGGGCGGCGGGCGCTGGCGCGTGCTACTGCAATCGGCCCAGTTCAACACGTCTTCTGGCACGGTGAGCGGCACGATCGCGCTAGCTGTGGACGTCACTGGCGTCTACACGACTATCGGCCAGCTCGCCGCCATCGACGTCGTCGTCAGCGTCATTCTGCTGCTCGGCCTGCTCGTGATCGGCGTCGCTGTCGTGCGCCGCAGCTTGCGGCCGCTGACTGACATCGAGAAGACCGCGGGCGCTATCGCGGCCGGTGATCTCAGCCGACGCGTGCCCGAGCGTGATCCGCGGACCGAGGTAGGCCGGCTCGGCCGGTCGCTCAACGCCATGCTCAGCCAGATCGAGTCGGCATTCCGTTCACGGGCAAGGTCGGAGGAGGCGGCGCGGCGCTCTGAGGAAAAGATGCGCCAGTTCGTCGCTGACGCCAGCCACGAGTTGCGGACTCCACTGACGGCGATCCGCGGGTTCGCCGAGTATTACCGCCAGCGTGGCGGGATCGATATCGGCAGCAACGGGGCAGGCGAGCTAGCGCCGGCCGACCTCGACCGGATCATGCGCCGCGTCGAGCAAGAGGCGTCCCGGATGGGCATCCTGGTGGAGGACATGCTGCTGCTGGCCAGGCTTGATCAGCAGCGGCCGCTCGAGGCCCGGCCGGTCGACTTGCTCTCCCTCGCCGCTGATGCCGTGCACGATGCGCGCGTCGTCGCCCCGAACCGCAGCATCAACCTGACCGTCGGATCTGGCGCCGCGCTGCTCGTCATCGGTGACGAGGTCCGGCTCCGGCAGGTCATCGGCAACCTGATGAGCAACGCGCTGTCGCACACGCCTGACGGCACTCCCATCGACGTACTGATCAGGTCCGGCAACCTAAACGAGGCGCCAGTCGCGATCGCACCGCCGCCACCGCCTGCACTCCCGTCCCCGGATGCCGCCGGCGGCCCGGCGGAGCCGGATCAATTCAGCCTCCGGGCTGCGGCGGCCGGCGACACGCTAGATACCGACGACGCCGCGGTCACCGACGACACCGCGGTCACTGGCGATACAGCGGTCGCCGGCGACGCAGCGGTCGCCGGCGACGCAGCGGTCACCGGCGACGAGATCGCGGCCGAGCCCGCCGAGGTTGCTGACGCCTGGTCAGCAGGCACCGCCGACAAAGTCACCAGTCAGCCGGCCGCGGTACTGGAAGTCATCGATCACGGGCCCGGCCTGACGCGCGAGCAGGCCGCGCATGTCTTCGAGCGCTTTTACCGGGCCGACCAGGCCAGGACCTCTGGCGGGACCGGCCTCGGCCTG
>DASXLW010000198.1:0-7895 GCA_036496025.1 Streptosporangiaceae bacterium
CGCTGCGGATCAAGGGCGTCAAGGATGTGGGCAAGCGAGCCGACCGAACGGCGGCCAATGGCTTGGTAGCGGTGGTGCTCGACGGGACCGAGTCGGGCATGATGTTCGAGCTCAACTGCGAGACCGACTTCGTGGCCAAGAACAAGGTGTTCGGCCAGCTGGCGGCGGACATCTCCGCTGCGGCCAAGGCGGCTCAGCCTGCCGACCGGCTCGCCCTGCTTTCCGCCGAGGCCGTGTCGGCGCCGGGCAAGACCGTACAGCGGCTCATCGAAGAGGCGGCCGCCTCGCTCAAGGAGAAGCTTGAGCTCGGCCGGTTCGCCCGGTTTGACGGCGGTTACATCGCCAGCTACCTGCACAAGACTGACCCGTCGCTGCCGCCGACCAGGGGCGCGCTGGTCCAGTTCGACTCCGACGGCGGCGAGGTGACCAAGGAGATCGCGCAGCAGATCGTCGCGCTGCGGCCGAAGTACCTGCGGCGCGAGGACGTGCCCGCCGACGTCATCGAGCGGGAGCGCCGGATCGCCGAGCAGATCACCCGCGACGAGGGCAAGCCGGAGCAGATCATCCCGAAGATCGTCGAGGGACGGCTCAACCGGGTCTTCGCCGGAGAGGGAGGCGTGCTCGTCGAGCAGGCCTTCATCAAGGAGCCGAAGAAGACCGTCCAGCAGGTGCTGGACGAGAACGGCGTAGCCGTCCGCGGCTTCGCGCATTTCCAGGTGGGGCAAGCCTGACACCTCCCGGGAGGAGGCCGCGTAGTGACAGATCCTGGCGCGCAGGACACCAACGCGACGATGCACCGGACCTGGCACCGCGTGGTGCTCAAGCTGTCCGGTGCGGCCTTCTCCGGCGATGAACCACTCGGCATTGATCCCGACGTGGTGGCGCAGATCGCGGAACAGATCGCCGCCGCGGTCCGGGAGGGTACTCAGGTCGCGGTGGTGCTCGGCGGCGGAAACATGTTCCGCGGCCGGGTGCTGGCCGAGCGCGGCATCGACCGGGCCCGCGCCGACTACATGGGCATGCTCAGCACGGTGATCAACTGCCTGGCACTGCAGGACGTGCTGGAGAAGCTGGGTGTCGAGACCCGCGTGCAGACCGCCATCACCATGGGCCAGGTGGCCGAGCCGTACATCCCCCGGCGGGCCATCCGGCACCTGGAGAAGGGCCGCGTGGTCATCTTCGGCGCCGGCCTCGGCGCGCCGTACTTCTCCACCGACACTGCTGCCGCCCAGCGCGCACTGGAGATCGGGGCCGAGGCGGTGCTGAAGGGCACACAGGTGGACGGCGTGTACGACGCCGACCCGCGCACGATGCCGGGCGCGGTCAGGTTCGAGCAGCTGGACTACACCGAGGTGCTCAGCCGCGGGCTGAAGGTCATGGACGCGACCGCGATCAGCCTGTGCCGGGATAACGGCCTGCCGATCGTGGTTTTCGCTTTGATGGAGCCTGGCAACGTGGTCCGGGCGGTCCGGGGTGAAAAGATCGGGACACTGGTGTGCGAGTCCGGCACCTCCGAAACCTGATGACCGGGAGCCGACGTGATTGAGGAAACCCTCTTCGATGCCGAAGAGAAGATGGAGAAGGCCGTCTCCGTCGCCAAGGAAGAATTCGCCGGCATCCGCACCGGGCGTGCTCACCCGGCCATGTTCGCTAAGATCACGGCGGAGTATTACGGTACCCAGACCCCGGTCAACCAGCTGGCCTCGTTTCATATCCCCGAGCCGCGCATGGTCGTGATACAGCCATTCGACAAGTCGTCGCTGGGATCGATCGAGAAGGCCATCCGCAACAGCGACCTGGGCGTGAACCCGTCCAACGACGGCGCGATCATCCGCGTGGTCTTCCCCGATCTTTCCGAGGAGCGCCGCCGCGAGTACGTCAAGGTCGCGCACCGCAAGGCGGAGGAGGGGCGGGTCGCCATCCGCAACATCCGTCGGCACTCCAAGGACGCGCTCGACAAGCTGGCCAAGAACGGCGACGCGGGGGAGGACGACGTACGCCGGGCCGAGCGCGAGCTCGACGACCTGACGCACACCTACGTCACGCAGGTGGACGAGCTGCTTAAGCACAAGGAAGCCGAGCTCCTCGAGGTCTAGGTACGACCCAACTTGGACCTCCATGCGCAAGGGCCGGACATAGAAAGCGGCGAAACGGACAAAGCCGAACCGACGCCCGCCGCTGACGGCGAGCCGGAGCAAGACGCTCAGCCCGGCGACGATCGGTCCTCCCGCAGCGGGCGCAACCTCCCCGCCGCCATCGCGGTGGGGGCGGGTCTGGGCGCGCTCGCCGTCGCCGCCCTGTTCACGGTGAAGTCGACCTTCCTCATCCTCATGGGGGCCGCGATCGCGATCGCCATCGGCGAGCTGAGCCGGGCGCTGCGGGCACGCGAGATCACGATCCCGGTGATCCCCCTCTGCGTGGGCGGGGCAGCGATCTGGACCTGCGGGTACTGGCTCGGCTATCGCGGCGCGTTCGCCGCACTGGGGCTCACGGTGATCGTCGTGATCGGCTGGCGGCTGCGCGGCCCGACCGCAGGCTATGTGCGGGACGCCACGGCGGGGATCTTCGCGCTGTTCTACCTGCCGCTGCTCGCGCTCTTCGCGGTCTTCATGATCAGCGAGCCCGACGGGGGGCACCGGGCCTTCCTGTTCATCGCGGTCACCGTCAGCAGCGACATCGGCGGCTTCTTCGCCGGCAGCTACCTGGGCAAGCACCGCTTGGCTCCCGCGATCAGCCCGCACAAGACCTGGGAAGGCCTGGCCGGCTCGGCGCTCGCCTGCCTGGTGGCCGGGGGAGTCCTGCTGCCCGTCCTGCTGCCCGGACACGCCTGGCAGGGACTGCTGCTAGGCGCCGCCGTGGTCGCGGTGGCCACCCTGGGCGACCTGGTCGAATCGATGATCAAGCGGGACCTGGGCATCAAGGACATGGGGACGCTCCTGCCCGGGCACGGCGGCATCCTGGACCGGATTGACGCGCTGCTGCTCAGTGCGCCGGTGGCCTGGCTGCTGCTGCTGGCGTTTATCCCGCACTGACGACCCAGCTGCGTCGCTGGGCGGCGAGCTCGTTCACCAGGCTGGCCGAGCCCCGCTCCTTGGCCAGCAGCCGCTCCCGTTCGGTGATCGGGATCACCCACAGCCAGCGGACCGGGTCGCCGCCGAACGAGAAGCCGTCCAGATCCGGCACGTCCGGGCCGACCAGCCCGCCCGGGTCGTCGAGCAGGAGCACCGCCTCGTTGCCTCCGCCGAGCGGGAAGGTGGCGGGCTTGTGGTACCAGCGGACGCTGTGCCCCGGGCCGAACCAGGTGACCGCCCGCCACGGGTACTGCGCCAGCCAGAGAAAGATCCGCGCCGCCTGAGTGCTGGGCATGCTCGTCGCCATGGCCAGCTCGATCCTGGTGTACTCGTCCGCCTCCTCGATGAACTGCTCGACCACGGGCATCCGCTGGCAGCTCATCCCGACGGTGGACAGCACGGTGTACGGGCGATCCGCGGTCGCCGGGCGCTCGGACACACCCACCGCAGGCTGCTTGCCCCCGCCCGCGTCCCAGTAATGGGCTCCGGGCCCCAGCCGGCTCAGCAGGTGACCGAGGACCGCCTGCTGGAAGTTGCCCCACGAGCCCGAAGCATCCCGCCACTTCCAGAACGCGCTGGCCTGCTCGGTACGCGGGCCGAGTCCCTCCATCGCGTCATCGAGCGACCATCCGAACGGCGTCTGGCCAATGATGTCACGGCTATATCCGGGCATGCCCTTGGTCATATCGGCCCAGCCGGGGATGACCGCGAGCAGCTGCCCGTTCTCGAAGACGGCCGCGCCGTCGCCCTCCTCGAACCAGAGCACGGCAAGGCTATCGGGATCGAGCGGCGACCGGCCGGCCGGATGCTTGGTATGGGCGACCGGCATGATAGGCGCCCGGCCGGCGTTCAGCCTGCTCAGATCGGTTGTCGGCGGGGCCGGCTGGTGATTGGCGATCCAGGTGGCGGCGATCGAGTTAGCCTCGTCGTTCAAGTACGCTGCCGTAGTGGTCCCGTCGTACTCGACGAGCATGCGCCGGCTCTCGTAGGGACTGGTGCTCTGCATGAGGATCTGGGGGTCTGCCTGTCCCGGCCGGGCGCGCATCTTCGGCATGGGAGGAATCTACTAAGTTAATGAACCTGATATGACTAAACCGCCACGTCACCTCGCCGATCTCGACCCGCCCGCACGCCGGGCCGCGGCCGCGCAACTCGGTGAGCCGCCGTTCCGGGGCGACCAGCTGTCCAGGCACTATTTCGCCCGGCTGACCGATGAACCGGACCAGATGACCGACGTCCCCGCATCGTCCCGGTCCGCACTGGCGGCCGAGCTGCTGCCGCGGCTGCTGATCCGCGAGCGCGAGCTCAGCTGCGACCAAGGCATGACCAGGAAGACGCTATGGCGGGCGTTCGACGGCGCGCGGCTGGAATCGGTGATCATGCGTTACCCCGACCGCGCCACCGCGTGCGTGTCGTCACAGGCAGGCTGCGGGATGGGCTGCCCGTTCTGCGCTACCGGGCAGGCCGGCCTGACCCGCAACCTGTCGGCCGGCGAGATCGTCGAGCAGGTGGTCGCGGCGGCCCGGGTGCTGGCCAGCGGCGGTGCGGGCGGCAGCCCATGCCGCCTGTCCAATGTGGTGTTCATGGGGATGGGCGAGCCGCTGGCCAACTACCGCAGTGTGCTGTCCGCGGTCCGCCGCATCACCGACCCGCAGCCGGACGGTCTGGGTCTGTCCCAGCGGCACGTCACCGTCTCGACGGTGGGCCTGGTGCCCGCCGTCCGCCGGCTGACCTCCGAGGGGCTGGCCGTGACGCTCGCCGTGTCGCTGCACGCACCCGATGACGAGCTGCGTGATGAATTGGTGCCGGTGAACCGCCGCTGGCCGGTGGCCGAAGTTCTCGACGCCGCCTGGGGCTACGCCGCGGCGACCGGGCGTCGGGTCTCGATCGAGTACGCGCTGATCCGGGACGTCAACGACCAGCCGTGGCGGGCGGACGCGCTGGGTGCGCTGCTGGCCGGCCGGCTCACGCACGTGAACCTGATCCCGCTCAACCCGACGCCGGGCTCGAAGTGGACCGCCTCCGCGCCGGGGGTGATGGATGAGTTCACCGGCCGGATCCAGGCCCACGGCGTGCCGGTCACAGTCCGGGACACCCGGGGCAGCGAGATCGACGGCGCCTGCGGCCAGCTGGCCGCCTCGAGCTAGGCCGACCAGGGGCGGGCGAGGACCCCGGGACGATACCGTTGTCGGCCATGGCGTGGAGGTCTGCGGTCACCCGTCGCTACCGGCGCGCCCGGTGGGTGCTGGTGCACCGGGCCTGGCAGGCGGTGCAGGAGGCGGGCGTCATAACCGCCGGCACCCCGGCCGCGCAGAAGTTCGCCTCGTTCGGACCGGGCTCGATGCTCGCCTTCCCGGCCGGGTCCGTCTACGGCGAGCGGTGGATCATGGTCGGCGAGGGCACGCTGGTCGGCAAGCACGTGACGATGTGCGCGGGCATGGTCCCCGGCCAGGACCTTGGCGTCCCGCCGGTGCTGCGGATCGGCGACCATTGCGTGATCGGCTGGGGCAGCCACGTCGTCGCCCATCACTCGATCGATATCGGTGACGACGTGTTCACCGGGCCCTACGTCTACATCACCGACCAGAACCACGGCTACGGCGATCCGGAGATCCCAATCGGCCGGCAGCTGCCGCGCAACACAGCGGTCTCCATCGGCTCGGGCACCTGGCTCGGCGCGGGCGCGATCATCCTGCCCGGCGCGTGCATCGGGCGGAACGTGGTCGTCGCCGCGGGCTCGGTGGTGCTGGGGGCCGTCCCGGACCGGTGCGTGGTGGCCGGCGTGCCGGCCCGAGTGATCCGGGAGTACGTGTCCGGCGACGGCTGGTCGCCGCCGCTGCGGACCTGAGGCTCTGAGGCCGGAACCGCTCAGATCTCCAGCACCAGCCCGTCCCTGGCGGTCTCGAACAGCACCTCGCCCAGCCGGCTGAGCACATCGGGTCCCATGTGGGTGAGCACGATGCGCGCGCTGTTGAGCAGGTGCCTGCGCGCGGCCAGATCGGCGTGCCGCAGATGGAAGGGGACGGCATTGTCCATCCGGTAGGCCTCGGCGATGAGCAGGTCCGCGCCGTCGGCCACCGCGAGCAGCGTGTCGGTCCAGGCCGTGTCGCCGGTGTAAGCGATGACCCTGCCGCCGAGCCCGAGCCGCAACGCCAGCGCCGGGGCGCCACTGGGATGGTCGACCTCCCAGCCGGTGACCTCGACTCCGGCCACGGTGCGCGGCGCGCCGGGCGGCAACTCGGTCACGTCCAGCCGGAACCGGCGAGACACGGCGGACGACCCGGGGAACAGGCACTCCATGGTCTCGGTGAGCCTGCGCGCGATCCCGGGTGGCCCGGCCACGGCCAGCGGTCTGAGCCGATGGCTGAACTGGCCGTCGAGGATGAGGAACGGCAGCCCGCCAAAGTGGTCTCCGTGCAGGTGGGAGACGAACACGGCGGCGATCTCGCCGGGGTCCAAGCCCAGCCTGCGCAGCGCGCTGAGCGAACTGGCCCCGCAGTCAAGCAGCACGGGGTCCGCACCGTCACCGGCCGACAGGTGGATGCACGCCTGGCAGCGGCCGCCGCTGCCGAAAGCGTCGCCGGATCCGGCGAAGGTGATCATGACTCCGGCTCCGCCGGGCGCGCTCATCTGAGACCCGCCTCCCAGAGCCTGTCTAACCCTCGTCGATCTTCGGCGCGAAGGTCTCGCCGCGCAGCGCGCGCTCGACTACCTCTACCGACCGGGACGCGGCCACCAGCCTGCGGCCCTCCCGCCGGTACGCGGCGAGCACCGCGTCCACCGCGTGCGGCGGGAGCGCCTGCGTCAGCTCGGTTCTCGCCATCCGGTATCCCTCGCGCGCCCCCTGCACGGCCGCGGCCAAGTGGTGCCGGGCGATCGTGGCCAGCGCCACCGGATGCCTGCGCAGCACCCCGTACAGCCGGTAGTCCGGCGGGACCACGTCGAGCAACCAGGTCACCGCGGTCCCCTCGAATCCCTCACTGCCCGGCGGATGGACCCCGGCCGGCCAGGAAGGCGGGAGATGGTCGGCGGGCATAGCCCCAGGATAACGGGATATCGAATGAATATTCTAGTATACTCACGCCTTCGGCGCCAGCCGCCTCCGCTATCATTCGGGAGCTATGCCCGGGAATCCTGCCCCCGACTGGTATCCCGATCCCGAGAACCCCGCCGTCATGCGGTGGTGGGACGGGGTCAGGTGGTCGGGCGAGACCCGCCCGGCGGCGGCCGACGACGGGTCGGGCCAGCGGCCCGCAAGCCCGGCGACCGGCGGTCACGCCGGCCCGGCGCCGTTCGGCGGCATCGAAACCCCAGCCGCCCCGGTCACCGGGTCCGGCCGCCCGCCCGGCCCGGGCTTCCCCGCCGAGAGCAAGGGGGGAGCAGGCCTGCAGGCGTCGTGGCGCGAGCCTGCCCTGGAGTCGTGGACGGCCGTGTACCGTTCGGCCGAACCCGGCGCGGGCCAGGGCACGTTCGCAGCCCGCAGATGGGTGCTCGGCGGCGCAGCGGCGATGGTCGTCGCGGGCGTCGCAGCCTGGTTTCTCGTGGGTGCGCTGGCCGGACACGGCGGGTCTGCCGCGCCGTCGCCGGCCTTCCACGGCGGCCTGATCACCGACCGGACTGCGGGGATCGCCTTCGTTATCCCAGGCGGCGCTGAATGGGCCAAGGTCGCCCGGCCCGGCGACGGTTTTACCGCGATGTACCGCACGCCGGCCCCCGGCGCCCGGCCGGGCACGGCACGGCAGTGGGCGGTGGCCGCGTCCGCGCCGCTGCCCGCCGCCATCGGCTACCGCGGGACCACGGACCTGCGGGCGGACGGCATCCGGG
>DASXLW010000199.1:0-4702 GCA_036496025.1 Streptosporangiaceae bacterium
CTCCGCCGGCGTCCCGCACGGGCAGTACCGGTCAAATTTGCCGAACGGAGTGTGGTAGAACGCCTCCATCACGGCGGCCAGCCTGGCCCGGGCGGCGCTGGCCCGGGTGCCGAGCCCGCACCACACGTGCATGCCGTGCTCCCACCCGGCGACCGCCCGGCCCGCCTCCGCGGCGTACTTGCCGATCCGCCCCACGGCGTCCGCGTAGCGCGCGGCCGAGACCCACAGACCGAGCCAGCCGTCGCCGAACCGGGCGACCCGGCGCAGGGCCGCGTCGGACCGCCCGCCGATCACGATCGGCACCGGCGGCTCCGGGGCCGGCGCAACGCGCACCCGGTCCAGCCGGAAGAAGTCGCCGGCCAGAGTGACCTCCCGGCCGGCCAGCAGCAGGCGGAGCACGGCGAGGGCCTCGTCCATCCGGCGTCCCCGGCTGGCCGGGTCGACGCCGCAGGCGCGCAGCTCGGCCGGGTCCTCGCCCCCCAGGCCCACGCCGAAAACGAGCCGGCCGGGCGCGAGCCCGGCTAGCGTGGCCACCTGGCGGGCCACCGGGACGGGATGGCGCAGGGGCAGCAGGTACACCGCCGTCTGCACGGCCAGCCGCTGCGAGGCGACGGCCATCGCGGTCGCGTTGAGCAGGCCGTCGAACCCGCGGCCGCCCTTGAACATGACGTGGTCGCCGGTGAACAGGCGGTCGATCCCGGTCGCCTCGGCGCGGGCCACGAAGTCCCGCAGGCCGGCGGCTCCGCCGGGCAGTTCGTACGGCACCCGCAGGCCCACCGTGATGTCCGTCGGCTCAGCCTGCCAGTTTCGGCTATCGACGTCCGTCATCGCGGCCGCCCAGTCCCGGTTGTGAATATCTGTCACCTCGCCTTCCTTTCCCGTCTCGGTTATCTTAGTATTATTATTTAACTGTTTCTAGTCCTTGTCGCTGTCTCCTGGGAGCCTCTAAATGGACGATCTGCTGGTACGCGGCGGACTGGTGGTGGACGGCACGGGCGCCGCGGCCCGCGCGGCGGACGTCCGGGTCCGCGACGGCCGGATCGCGGAGATCGGGCCGGGCCTGCGGCCGGAGGGCGAGCGGATGCTCGACGCGTCCGGCGCCTATGTCACGCCGGGGTTCATCGACATCCACACGCATTTCGACCCCACGGTCTTCTGGGACCCGCTGTGCGATCCGATGCCCCAGCACGGGGTGACGACCGTCCTGGTCGGGAACTGCTCGCTGTCGCTCGCTCCGGTCCGCCCCCAGCACCGGAAGAGCCTGCAGGAGCTGCTCTGCTACATCGAGGACCTGCCGTCGGAGGTTCTCGACGTGTCCATTCCGTGGGGGTGGGAGAGCTACGGCGAGTACCTGTCGGCGGTGGAGAAGCTCGGCGGCTTCGGGGTGAACCTGGCCGGCATGGTCGGGCACAACATGCTCCGCACGTACGTAATGGGCGAGGCGGCCTGGGAGCGCCCGGCGACCGAGGACGAGCGGGTGCGGATCGCCGCCCTGCTGGATGAGTCGCTGTCCGGCGGCGCGGCGGCTATGTCTACTTCGCTCGGCTTCGATGAGGACAGGAATAAGCGCCCCGTGCCCAGCCGACAGGCCGACGACGCCGAGCTGGGCGCGCTGCTCGACGTGCTGGCCAGGCACCGCAAGTTCGTCCAGTTCATCCCGGCCGCGACCGGCCGGCAGATGCGCAGGGACGTGCAGCGGATGGCCGGCCTGACCGGGCCCCGGGGAGTGGTGAGCACCTGGATCGGCGTGTTCCACGATTCCGATCACCCGGACCGGGCGCAGCAGATGCTCGACTTCGCCGGGCAGCTCCAGGCCGCCGGAGTGCCGAATTACCCGCAGGTCAGTCCGCGCACCCTCGACATCCACGTGAACTGGGACGGCGGCATGTCCTGGTTCGCGCTAGAGAACAGCTGGCACAAGATGGTGCAGGCGCCGCGGCCGGAGAAGGAGCCGATGCTGCGCGACCCGCACTGGCGCGCGCTGGCCCGGGAGGAATGGGACCGGGTCCCGCGGACGATGATCCCGCACAAGCACGCCGACCGGATCCGCCTGGTGTCGGTCACCCGCCCGGAGAACGAGCACTGGGTCGGCGCGACCCTGGCCGACCTCGCCGCCGACCGCGGCGGCCACCCCTCCGACGTGCTCGCTGACTGGCTGCTGGCGAACGACGCGGACGCGGGCATCGTGGGAGTGGGGGTGGCCAACGCCGACCCGGCCGGCGTCGCCGCGACGCTCACCCATCCGGCGTCCGTCATGGCGAACAGCGACGCCGGCGCGCACCTGCAGATGATGTGCGCGATCGGCGACACCACGCTGATGCTGACGCGGCACGTGCGGGACCGCGGCGACCTCACCGTCGAGCAGGCCGTGCACCGGATGACCGGGCAGCTCGCGGAGCGGTTCGGGTTCGCCGGGCGGGGGCGGCTCGCCGACGGCGCGGCGGGCGACCTGGCCGTGTTCGGCCTGGACGAGCTCGACTGGGCAGCCGACGTGTTCGTCACCGACCTGCCGGAGGGCGCCCGGCGGCTGCGCCGACCGGCCGGCGGCTACCGCTACACGGTCGTCGGCGGCACCGTCGTCCAGGTCGGCGGCGAGCTGACCGGGACCCGCCCGGGCACCGTGCTGCGCCCCGGTCGCTGAGCAGGCTTCCCGTAGATCACCACGGTCCAGAGGTCCGTGCGGATCGTTAGCGTGGCGGGGACGGCACGGCTTGGTCCTGCTGGGCGAGCCATTCCTGATGCCGGGCGAAATGACCAGTGTCCCGCACTACCATCACCGCCTCGCCCCGGCCCAGGACCGCGCCAGAGCTGGCCAGGGTCAGCTCCCCAGCCACGTACCAGCGACGGCCCTCCCGCCGCACCGTCCAGGCGCGCGCGTGCAGCGGGTGCCCGACCGGTACCGGCTTGACGTAAGTGACAGAGAGCTGGCCGGTGACCGCCAGTACGCCGTTCAGTAGGCACACGTGCCCGAGCACTTCGTCGAATACGCCGGCCGTCCAGCCGCCGTGGGCGACGTCGGGACCGCCCTCGTTCTCCGGCCCGCAGACCAGGTCCGTGTGCACCGAGCCGTCCGGCTGGAGTTCCTCGCGGCCGAGCCCGAGCCGGCAGCTGCCCAGGCGCCGGCAGGCGCCGCACAGCGCGACCGGGGAGGTCGGCTGCGGTGGTAGCTGGAAATCCGACCCGGCCCATCCAGAGGCGGTCATGAGAATCCTTTCGACGACGAGCCATGCGCGCAGGCCGTCACCCTGCGGAGCAGCCGGGTCGACGCCTGCGGTTCTGACTCTAATATAGCTTAATAAGACATCTATTTAGAGAGACAGACTCCAGGTCCGTCCGGTATATCTGACCGGCCTGATCACCACCGAGCGCCCGCCGCGCAGCAGTCCCGCTGCTCCGGCTCGGCGGGTTACCGTGCCATCGCAGATTACGTCTCGCCAGGCGGGTCGGCCCGCAACTGCCGGCGCAGCAGCTTGCCGGCGGCGTTGCGGGGCAGCGACGGCACGAACTCCCACCGGGCCGGCACCTTGAATCCCGCCAGCGCGGCCCGCGTGAACGCCCGCAGTTCGTCCTGGCCTGGCGGGTCAGCCGGATCGGCCGGCACCACGAAGGCCTTGATGGCTTCGCCGAGCAGCCGGTCGGGCACGCCGATCACGGCCGCGCCGGCTATCCGGGGATGCTCGAGCAAGCGGTTCTCGACCTCTTGCGGGTAGACGTTCTCGCCGCCCCGGATGATCATGTCGCCGTGCCGGCCGGCCAGGTAGAGGTAGCCGTCGTCATCGAGCCGCCCCAGGTCACCGGTGCGCATCCAGCCGTCCGGGCCGACCGCGAACAGGTGGTCCGCGCGCGCGGTCACCTCGCCGGTCCCGGAGCCGTCAGGATCGCAGATGCGTACCTCCACTCCCGGTGCGGCGCGGCCTACCGAAGGGAGCAGCTCGTCCCGCCCGGCGGCGGCGAGCCGGTGATCCTCGGGCGACAGCCAGGTGACCGGGCTGCCCTCGGTCTGCCCGTAGAGGCTGAGGAAGCCGGCACCGGGCAACTGGGCCATGGCCGTGCGCAGCGTGTCCGGGTGGATGGGCGAGGCACCGTACTGCATGATCCGCAGGGTCCGGAGCGGGAACGCGTCCTCCCGGAGCAGCATCTCGACCATGGTCGGCACCACGAGTACGTGGGTGACGCCCAGTGATTCGAGCTCCCGCCACGCCGCCACGGTGAACCGGGGCACCGTCACCGCGGTGGCGCCCGCGGCCAGGGCCACCATGAGGTTGCCCAGGCCGGCTATGTGATGGAACGGCGATGCGGTAGCGAAGACGCTGCCCGGCCCAAGCTGCTGCAGCGTGGCGTTGAGCAGGCAGCGCCGGATGAGCCGGTCGTGCCGATAGGGCACGGCCCTGGGATGGCCGGTAGTCCCGGAGGTATGCAGCACCACGGCCACCTCGTCCGAGCTGGGCACCGGCAGCGGTTCGGAACCGAAGTCCCTGCTGGGCAGCTCACCGAGGACCAGTATCTCGGGAGCCACCGCCGCGGCGCGGTCCGCGAAGGACGGCTGGGAGATCAGGCACGGCGCGGCCAGGCGCTCGATGCAGCCGGCCAGCTCGCGCACGGTCAGCTTCGGGCCGAGCGGCGCGATCGGCCGCCGGACGGCGGCGCCCGCCAGCACCAGGGCGAGCGCCTCGGGACCCGCCTCCAGCAGGGCCGGCACCGG
>DASXLW010000200.1:0-10113 GCA_036496025.1 Streptosporangiaceae bacterium
GATCGCCAGGAAAGGAGAAGGAGATGGCTGGCAGATGGCGCACCGCCGGGGCGTGCGCCCTGCCGTTTAGGGCTGGCAGGGATCGTCCGCGACCGGCCGGATGCCCGCGCTGGACGCCGTGGGATAGGCGACGGGCCACGCGCTCAGGCGCTTGGCGGCGAGGTAGCGTGGCTGCTGCCGGTACGGAGGTCCTGACGGCTGTCGGCTGAGCGCGCCGTATGCCTGCCCGTGGAGGGTGCGATGGTCCGCCCCTCCGGCGCTCGGATGCCTCCAGGACCCGGCACGGCGGAAGGGGTGCACCCGACGTGATGGATGCCTCGCCGGGACGAACCCGCGACCATCGGATCGCCCAGGAGCAAGCCGCGCTGCGCCGCGTGGCGGTGCTGGTCGCGGGCGGACCGCCGCCGGAGGAGGTGTTCAGCGCGGTCGCGGAGGAAGCCGGCCGGTTGCTGGAAGTCGACTTTGCGACCCTGGTCCGGTACGACCCGCAGGACGCGATCACGGTTGCCGGCACGTGGACCAGAACGGGCGCCCCGCCGCCGATCCCCGTCGGCAGCCGGCTGCCGCTCGGCGGACGAAACCTGACCACGCTGGTGCACGAAACGGGTCGGCCGCAGCGGATCGACTACGGCGACGTCTCGGGCACAATCGGTGACACCGCCGCCCGTGACTGGGGGCTCCGCTCGTCGGCGGGCGTGCCGATCCGGGTCGAGGGGCGGCTGTGGGGCGCCATGCTTGTGGCATTTACCCGCGAGGAGTCGCTGCCGGCGGACGCTGAGGCGCGGCTGGCCGGGTTCACCGAGCTGGTCGCGACCGCGGTCGCGAACGCGCAGGCGCGCACCGAGCTGCGCAGGTTCGCCGAGGAACAGGCGGCGCTGCGCCGGGTGGCGACCCTGGTCGCGGGCGGAGCGTCGCCGGAGGAAGTGTTCGCCGCGGTCGCCGAAGAGGTCGGGCGGCTGCTGGGGACCGTCCAGACCAACATGCTCCGGTACGACCGAGATGATGTCGCTACGATCGTCGCGGTGCACGGCAGGGTCGGCGACGATGCGGCCGTCTCCGTAGGAGATCGCTACAAGCTCGGCGGACGGAACGCGACAACGCTGGTGTTCGACACCGGTCGGCCGGCGCGGGTCGACGGGTACTCAGGTGCGTGGGGGGCCGTCGGGCGCGCCGCGGGCTACCGTTCGTCGGTCGGCGTACCCATCAACGTGGAAGGCAGGCTGTGGGGCGTCATCGGCGTGGCGTCAACGCGCGACGAGCCGCTGCCGGCGGACATCGAGGCCCGGCTGGCCGGGTTCACCGAGCTGGTCGCGACCGCGGTCGCCAACGCGCAGGCGCACGTAGAGCTGCGCGGGTTCGCCGAGGAGCAGGCGGCGCTGCGCCAGGTGGCGACCCTGGTCGCGGGCGGAGCGTCGCCGGAGGAAGTGTTCACCGCGGTCCCCGAGGAAGTCGGGCGGCTGCTGAAGGTCGACTACACGGTCGTGAGCCGGTACGACGCCGACGGCCTGGTCACGGTCGTCGGTGGCTGGGCCAGGACCGACCCCGGCCGTCCGCTTGCTATCGGCCTCCGCCTCAAACCCGAGGGACGGAACATCCACGCACTGGTATTCCAGACAGGACAGCCAACCCGGATTGATGACTATGGCACCGCCGTAGGCGCATTTGCCGACGTCGCCCGCGACTGGCAGTACCGCTCGTCGGTCGGCGTGCCGATCAGCGTGGAAGGCCGGCTCTGGGGCGTCATGATAGCGGGATCCCGCGAGGAGTCCCTGCCGGCGGACACCGAGGCGCGGCTGGCCGGATTCACCGAGCTGGTCGCGACCGCGATCGCCGACGCGCAGGCGCGCGTAGAGCTGCGCGGGTTCGCCGAGGAGCAGGCGGCGCTGCGCCGGGTGGCCACTCTGGTGGCCCGGGGGGCGCCGCCGGAGGAGGTGTTCGCCGCGGTCGCCGAGGAGGTCGGTCGGCTGCTGGGCACGGACTTCACGGTCATGAGCCGGTACGACCCGGACGGCGCGGCCGCGGTCGTCGGCGTCTGGGCCAGGACCGGCAGCGCCCGGGCTCTTGCGGTCGGCCTCCGGATGGACATCGGGGGGCAGAACGTGCACACGCTGGTGTTCCGGACCGGCCGGCCAGAGCGGATCGATGACTACGCCGGTGCCTCGGGCGATACCGCCGACGCCGAACGCGACTCGGGGTTCCGCTCGGCCGTCGGCGTGCCGATCAGCGTCGAGGACCGGCTGTGGGGCGTCATGAGCGTGGCGTCCACACGGCAAGAGCCGCTCTCCGCGGACATTGAGGGGCGGCTGGCGGCCTTCACCGAGCTGATCGTCACCGCCCTCGTCAACGCCGAGGCCCAGGCCGCGCTCAACGCCTCCCGGGCGCGGATCGTGGCCGCCGCCGACCAGACGCGCCGGCGGATCGAGCGTAATCTGCACGACGGAGCGCAGCAGCGCCTGGTCTCCCTTGCCCTGCACCTACGGGAGATGCAGGTCACGGCGCCCGGGGCGGGCGAGCTGGCAGGGCGGCTGGAGAGCGCCGTCACCGAGGTGACCGAAGTTCTGGACGAGCTGCGCGAGATCGCCCGCGGCATCCACCCGGCGATCCTCGCCGAAGGCGGGCTGCCACCGGCGCTGAGGGTGCTGGCCCGCCGCTCTGCCGTCCCGGTCAGCCTTGACATCAAGGTGGCAGAGCGACTGCCCGAGCCGGTCGAGACCGCAGCCTACTATGCGATTTCCGAGGCGCTGACCAATACCGCCAAGTATGCGCACGCCTCCGCCGCCACGGTGGAGGTGGCTGTCCGCGACGGCGGCTTGCGGGTCTGTGTCCGCGACGACGGGCGCGGCGGGGCGGACTTCGCCGACGGCTCGGGCCTGGCCGGGATCAAGGACCGGATGGAGGCGCTCGGCGGCCGGATCTGGCTGCACAGCCCGCCCGGGGCGGGTACGGCCGTGTATATCGTCATGCCCCTTAGCGGCCCCGGCGGCCCAGGACCTTCGGCCGGAGCCGTCAACTCACCCCGGTGAGACCGACCGCCGCGCAGACCGCGGTCGCGCCGCCGCCTAGGAGATCTTATTCTTCGATGGCGCCGCCGACGCGTCGCAGATGCCGCCGGAAGGTATATGACGGGTCAGCGGCGCGGCGGGCCAGGTAGTCGTCGAAGGCGGTCTGCTGGCGCAGTGTCTGACCCTCCCGGATCCGGCGGGCCTGGTCCCGCTCGGTCTGCCAGATCTGCTGCGCGGTGACCAGCACCTGCTCGGCGCGCTCTGCCGCGACGAACAACACTCCGTCGTCATCGGCCAAGACGATGTCCCCGGCGCTGACCAGGTGCGGCCCGAACCGAGCGGTGACCAGCCCCCCGGGCTCCCGCTCGTCCAGCCGCACCGGCCCGCCCGGGTAGCTGCCGTAGCTGAAGACCGGAAGGCCTATCGCGGCGAGTTCCGGCGTGTCGCGGTGCAGGCCCCACACCACCAGGCCTGCCACTCCGGCGGACTCAGCCTCCAGTACGGTCAGGTCGCCGACGCAGGCCTCGTCCGAGCGGCCGCCATTGTCGATGACCAGCACGTCGCCAGCTTCGGCCCGGCCGAATGCCTCCAGGAACACGTCCACACTGCCGTAATGCCGCACTGGCAGGACCCGCCCGGCGACCCGCTGGCCGGCCACGACCGCCCGGATCCCGGGATCGGCGGCCCGCACCGGAACATCACAGCGCAAGCAGGCATCAGCCACCAGCGGTGTGGGCAGATCCGCGAACGCCTCCGGCACAACTACCTCCCTGGTCTAATACCCGATACCGCGGCGGCGCGCGTTCGGGCGGGTTCCATGATCCTACTGACGCCCGGACAGCGGCCATCTGTGGCAGCCGGCGGCCACAAGCCACTTCATGTGAGTGACGGGGCGGGTGTTACCCGGCGATGACCGCGGTCGTGGTGCGGCCTCCGTCCACGTCGAGCACGCTTCCGTGACGAACGCGGGCCTCATCGCTGGCCAGGTAGACCGCGGCGTACGCGATGGGCTCAGGGCTCCCGGGACGGCCGGCCGGGGTGCCCTTCATCATCACCGCACCGGGGGAGATCGCGTTGGCCCGCGCGCCGTGCGGGCCGAACTCCGCGGCCCAGGCCCGCGTCAGCGCCGGCGGCAGGCTGTGCCTCAGCGGCCTCGAGCCGAGCCTGACTGACTACCTCGACGCCCAGGCATGGCTGGTCAAGGGGCGCGGCGGATGAGCCTGCGCTCGGGCATCTGGGGTATCCCCGGATCATCAGGTCCGGCTGCGGTGATGGCGAGACGCGGCCCGTAACGGTGGGCGAGCGGGTCGGCGGTCAGGCCGTGCGCGACCACGCTGAGCAATACGGTGAAGGCGATCACTGAAACCGCAGCGTCGGCAGGCTTGCCGAGATCCTCCAGCGCCAGCAAGGCGAACACCACCGACGCCAGGCCACGAGGACCGAACCAGCCCACGAATGCGACAGCGGGACGGCTGAGTCCCGCACCGGTCAGCGACAGCGCTACCGGCGCCATCCGGATCAGTGTCAGGCTAAGCACGGCATAGAGCACCGTCTGCCAGGTCAGGCTCTGCACCGCCGGCACCACCGCGACGGCGCCGAACGACAGCCAGACCAGCAGCGAAACAAGAGCACCCGTCTCCTCCACGTAGGGCACTAGCCGCTGGCTGCGACGCCCCCCGCAGAGGCGGTACGCGAGGCCCCCTGTGAACGCGGCGATAAAACCATTTCCGTGCAGCGCCACGGCGCAGGCATAAGCGCAGATCGCCAGCGCCAGCACCGCCGAGCCTGCGAACCCGCCCTCGGCCCATCCGCGGCGCCGCGCCGCGTTCACGACAAAACCGCCCGCGCCGCCGACGACGGCACCGACGAGTACGCCCAGCGCGAGTTCCGCGACCGCCGCGCCGGGACCGATGCTGGCGGCATGCTCGGCAGTCGCGGCCCCGGCTATCGCGACCAGCACCACCGGCGTGACGATCCCGTCATTGAGCCCGCTCTCGACGTTGAGCAGCCGCCGGATCCGCGCCGGCACCGCCGGGTTCACCATCACGCCCGCACCCAGGGCAGCATCGGTCGGCGCCAGCGCCGCGCCCACCAGCAGGGCGAGCCAGACACTCATTCCGCTGAACAGCCCGAGCGCCAGCAGCGTCCCTAGGCCGATAGTCAGCGGCAGCCCGATCCCCAGCAGCCGCAGACACCAGCCCAAGTCAGTGCGCAGGTCCCGCAGCCCAACCCGGGACGCGTCCGAGAACAGCACCAGAACCAGAGTGATCTCTGCCAGCGCCTTGACCAGCTCGGGGGGAGGCACGAAGCTCAGCGGGGCCAGCGGGCCGTGGGTCAGCAGCAGCCCGGCCACGACGAATATGATCGGCGCGGTCACGTCGAACCGCTCCAACCGTGCCGACAGCGTTCCCCAGGCAAAGACAAGCGCCGCCACGATCGCCAGGTCAGAAGCGCTCATCGTCTCACCTCATGCATCACGGCCGCACGGACAGCGCGCAACCGGCCGGGTCCTGGTAGCCATCAGGCCAGGCGACGGCAAGACACTTCTGGCCGTTGGCAGCCCAGCTGATCAGGCCGGCCGACGATCTCCACGCCAGCCCTGGGAGAGCCTATTCCTGACTGCTTGCCATCAGCCGAGCAAAATCGGCGATATGTGCACAATCTGGACTCAGTAGCGAGCTGCTGTGCATGCTCGTACATGCACGTTATGCCGACGAGCGAGCGTGCCGCGGAGGCGGCGCCGAGTGACAATACGGCTAGGGTCAGGTGCCTGTCAGCGAGCGCCCAGGAACTGCCTGACCTCCGCCGGGGCTGGATTTCCGGCCGCCCGGTTCTGCACTGAGTGGCCCGCCGCCGGCTTGGGCACCGTCAGGTCGGATGCGCCCATCTGGCGCTGCAGCGCCGGGCAGTTCAGCGCTCTGGCCCCGGTGCCGCGCTGGTCGAGCATCACCAGGCGATAGCCGCGCAGCGCCGGTCCCAGCCGGCCAGCGAGCCGCGAAACGAACGGGACTCCCGGCTGACCGGGGCCGCCAGCCAGCAACACCAGGACACCGCGCGGCGCGGCGGCCACATCCGACACCGCGACCTTCAGCGACAGCCGTCCCGGTACCAAGCCGGACGGGTCGAGCCGGACACTCAGCATCCCGCAGTGAAAGGCCGGGATCCCCGGGCACGCCCGGACGGCACGCAGCCCGGTCAGGCTGGACGCCAAGCCAGACCCGGCTGGCCCGGTGACCGGCGGGCGCGGGCTAGCACTCACCGGCCGGGCGGCCGGCTCTGACCCGCCCGAGCAGCCCGACGCCACGCCCGCAAGGACCGTCGTCGCAGGAATGCCCGGCCGGCCGCGCTCCGTCTGCTCAGTGCGCCGCGCGCCAGAGTGCGCATACTTCGAGCGTCAGGACCTGTTGTCTCATCTGGGTCACGACAAGGACTGGACAGGGCAACTTACGTCACAGCAGACTTCATTGACAGTCACCAGGCCGAACCTCCGTGGCCGAGCATCGGATACCCGCTATGCCGCCGGGAGCCCGGGCCTGTCTACCCGCTGGGTGGAGCCGTGCTGGTACACCGATCGTGGGGGCTGTGAGGCAGGTGACCGACCGCGCAATGGTGAGCCGGTGGCTGGCAGGCTATGAGGCCGCCTGGCGGGCGCCCGGCACCGACGCCCTCGCGGGCTTGTTCACCGGCGATGCCACCTATCTGCAATCCCCTTACGAACAGCCGGTGACCGGCCTGGACGCGATCGGACGGATGTGGGAGGACGAGCGAGAAGGCCCGGGCGAGGTCTTCACCCTGGCCACCGGCATCCTCGCCGTCGACGGCCTGACGGCGGTGGTGCGGGCCGAGGTCCGCTACGGGGATCCACCCCGGGAGTACCGCGACCTGTGGGTCATGCGGTTCGCCGAGGACGGCCGTTGCACCTGGTTCGAGGAGTGGCCCTACTGGCCAGGGCGCCCTCACTCCGCCCGCGACGACCTGGCTTAGCCGGAGCGGATGCAGGTTAGGGCGCGATTGTGCGGAGAAGGAGCCAGATGGGGATGTTCTGGGCGGTCGTGTCTGGGGCATTCGGCCCGCTTGCTCGCCTGCGTATGGGGCTTGCGACCGGCGCCCCCGCCCGCCTGGTGCATGGTGGCGGGTTCGGGGGCTGTGTGCGGGTCAGTTCACCGCCGAGCGGGTGAAGACGCGGATGGCCGTTGCGGTGATGAGGATCGCCCAGCCGGCCAGGACCAGAAGGCTGAGGGCGGCGTCGGTGGTGGTGCTGGTCAGTCCCCAGATGTCGTGCAGCCCGGCGCCGGTGCGGTCGAGTACGCCGTAGCGCAGCAGCGCCAGGACGTGGGTGGTGGGCAGGGCGCGGGCGACCCAGGCGAGCCATGCGGGCAGCGCGGTGATCGGGAACAGTGATCCGGCGAGGAACCAGGGCAGGATCGCGACCACGGGGGTGAGCCCGACGTATTCCTCCTGGGTGGGGATCCGGTTGGCGAGGATCTCGGCCAAGCCGTACATGAATACCGTGAATGCGAGCACGGCTGCGATGAACCAGGCGACACCGCCGGCGGTGGCGTGGAAGTGGCTGCCGCGCAGCCATCCGGCGGCCATCAGCGCGCCGACTTGCAGCAGGCTGACACCGATGGCGACGGCCATGTTGCCGAGCACGATCAGGGCGCGGGGGATGGGTGCGGTGAGCAGCTCGCGGCGCGCGCCGGCGGCCCGGTCGACGATGACGCCGATGCCGGCGAAGGTGCAGGTCAGCGGGATGAGCAGACCGACGGTGCCGACGATGACGAATGTGCTGTAGTCGACACCGCCGCGGCCGGTTGCCTGGATGATCTTGGCCAGTGCCGGGGCGATCACCAGGGCGAACAGGAGAGGGGTGGCCAGCGGGGCGAGGATCTCCCGCGGGGTGTGCGCGCTGAGCGAGATCCGGCGGCGGGCCAGGGTGGCCCAGGCGGCGGAGCGGGAAGGCCGGGCCGGTGCCCGGGGGCGGGCGAGCGGGGTCGCCGCTGGCGCGGCGGTGATGGTGGTCATCGTGGTTCTCCTTGCGTGTCGTGTCATGGGTCAGGCGGCGAGCCGGCTGCCGGTCAGCCGCAGGTAGACGTCGTCGAGGGTGGGCTTGCGGGTGGTCACGGCCTCGGTGTCGATGCCCAGGCTCGCGATGGCGGTGATGGTGTCCCTGGCGGAGTGGCTGCCGAGGGGGATGGTGAGCGTGGAGCCGACGGCGAACGCGTCGCCTGCTGCCAGGCCGCGGGCGCGCATCGCGGCCAGCGCGCCGTCCGGATCCTGGCCCACCCGCAGCTCGACCAGCTCCGGGCCCAGCGCGGCGAGCAGCGCGTCCGGCCGGTCCATGGCCACGATCGCGCCCTGGTGCATGACCGCGATGCGGTCGCAGAGCCGTTCGGCCTCATCGAGGTAATGGGTGGTCAGCAGGGTGGTCATGCCGGTGCGCCCGCGCAGCCCGCTGATCAGGTCCAGCAGCTCATAGCGGATACGGGTGTCCAGCCCCACCGTCGGCTCATCCAGGAACAGCACCTGCGGTTCGGACACCAGCGCCCGGGCGATCTCCAGCCGCCGCCGCTGGCCGCCGCTGAAGCTGTCCACCGGGCGCCCGATCACCTCGGACAGCCCGAACACGTCGGCCAGCTCGGTGATCTTGCTGGCCGCTGCGGACGGCGGGATGCCCCACAGCCGCGCGTGCAGGTCAAGGTTGCGGCGGGCGGTCAGCGCCTTGTCCAGGACAGAGTCCTGGAAAACCACGCTGCTGACCGCCCGGGCGGCGATCGGGTGCCTGACCACGTCGAAACCGGCCAGCCGCGCCGACCCGCTGGTGGGCTTGATTGTGGTGGTCAGCATCCCGATAGTGGTGGACTTGCCGGCGCCGTTCGGGCCGAGCAGGCCGAACACCTCACGGGGGGCCACCTGGAAATCGATGCCGCGGACGGCCTGGACCCCGCCGGGGTAGGTCTTGGCTAGAGCGCGGACTTCCACGGCTGGCCTGGTGTGGTTGCTGACGGCGTGCAATCGTGCGGACATGGCTGTGCTCCTCGAAGTCGGACCGCCTGCGGGCGGATGTGGTGCATCCGGCGACTAGGACGGCTGCCGCCGGGGAAATGTGACCAGGTCAGCCGCATGTCACGTTTCGACGTCCGGGGACGTCTTGTTCACAGGTACTCGCAGCGTGCAGGGGTGACGTCAAATGGCCGAGCAGGACTGGCTGGCCGGGCAGTTCGAGCAGAACCGCCCGCACCTGCAGGCGGTCGCCTACAGCATGCTCGGCACGGTCGGCGAAGCGCAGGACGCGGTACAGGAAGCGTGGCTGCGGCTCGGCCGCAGCGACCCGGGCGGCATTGGCGACCTGCGCGGCTGGCTGACCACAGTGGTCGGGCGGATCAGCCTGGACATGCTGCGGGCCCGCAAGGCCCGCCGCGAGGTGTACCCCGGCAGCTGGCTGCCCGAACCGCTGGTGGAGGATTCCGCCGACGACGGTCCGGAACACCAGGCGGTGCTGGCCGACTCGGTCGGCCTGGCCCTGCTCGTGGTGCTGGAAAACCTCACCCCAGCCGAACGGCTCTCGTTCGTGTTGCACGACGTGTTCGCGGTGCCCTTCGACGACATTGCCCAGGTCATGGACCGCACCCCGGACTCGGCCCGCCAGCTGGCCAGCCGGGCACGCCGCCGGGTACAGGCGGCCCCGCAGCCCGATCGTGACGTCGCCCGGCAACGCCGGGTGGTGGACGCCTTCCTGGCCGCCGCCCGGGGCGGCGATTTCGAGGCACTGCTGCAGGTGCTCGACCCAGACGTGATCTTCCGGATGGATCTCGGGCCGGCCAGCCTGCTCGCCCACCCGCCGCTTGCCGGGGCCGGCCCGGTCGCGCGCCAGGTCCTGGCCACCGCGCCGAGATTTGCGCACCTGGCCCAGCCGGTGCTGGTGAACGGCCAGGCCGGCGCCCTGTTCGGCACCCGCGACGAACCGATCGCGGTCATCGGTTTCACCATCGCGGGCGGCCGCATCGCCGCGCTGAACCTGATCGCCGACCAGGACAAGCTGCGGCACCTGACGATCCAGCCCTGAACCGCCCGCGTTCTGGACCGGTCCCGGGAGTCCGCGTTACCGGGC
>DASXLW010000201.1:0-35688 GCA_036496025.1 Streptosporangiaceae bacterium
GACATGATGGGCGAGGGCTGGGCGCACTTCCACCGTGACCTGCGCACCGAGATGACCCGGGACGGGCTGATCTTCGATGTGCGCGGGAACAGCGGCGGCCACACCTCCGAGCTGGTGGTGGAGAAGCTGGCCCGGCGGGTCGTGGGCTGGTGCCTGGGCCGCTGGCGGCAGCCGTACTCCTACCCCCGGGAGGCGCGCCGCGGCGCGGTGGTCACGCTGGCCGACGAGTTCGCCGGGTCCGACGGGGATATCGTCACGGCCGCGGTCAAGCTGCTCGGCCTCGGCCCGGTGGTCGGCACCCGCACCTGGGGCGGGGTGATCGGCATCGAAGGCCGGCAGGACCTGATCGACGGCTCCACCGTCACCGTGCCGCGGTACGCGTTCTACTTCGACGAGTACGGCTGGGGCGTGGAGAACCACGGCGTCGACCCGGACGTGGAGGTGCTGATTACCCCGGACGACGCGGCGGCCGGCCGGGACACGCAGCTGGAGACGGCGGTCCAGCTGGCCATGGACGAACTGGACAAGCAGCCGCGCCCCGCCCTGCCCGAGGTCACCGCCGGACCGGTCAAGTCCCGCCGCCCGCTGCCGCCCCGCCCCGGGGCGCCCGTCGACGATGGTCTAGGTGCCCGATGACCGCCGATCCCGTCCAGCTGCGAACGCGCCGGATCTGGGCGCTCACCGTCATGTTCTGCGTCGCGGTCATCGTGCTGACCGCCGACGCCATCTCCAAGCAGGAGGTGCTGGCCCGGCTGTCCGGGCACCCGCCGGTCCGGCTGCTGCACGGGCTGCTGACGCTGGACCTCACCTTCAACGCCGGCGCCGCCTTCGGCGTCGGCACGTCCTACACCGCGATCATCGCCCTGATCGTGTGCGGCGTGATCGCCTACATCATCCGCATCGCCCGCCGGCTGCGCAGCCTGGCCTGGACCATCGCGCTCGGGTTGCTGCTCGGCGGGGCCATGGGCAACCTGGGCGACCGGCTGTTCCGGGAGCCAGGACCGTTCCGCGGTCAGGTCGTGGACTGGCTCAACCTGCCGCACTTCCCGTGGACGTTCAACCTCGCCGACGCGTCGATCAGCTGCGCCGCCGTGCTGATCGCCGTGCTGGCGCTGCGCGGCGTCAGGATCGACGGAACCTCCCCGGCCCACGCCGCCGACCGGATCGACGGCAACCCTTCGACCCCTTCGATCGCTCCTGTCCCCAGCGACGGCACTGCCCGGCTCGTTGACAGCGACGACTGCACCTCGTGACCCAGGATCGGACCCAGGCCAGCTACGACGCCGTGGCGGCCGCCTACGCCGACGCGCTGAGCGACGAACTGAGGCGCAAGCCGCTGGACCGGGCACTGCTGGCCGTCTTCGCCGAACAGGTCCGCGAGGTCGGCCGCGGCGAGTCACGGGTGTGGGACGTGGGCTGCGGGCCGGGCCACGTCACCGCGTTCCTGGCCGGGCTCGGCCTGCGCGCGGCGGGCATCGACCTGTCCGGCGAGATGATCGAGCAGGCCGCCAAGCGTCACCCCGACCTGAAGTTCAGCACCGGCTCGATGACCGCGCTGCCCGCCGCTGACGCCTCATGGGACGGCCTGGTCAGCTTCTACTCGCTGATCCACATGATCGACGACGCCGACGTGCGCGCCGCGCTGGCCGAGTTCCGCCGCGTGCTGGCCGGTGGCGGCCTGCTTCTGCTCGCCGTGCACGCGGGGGAGGAGACGCGGCACCTGGCCGAGTGGTTCGGCGCCGAGGTGGACGTGTCGTTCCGCTTCTTCGACCCCGCCTGGCTCGGCGCCGAGCTCGAGCGGGCCGGCTTCGCCGTCGAGTCCCTTACCCGCCGCGAGCCCTACTCGGGCGCCGAGGTAGCCACCCCTCGCGCCTACTTCCTGGCCCGCGCCGTATAAGCCGGCGGTCTCAGCCCTTCCGGCCGGTGACCGCCACGGTCACCCCGACCCCGATCATGGCCAGGCCGCCCGCCCCGCCGACCAGCTCGAACCGCCGGTCCGAACGGGCAAACCACGATCGCACGAAGCTCGCGCCCACGCCCCACGAGCTGTCGGAAACCAGCCCGATCGCGATCGACACCAGGCTCAGCAGCAACATCTGGACCGGAACGTGCCCGGCCGCGCGATCGACGAACTGCGGCAGCACCGCGCCGAACAGGATGAGCGCCTTCGGATTGGTGACCCCCACGAGGAATCCCTCACGGGCGGCGCGGCGGTCACCGCGGGCCTCGGTGACCCCGGCGAACGCCGAGGCCAGAGCCTTCCGCCGGCGGATGGCCTGGATCCCGAGCCACACCAGGTACAGCGCGCCGGCCAGCTTCACCACCGTGAACACGGCCACCGAGCGCTCCACCAGCGTCCCGATCCCGAACGCCACGCACGCCGCGACCACGTAGTTGCCCGCCGCGTTGCCGCAGACCGTGGCCAGCGCGGTGCGCCTGCCGTAGGCCAGGGCCCGGCCCACCACGAACAGCACGCTGGGCCCGGGGATGACGATCAGCACGAAAGACGCCAGCGCGTAGCCGAGAAGATGATCAGAGGAGATCACGCCTCCAACCTACAAAAGCTCGCCTCCGCTGACTGTCGGCGGTGGCTGTTACGCTCGCCTGCGTCTGGCCCTGGGTCCCCCGGGGTCCCGCTCATCCGCGCACGATGGCAGGAGAAATCATGACCTCTCGGCTGAATCCGTACCTCAACTTCAACGGCAACGCGCGTCAGGCACTGCAGTTCTACCAGAGCGCGTTCGGCGGCGAGCTCAACCTCAACACGTTCGCCGACTTCGGCGCCAAGGATTCCCCCGACGCTGACCGGATCATGCACGGGCAGCTCGAGACGGACGCCGGCTACACGATCATGGCCGCCGACGTCACCAGCGACATGGAGTACCACCCGATGGCCGGCTGCTCGGTCAGCCTCAGCGGTGACGATGGCGACGTCCTGCGCGGCTACTGGGAGAAGCTGTCCACCAGCGGGACCATCACGATGCCGATGCAGAAGCAAAGCTGGGGCGACGAGTTCGGCATGTGCGTCGACGGGTTCGGCGTCCCGTGGCTGGTCAACATCAGCCAGCCGCAGGCCTAGCACGTCAGCCCTCGCGCGGCGGGCTGGCCGATTCGCGGTGGGCCCGGACGCTCGCCCGGGACCGTCTTCCGGGCGCGACGGCCAACCCGGGCGGGTTCGCTGAGCAGCCTGCAGCACCCGGGCTGGCCGTCGTGGTCGGCAGCCTCAGTGGTGCACGGCGGCGAGCAGCGCGGCGTAGCTGCGAACCAGCGCCGCGTGCTCGAGCGGCAACAGCGGGCTGTCGGGCCGGCGGCCCTCCCTGATCCACTGGTCGGACAGGTCCATCGCCCGGGCCCGGTGCACCGCCGCCGGCCTGACCTTGGCCTCGGGCTCGCCGTACAGGTAGCTGTACAGGCGGGTCACCGACTCGACCAGCTCGTCTGCGGCCCCCGCGGGCTGCGCGGCGTGTTGCATCTCCCGGTGCGCCCGCCACCAGTCGACCTCGAGGGCGGCGGCCTTCGCCGGGCTGGCGGGCTTGCCGTAGCTGAGCTTGACCAGGGCGTAGAAGCGTCGCATGCAGGCCCGGGCCCGGTCCGGGTCGTTATCGGGGAAGGGCGCCCACAGCTGGTTGGCCCGCAGCACCAGCCAGGCGCCGTGCAGCGTGCGGTACCAGTCCATGCCGAAGCCGGTCCGGACCAGCCCGACGGAAGCCGCCAGCACCTGCGGCCACTCGCGCAGGTAGTAGCCGACCCAGGCCCGGTACTCCAGGTCGGCGATGCGGCCCGGGTCGAACGACCGGAGCCGGCTGGGCCGTCCGCCGCCCTCGCCGCCAGCTCGTCGCGGCCTCACCCATAGCGGCCCGAGCTGCCCCGCCACTCGTGCTGCGGCGGTCTTCATCTGCGCGGTCAGCGCCTCGACGTCCACTGGCCTCCCCCTTTTCGCCGTTAACCCGGAGCGTTGGCCTCGCTCTGGCGCTGCCAACGCTCCGCGCCAGCGAACAGGCTCTCAGACCTTCGCCAGCGAGCCTCGCACAGTTCGTAGGCAAACCCTCCTGGTGCTACCAGGTGCCCCACCGGAGGCTGGGCTCGGGCAGCGGCGGGGGGTCCAGGAAGATCGGAGCGCTGGTCAGGTCCAGCGCGTCCAGCGGGGTCCTGGCCGCGGCGTCCCGCGCGGTGAGCGGGGACAGATTCCACTTTTCCTCGACCAGCTTGAGCACGGAGGTGTGGTCGAGGATCTCGGAGCATACGTAGTCGGGCCGCGCGTACGGGGACACGATCACCGCGGGAACCCGGAAGCCGTACCGGTCGTAGCGGTTGGGTCCCTCGGTCTCGTTCTCCTTGCTCTTGACCAGGTGGGGGAAGACCGGCCGGATCAATGTCTCCAGCCGGCTCCGGCGGCCTATCACGGTACGCCCCTCGACGTCATCGGGCGGCACCGCCGCAGGCGGCGGCACGTGGTCGTAGTACCCCCCGTGTTCGTCGTAGACCCAGATCAGCAAGGTGTGCGGCCACGCCTTGCCGTGCAGCACCCGGTTGATGACCTCGGCGGCGAAGCTCTCTCCCTTCCTGATGTCCTGCGGGTTCTCCTCGGAATAGGCGTCAAAGTCCGGGTCCACGATGCAGAAGCCCGGCAGCGTCCCGTTGGCGGCGTCGGCGAAGAACTGGTCGATGCTGCGGACATGCTGCATGTACCGGCCCATCCCGAGCGGGAAGAGGTCGCCGGTGAACGTGATGTCCTTCTGCACGCCCTGGGTTACGGCGGGCACGGACCGGGCCACGGACATCATGCGGCGCCGGGCCATCTTCCGGCGGTGCCGGCGGTAATACTTCCACCTGGACTGATCATCACGCCCCGGGTGGTAGTTGGCCCAGGAGATCCCGTACCTGGTCAGCACGTCGAAGATGGTCCCGGTCGGCGGATAGTCGAGCAGGTCGTAGGGAGAGTCGTCGATCAGGCCGTAGGCGGTTCCCGCGATGAGGAACCGGCGGTTGGGGAACGTGGGCCCGAGGCACGAGCTGAACCAGTGATCGGCGAGCGGGAACGTGCGCGCCAGCCCGTAGTAGAACGGCAGGTCGTCCTCGCTCCAGTAGCCCATGGCGGCGGCCGCCGCCTCCGCGGCGACATGAGCGGGCTCGGCCGCCCCTTCGCTGGCCAGCGACACTGCCTCCTGCGCGCTGGTCACGAAGCCGTCGCATCTGCCTTCGCCCCATTGCACGTGAGTGGCGTGCCAGCTCTGCGAGGGCACCCCCCTGCGCTGCACCGTGGTAGGCAGGTGAAAGGTGGGGACGACCGTGCCATCCGTTCCGCGGTTGGACACGTCGGGCTCGTTGTCGGGCCCCAGCGGGAGACCCTCGCCGCGGCCCTTCAGCATGCCGAGATAGTTGTCGTAGGAGTGGTTCTCCATCATCAGCACGACGATGTGCTTGATCTGCGGCAGGAGATCCGTCCCCGGCGCCAGGGCGGGCCGCGGGCGCGATTGCCGCCCCCCGGCCGCGTGCCGCCTGGCCCGGCGTCTCATCTCATAGCCTTCTAGCTGTTGCCACACGTCGGCGCCACCTTAGGGTCGTATTGTCCGGCATGCTCCGCGAGCCGCACGTATAACTGTCCGCAAATCGCCGGGCTACGCACCCCGGCCGTGACCGGGCTGAGCACCCGCGGCGCTCACCTAAGGGGTGTAGCACGAAAGACGATGAGGTGCTGGGGGAGCACGCGCAGCGGGCCGCGCGCACGTACGGGGCCGCTGCTGACCACTTCACTCTCGCGCCGCTGAATTTCTGGGACCGATTGGGCGCGGCCACGGTGGCGCGGCTGCCGCTGGCGACCGGGGACACGGTGCTCGATCTTTGCTGCGGCGCAGGGGCGTCGGCGATTCCCGCCGCGCGAGCCGTCGGCGCGGCCGGGCGCGTCGTCGGCGTCGACGTGGCGGAGCCGTTGCTGGAACTCGCCCGGGCCAGGGCCGGGCGCGAAGGCCTGGCCAATGTCGAATTCCGGCGCGGCGACGCGACCGGCACGGGACTGGCTGACGGTTCCTTCGACGCCGTGGTCTGCGTCTTCGGCGTGTTCTTCGCGCCGGACATGACGGCCTTCGCGGCCGAGATGTGGCGGCTGGCCCGGCCCGGCGGGGCAGTGGCCATCACCACCTGGGGACCTGGCCTGTTCGAGCCGGCGACCAGCGTCTTCTGGGCCGTGGTCGGCGAGATCGAGCCGTCGTTGGTCAAGGCCTACCAGCCGTGGGATAAGCTCACCAGCCCGGCGGCCCTGGCCGGCTTGTTCACGCGGGCCGGCGCGTCCGAGCCGGCTGTCACGGACGTCCCCGGACAGCACCGTCTGGATCGCCCGGAGGACTTCTGGGACGTCGTGCTCGGCTCCGGGTACCGGGCCACCGTGGACGCCCTCAGCCCCAAGCAGCGCGGCCGCCTGCATGATCGCTTGCTGGGCGCGCTGCGATCGGCCGCGGTGACTTATATCAGAACGGACGCGGTCTTCGGCACGGCCCGCAAGCCGGTCTAGGCGGGCGGCGTTCCGGCGGCTCCCGGGCCTGTACCGCCCGGCCCATGTATCACGCACGCCGGTGATCGCTCCGTTCAGGTAATAACGGGGGATTGATCGGAGCCAGCCATGGACGCAACGGCATCCGCACCTGCGCCTGCACCGGCCAGGGAAGCACGCCCAGGGGGAGACAGCACATCCGTCCCGGCGAGCGGCATGATCCACCACGTGCCGGCGCCACCGGGTACGCCGGAGGCCGCTCCCTCGGCCCCCCCGAACCCGGCTGCCCGGGAAACGGCCAGCGACTGGGCCATCTGCTGCTCGGGCGGCGGCATCCGGTCGGCCACCTACTCCCTCGGCGGGCTGCAGAGCCTCCAGAAGGGCGGCGTGCTCGGCCGGGCGAAGTGGATTGTCGGCGTATCCGGCGGCAGCTACATCGCCGCGTCCCGCGCGCTGGTGGCCCACCGCCTGCGCCGCGGCGGGGACGAGTCCCCGGCCTACGCGCGTGGCACCCCGGAAGAGCAGAACCTGCGCAACAACACGCACTACATCGCGCCCGACGCCAAGACGGTGCTGGTAGCCGTGCTCTCGCTGCTGCTCGGCGCGGCCGTCACCGTGATCCTCGTCCTCGCGCCGGTCTACGCCCTGAGCCACGCCTGGGGCTGGCTACTGCGCGGCCGGGGCGTGCTGGCCTGGTCCGGCGGCCACGCGTCGGCCTCGGTGACCGGCTGGACCTGGTGGCTCGCGCCCGCGATCGCCGCCGCGGTCACGATGGCGCTGTTCGTGCGCTGGTGGACGACGCTGGGGGCCGGCGGACCCGGCCGCGGAGCGCGGCGGGCCCGCTGGGTGGGCTGGGCCGCGGCCGTCACGGCCGGCCTGGCGCTACTCATGCTGGCCGCGCCGCCGCTGATCGCCTGGCTGGACCACAGCACCGGGGCGCTGGGCACGATCGCGCGGTTCTTCGGTTTCGGCGGATCCGGGAGCGGGTCACCCGCGACGTTCGCCGGGCTGGTGGCCGCGGTCACCGCGGTCGCCGGGTACTCCCGCAAGGGGCTGGCCGCGGGGAGACTGCCGGCTGCCGCCGCTGGCTCGTCAGCGGGCGCGGCCGCCAAGCTGAGCGCCTGGGTGCGCAGCAAGCTGACCCCGTGGCTGGCCAGCCTGGTGATCGTGGCCGCGGGTGCCTTCGCCACGCTGCTGTGGATCGGCACCGCGGCCCGGTCCGGCTACTCCCTGGGTCAGCTGGTCCCGGTCCTCGTCGCCCTGGCCGTCATGCTGGCCACCCGCGCGGTGGCGGACATCAACCGCACCTCGTTGCACGACTTCTACCGGTGGCGGCTCGCTGACGCCTTCGCGGTCACCCGCGAAGCCATCGCGGCACCGCCGGGAGCCCGTGAGGAGCTGTTCGCCACCGCCGCCCGCACCCGGATAACGGAGCTTTCCGGTGATCAGGACGAGCCGGCGCTGGTCATCGCCACGACCGCGAACATCAACGCCGCCCGGCAGGCCCCGCCGGGCCGCGGCGGATTCTGCCTGGCCTTCGACCCGGACAAGGTGACCCTGCGCGGCGATCCGCGGGCCGGGGAGCCTGAGGTCGAGGTCGACACCGCCGACTACGAGCACCTGCTCGGCCACACCCGGTTCACGCTGTTCGACGTGGTCGCGATCAGCGGCGCCGCCTTCTCGCCGCTGATGGGCGCGGCGACCCGCGGCGCTTACCGGATCTTGTTCACGCTGACGAACATGCGCCTGGGCATCTGGATGCCCCACCCTGAGGTGGTGCGCCGGGCCAGGCAGTACCTGAAGTCGGCCGGACCGGGCCGCCGCGATGGCTGGTGGCGGGTCTGGCTGCTGCTGCTCTGGTACGTGTCGCCGCACCCGTGCTGGCACGGTGACGCCGCGAAGCGGCAGATGCGCGAGCAGCGGGAGGCCCGGCTGTGGGCGCATGTCCTCGGGCTCCGGGAACACAGCACCGAAGGCAGGCGCAGCTTGCGCAGCACCCTGGCCCGGCTGCAGGCGGCGCTGTGCTGGCGCGTGATGCAGCCCACGCTCGGCATGCTCTGGGCGGAGGCCGCCGGGCACACCAGCTACCGGGCCACCTGGATCAACGTGACCGACGGCGGCCACTACGACAACCTCGGCCTGGTGGAGGCGCTGCGCCGCGGCGCGCGCAACGTCGTCGTACTGGACGCCAGCGGTGACGCTACCGACACGTGGTACACCGTCGGCGGAGCAATGGCGCTGGCCAGGACCGACGCGGGAATAGAAATTGACCTCGACCCCACCACGATGATCTGCAGCAGGCCGGGCCGCGCGGCCCGGCTTAACCGCGGCCAGGTGCTGCGTCCGTGGGCGCACGGTACGTTCAGCGGGCCAGATGGGCGCACCGGGCCCGGCTGCCGCGCGGGCAACGGCCACGCATCCAACGCCAGGCAGGCTACGAACGGGAACATCTGGATCTGCAAGCTCGGCTGGTGGGAGGCGGCACCGTGGGACGTACGCGCCTACGCCGCGGGCCACCCCAGCTACCCCTGCGACACCACGCTGCAGCAGCTCTATGACGGGGCCGAGTTCGAGGCTTACCACGAACTCGGGGCCAGCGCGGTCACCGCCGCGGCCCTCGCCCCCGCGGCCGAGGATCCCCTTCCGCTGCTTAACGCCGCGTCGCTCGCCGGGAAGTCATGACCACGGCCGGGCGCCGGTCAGGCCGCCCCGTGGGCGTTGAACGTGCACCAGTTGACGAAACGGCCGGGGTCCTCGGTGTCGGTTGACCCCCTGGCCTCGTGCAGCGCGCGGGCCAGGGTGTCTCCGGCTGCCAGCCGGCGGTGAACGGCGATCATCAGATCGACCGCCTCGACATCGGGAACGGCGGAGGTGCTGGCGATGATGCCGGCGGTGCCGCGGGCCAGCAGCGCGCTCACGAAGCCGAGGACCTCGTCGCCCGGGTAACCGACCAGGCCGCCCGACTCGCAGGCCGCGAGGATCAGCCGGCGCGGAGCCAGGCCTCGCGCGTACAGCTCCTGGACGGTCAGCGGACCGTCGCTCAGCAACAGCGAGGAGAACATCGGATTGTCCGCGCGAAGCGTTCCGTGGCAGGCCAGGTGGACGAGGCTGGCATCGGCCAGCACATCGACGACCCGGTCGGCCGTGCTGGCCGGGGGCGTGATGCACGTCGCGGACGCGTAGATGCCCGCCAGCGCTTCGACCTCGGTGACCGCACCGGGAAGATCGGGGCCGGCGACCAGAGCCGCGTCCTTGCCGTCGGCGCCGGCCAGATCTTCAGCCTGGGCTGCCAGCGCCGAGCGCATCCAGGCGGTAGCGGAGGGGGCCAGGCACACCGGTCCCGAATGCAGCGCCGCCCAGGGGACGCCCTGCAGGCCCGGCACCGGGACGATGACGAGCTCGAGTCCGGACAACAGGCCAAGAGGCTGCAGGAGAATCTCGGTGAGGCGGCGAAGGCGCATGTCCGCGCTGGCGCGGGCGGCCGCCAGCTGCGTCCGCGGCCCGAACCGAGCCAGACGGCGCAGGGCGAACAGCAGCGCCCGCAGCTGCTCCCTGACCGGGCCCAGCGGGCCAAGCGACACGATCCTGCTGCGGCGCGGCTCGACCACCACGGCCACCAGGGCCTCATCGAGCGCTCCGTATTCGATCAGCACCCGGTCGGCCAGCCGGTCACGCAGCGCGCCGAGGGTTACCGGGCGAGCGGGGTTCTCGGCCACCGAAGGGCCCCGCCACGTTGTCTGCCGGATCCGGTCTTCGATGATCGTTTGCTGGTCGGTGGCCTGCTGGGCGCGCGTCGGGTCGCCCGCCGCGGGCCAGGCGGCAGGCGCGCCGCGGTTCCGCCGTTCGGCGTGCACCGCGCGCAGCGCCTTCAGGTCGGCGCTGATCTCCTCGAACCGCGGCGGCTCGACGGCGAGCAGAGCGGCGGCCCGGCTACGCTCCATCCAGTTCAGGGCCCGGGCGGGCGAACCATCCCTCAGCACGACGTCCAGGCCGATGAGGCCCAGCTCCGCTCCGTGACCCGAGGCGAGCGCCCGCAGCTCCACCGACGGCAGGCCGCGGCGATGACGAGCCAGGTCGGCCAGGCCCCGCTGGCAGTGCAGCAGCGCCTCACGGTCATGGTGCCGCAGCCGGGCCGCCAGGGCGCGCGACAGCCGCCCCCGCAGCCTGACCAGGACCGGCGCCCGGCGGGCCAGCGAGCCCGCCCGCGTCAGCGCGGCGACCGCCTGCCGGCGCTGGCCCAGTGAAGCGGCTAGCCGGCCGGTGACCAGGAATCCCTGCACCGCCGCTGCCGTGGCCCCCAGGTCTGCCATGCGGGACGCCGCCGCGCGCGCCCGGGCCAGGTCGGCCCGGGTGGCGGTGCCCGAACCCAGCCGGGCCTCCACCTCCGCCAGCAGGGCACGTGAACGCCACGCGGTCCGGGTCTGCCTGCCGAACGCCTCGGCGGCCGCTGCCGCCGCCGAGGCCGCCTCGGCCGGGTCGTCGGCCAGCAAGGCGAGCTGGGCCACCCGCAGCTGGGCCTCGGCCGCCATGAGCGGGACCCCGGCGGAGGACAGTTCCTGCACCGCCCTCCGGGCGGCGCGGGCCGCCTCGGGCAGCAAGCGCAGGTCCATCAGCGCGTCGGCGTACTCGACGTAATGCTCGCCGCGCGGGAGACCAGCGGCCTGGAACGCCTGCGAGGCCCTCTCGAACAGAGCAAGGCCGGCCGCGAAACGCCCAGATTGCACCGTTACCTCGGCCTGGCTCTCCGTGATCGCGGCTACGGGCGCCGGGCCGATCTCCGCGGCGGCTGGCAGCGCCTGGCCGAGCCGGTGCAGAGCAGGACCGTACTTGCCCTGCTGGGACTCGATAAGGGCCAGGTTGTTGGCGCACTTGACCTTGAGACCCGGTCCAGTCGCCGGGTCGGACAAGATGCGGTGATAGATATCCGCAGCCTCGGCCAGCCGGCCGACGTTCTGCAGCAGGACAGCCTGCTGGAAATCAAGCTCGCGGATCTGAGGGCCTGTGACCAGCGCCGCCGCGGTGCGCAGATCCCGGCGCGCGACCGCCATCCTGCCCAGCTCCTGGCTGACGGCAGCGTGGCTCATTAACAACTTGGCCAGCGTGTCGTCCAGACGATGCCGCCGCGCGATCCGGCACGCTTCGTCGAGCAGCCGGATGGCCGAACGGTCGTCCAGCCGGGCGCGTTCGGACCAGGCCAACGCCCGCAGCGCCAGCGCCACTGCCTCGGGCTGGCGCGCCCGCCGGGCTTCCGACACGAGCGCCTGGGCAGTGGGACGGAAGCGGTCCGGGTCGGCTGCCACGTCGTCGTGCGTGCGCCGCGCCCGTATCACGAGTTCGTCCGGCGGCTCTGTCTTAGACAAGAGGCGGTCCCGCTCTGCTCGCCACCCGGGCGGGCGCGTGGTAGGTACGTTTTAGCGCCACACGACTAGGATCGGGGAATTCGATGGGATTTGACCAGGGAAACAAGGGCGATCCCTTTCGAGGTGACTATCCGGGTCGGCCGGAACACGAACAGTGGGATGAGCACGAGGCACGGGTGCAGCGCGGTGTCGCCGATTTAACGCAGCGTCGCTACCAGCCCGCGATCAGGCACGAGCATCACAGGTTGCTGAACGAGCGGCGTGCGCAGCTTGGGCCGGTGTCGCCGCAGCGAGAACACACCGGTGGATTTGCGGCCGCCGTCCGCAAGATCGATTCTCTGCCCGTAGAGACAGGCTTCGACACCCTGCTGACGCCCGGCGAGATCCTGATCACCGGATCGTCGTACGACGGCAGGCGTACGCCCGACGGCGCGCCAGGTCCCGGCCCGAGTGCGAAGGGGTACCTCGACCACATCGGCATGGAGGCCCACGACATCGGTTGCATCGACCTGCGCGGCCGGGTCCTGCGGCTGACTCCCCGCGACAATCGCGAGATGACTCCCCGGGAGCTTGCCGATCTGGCTGACACTCTCCGGAACCGGGGGTTTACCGCGTCGCTCAGCCATATCACCCCGACAGCATCAGTGGTCAAGGGGATGGGCGCGCCGCAGCCGGCCGACCCCCCGGCCGGCCCGCCGCAGTTCGGCGACGGTACCGGAAAGCCGGCCAAGGTGGCGATCATCGACACCGGCATCTCCGACCAGCCCCGCAGTGACGGCTGGTTGCAGGGCGTTACCGGGGATACCGACCCGCTCGACCGGTTCCCGCCGCCGGGCGGAGACGGGTACCTCGACCTCGCCGCGGGTCACGGCACATTCGTAGCCGGGATCGTCCGCCAGGTGGCGCCGCGCGCACGGGTCCGTGTCTACCGCGCCGTGGACAGCGACGGCATCGGGAGTGAGGTGACAGTCGCGTGCGAGATGGTCCGTGCGGTCAAGGAGGGCAAGGCACATCTCATCAATCTGTCCCTCGGCTGCCAGACGCATGACGACCTGCCGCCCATTGCCATCCAGGCGGCGCTGGAGGTCATCGGGGAATGGGAACGCGAGCAGGACCGGGAAGTGGTCATCGTCGCGGCGGCAGGCAACTACGGCGATATGCGCCCGTGCTGGCCAGCCGCGTTCCGCCGGGTGGTGTCGGTCGGTGGGCTGGGGCCGGACATGCGGCCGGTGCCGTGGTCTAGCCATGGCTACTGGGCGACCTGCTCGACGATCGGGCAGGGCCTGCGTTCGACCTATGTCCAGGGACGGGAATCGCCGCTGCTGGATCCGGACCCGCGCACCTTCGGGCCCAGCGCGTGGGGAGCATGGAGCGGGACCTCGTTCGCCGCACCGCAGATCACGGGCGCTCTGGCCCGGCTGCACGAGGAATACGGGTATCCGCTCCGGGAGGCGCTGGACCGGCTGCTGGCCGCAGGCCAGCCGGTGCCCGGTTACGGCCAGGCGCTCAAGATACTTCCGGGCGTCTGAGCCATGTCCGCCCGCATGTCGGTGCATCACCGGCCCCCCAGCGCGCTCTGTCTGTATAGACGGGATCGGCGAGAACGAGCCATTTCGGATCCGCGCCTGTGTAGGAGGATGTTTCCTATGACGGAAGAATCCGAGGTCGCCACCTTAGTGCAGGCGAGCGCGAAGGGTGACGAAACCGCGTGGAATGCGCTCGTCCGCCGTTACGCTCCGCTCGTGCTGGCTGTTATCAGGAGCCACCAGCTGGCCGCCGCAGACGTTCAGGACGTCAGCCAGACCGTCTGGCTGCGCTTGGTCGAACACCTGGCCGACCTGCGCGCACCGGAAGCCCTGCCGGGCTGGCTGGTCACCACCACCCAGCGTGAGTGCCGCCGCTACCAGCGGCGGGCGCAGCAGACCCTGCCGATCGATCCGCACAGCGATGGCATCGTGCAGCAGGCCACCACCGTGGACCCCAGCCTCGACATCCTGCGGGCCGAACTGCGCCAGGCGCTGCGCGACGGGCTGGCGGAGCTGTCGGCCCCGCAGCAGCGGCTGCTGCGGCTGCGGGCGGCCGATCCGCCCAAGTCCTATCAGGAGATCAGCGAGCTGATCGGGATGCCGATCGGAAGCATCGGCCCGAGCCTGCGCCGGAGCCTCGACCGGCTCCGGCGGACCAAGGCCGTGCAGGCCTACCTGGCCACCAATCCCGACCCGAGCCGGATGGGGGGGCGTCCGGCATGAACTCACCATGGACCGATGACGAACTGCTGCAGGAGCTCGCCGTCGCGCTGCGCGAAGAACCCGTTGACGACAGCATCGTGCGCGCGGCTCAGGGGGCATTTGCCTGGCGGACGGTGGATGCTGACCTCATCTTGCTGGAGCTGGACAGCGGCGCCACCGGCGCCACCGCCGCCGCTGGTGCCCCGGTCCGCGCCGGAGGCTCAGCCGCGCCGCGCACACTGGCCTTCCACGGCGAGCAGCTGAGCGTGGAAATAGAGATCGACGAGGGCGGCATCGTGGGCCAGCTGACGCCGCCCCGGCCCGGCCGGGTCACGTTGCTGACCACAGCCGGCCCGGGGGCAAGCACGCAGGCTGACGAGGTCGGGTGCTTCGCGTTCCCGCCGCCGGCCTCCGGGCCGATACGCCTGGACTGCCGGGTGGACGACGACCACTTCGTCACCCAGTGGGTGTCGATCTGACCCGGCCCGGGCACGCGGGCCGGGTGCCCGCGCGATAAGCTGCCGGGCTATGGCAAGCCCGGTCCGTGTCATCGTGGAACTCGCCCGCGACGGCGAGGTGGATCGCAACCTGCGCGCGGACCCGCCGCCCTCCCTGGCCAGCGACCAGGTGGTGCTGGATCAGGTCGAGGCCGGTCCGGACGGTAACATCGGGCCGCCCGAAGCCGGCGAGGTCATCATGTCGGTGCCCTCACCGGAGGCCGTGCGCCGGGACGTGCAGGAGGTCCGGGATGCGGTCAGCCAGGCCGATGACAGCGACGAGCCGCTGACGATCGTCGTGGAGGCCGCCGAGTACCTGCGCGAGGACGAACTGTCGGTGGTGCTGGACGCGGCGCGCCGCGCGGACCGCCTGGTCATCCTGCGGATCCTGGCCGACGCCTGACCGGCGCCCGGCGACCTAGATCGACTTCAGGAAATCGATCAGCCCCGGGAAGTAGTGCCGGGGATCGTCGAATTGCGACAGGTGACTGCCATCGGGGCAGTGCAGGTAACGGCCCTGCGGCAATTGCCCGGACATCCAGCGCATGTGCTCGGGGTCCATGGTGTCGTGCGTGGCGCCGATGACGAGCGTCGGCACGTCGATGTGCCGGAGATCCGCTGACCGGTCCCAGTCCTCCAGCGTGCCGCTCAGGCCGAGTTCGCTGGGCCCCTGCATCGGCACGTAGATCGCCGGGTTGATGTGGTCGAACGCCCGGTTCAGCGGATCGGGCCAGTCGTCGCGCGGGATCCGGCACACGTGCCACACGTAATGGTGCTGCATCAGCAGCTCCTCGTAGCGTGGGTCGTCGGTCCTGCCCTCGGCCTCGAAGCGCTTGATCTCCGCCAGCGCCGCCTGGTCCATGGCCGGCATGAGGACGTCGCGGGCGTAGCCGTTGTAGAGCCGCGAGCTGGACATCATGTTCGAGATCACCAGCCCCTTGAGGTGCTGCTGGTGGGAGACGGCGTACTCCAGCGCGAGCAGGCCTCCCCAGGACTGGCCGAGCAGCACGAAATTGCTGCGGTCGAGCCCGAGCGCCTGGCGGACCTGCTCGACCTCATCCACGAAGCGGCCGAGATCCCACAGCGACGCGTCGTCGGGCTGGTCGCTGCGGAACGAGCCAAGCTGGTCGTAGTAGTAGTACTCGATGCCCGCCTGCGGGAACCAGGTGCCGAAGCACTCATAGAGCTCGTCACTGGCCCCCGGTCCGCCGTGCAGCAGCAGCACCTTCAGGCCGGGGTTGTTGCCGACCCGCTTGGTCCAGACGCGGAACTCGCCGCGCGGCGTGCTGACCGGGATCATCCGCGCGCCGCCCGAGATGACGTCGCGCGGGTCCCAGCCTGAGGTATCGAAGTACGACGCAGGCGGCCGATCCATGAGCGACAACCTAGCCCATCGCCGGGCCACGGCCGTGGCCGTCGGCCGCTGGTGCCCCGGCCTCGCCGGCCGGCTGCTGGCAGGCGCTGATGATCGCATCCGCCGCCTCGGCTGGCGCATCGACGGGCGCGATCCGCTCGGCCCAGCTGAACCAGTACCACCACTGGCCGGTGTGAGCGTCGGGCACGGCGGTGACGTCTGCGCCCCCGGTGCGGCCGTGGCGGTCGGGCACCGACAAGAACGCGAGCCGTCCGGCCGGCGTGCTCATGTAGCCGGTCCAGCCGCGGGCACAGAGCTGCGCCGCGAGCACGTCCAGGAACGCGACCGTGTCCTCCGCCTGTCCGGGGTGGCCGTGACCGCCGCCCTGCCCGGCCAGGGCGGCGGCGGCCAGGATGACCGTATTGTGCGGTCGCCGCGCGTGGCTTGCTGACATCCGTCCTCCCGTCTCGGCATCCGACTGTGCCAAGAGGCCCTGGAACGGCCCTGGCACGGTGCTGAAACGGGCCCGGGTCAGCCGCACACCGGCTGCGTGGCCAGCACCCCGGCGCGCCGCTCGGCCGGCCCGCCGAGCGCCGCGGCCAGCGGCCGCTCGCCGCAAAGGCGGAGCTTGGCGCGGACTGGGCCGCCGCCGGGGTGGTCGATCGCGTCGAAGATGCGCAGGGCCTGGGTCCAGGCCCAGCGGGCGGCACCGCTGTCGCCCGCGCTGCAGTGCACACGGCCGAGGTGGTCGAGCGTGTCTGCCTCCTCGTACCGGTCAGCGAGCTCCCGGCGGAGGCGCAGGGACCGCTCGTAGCAGGTGATCGCTTGCTGGTGGCGGCCGAGCTGGTGGTGGATGTAGCCGAGACTGTGCCAGGCGGCGGCCTCCCAGCTGCGCTCCCCGGCTGCCTGGCTGCCGGCCAGGGCCTGCTCGCAGTAGGCGATGGCCAGCTGATAGTTCCCGCCCAGCGCGTGGCTGTAGCCAGCGTCGTTCAGGCTCGTTACTTCCAGGGCCCGGTCGCCCGCGGCCCGGGATAGCTCCAGGGCCCGCAGCGAATGGCTGAGCATGTCGGCGTGGCGTTCCTGCTGCTCTGCGATCCGGGTCAGGCCGCTGTGCGCGGTCACCTGGCTGCTGCGGTAGCCGCCGGTCGTTTCCAGCAGCCACAGCGCGTGCCTGAAGTAGGGAGCGGCGTCATGAAACCGGCCTGACCGGGCATAGCCGAGGGCCAGCAGGAGCAGCGCGTGGGCTTCCCCCACCGCGTCGCCGTGGCGGCGCGCAGCGTGCAGGGCGGCCCGGCAAGCGCTGACCTGATCATTCCAGAGCCCGCGTCGCAGCAGGAAGGTCGTCACCGCCCACGCCAGCTGCCAGCTGTGGGCGGTGAATCCGGCCCCGGCGGCCAGCCGCACGGCGGCCAGCAGCGTGGCGCGCTCGGCCGCGAACCAATCCAGCGCGTCCTCGGCGGCAGCGGGCTCGCCGACGATCGCCCCGGGCCGCGGCGGTGCCGGGTCGACCGGGGCAAAGTACGGCTCGATCAGCCTGGCGGCGGCGTAGGCGGTGTGCAGGCAGTGGTCGAGAACCCGGGCCACCGCGGCGTGGCGAGCATCGTCGCTGTCGTCGGCCTGCGTCAGTTCGGTGGCGTAGGCACGGAGCAGATCGTGCAGGGCATACCGGCCCGGGCTGTGCTCGGTGAGCAGGTGCGCGCGGGCCAGTTCGGCCAGCAGCACCCGAGCCCGCTGCGAGCCGGTTCCGGCCAGGCTGGCCGCCGCGGCGGCGGCGATGTCCGGGCCGGGGTACAGTCCCAGCAGCCGGAACAGCCGCGCCGCGTCGGGGCTCAGCGCGTGGTAGGACCATGAGAACACCGCCCTGACGTCGGTCGCCAGGTCACCGCCGCCGAACGGGTCGAGGATGCTGGTGGCCTGGCGCAGCTCGGCGGCGGTGTCGGCCAGGGTGAAAGCTGGCCTGGTGGCCGCGCGGGCGGCGGCGACGGTCAGCGCCAGCGGCAGCCGCGCGCAGCGTTCGATGATCTCGCTGGCCGCCTGCGGCTCACCGGCCACCCGGTCCGGTCCCAGGCGGCGGGACAACAGGGCCCTGGCTTCGCGAGCGGTCAGCAGGTCCAGGCCCACCGGGTAAGCGCCTTCCGCGGCCACCAGGCCGGCGAGGCGGTCGCGGCTGGTGACCAGCGCCAGGCACCCGGGCGAGCCGGGCAGCAGCCGGCGCACCTGCTCGGCGTCCCGCGCGTTGTCCAGCAGCACCAGCACTCGCTTGCCCGCGAGCAGGCTGCGGTACAGCCCGACCTGGGCATCCAGGTCGGCCGGGATCCGTTCCGGCGGCACCGCGAACGCGTCAAGGAACCCGCGCAACGCCTGGCCGGGATCCAGCGCCTGCCCGCACCGCCCGAACCCGCACAGGTCGACGTACAGCTGCCCGTCAGGAAACTGCTCACGTACCCGGTGCGCCCAGTGCACGGCCAGCGCGGTCTTCCCCACCCCGGCGGTGCCCGTGATCGCCGACACGACGACCGAGGCATCGGGCGCGGAGCCGTTCGGGGCGGCTGGGGGCAGCAGCGCGTCCAGGTCGGCCAGCTCCGCAGCGCGTCCGGCAAAGGCCGCCACCGCCGGCGGCAGCTGGGCCGGAACCGGCGCAACCTGGGCAACCGGACCACCGGGGAGCATGGTCACTGCGGGGGCTGGCGCGTCCAGAGACGAATCCTGCCGCAGGACGGCCAATTCCAGGTCGCGCAGCGACTGGCTGGGTTCTATCCCCAGCTCCTCGTCCAGGGTGCGCCGCAGCCGCTGGTAGGCGGCCAGCGCATCCGCCTGACGTCCGCCGCGGTACAGCGCCAGCATCAGCTGCGCGTGGATCTGCTCGTCCAGCGGGTGATCGGCCACCATCTGTTCCAGGTCGGGCACCAGCTGTGCATGCTCCCCGGCCGCCAGCCTGGCCTCGGACAAGGCCCGCCGGACGTGCTCGCCGAGCAGATCCAGCCGTCCCGCCTGTTCCTCCAGCCACGCCAGCCCGGCCACGTCGGCCAACGGCCTCCCGCGCCACAGCGCCAGCGCCTCTCGCAGGTCCCGGGCACCGCGGACGGGGTCGGCCGACTGCCTGCCCTGCCGCAACAGCCGTTCTGCCCGCCGCACGTCGGTGCCCTCGTCACCGAGTTCCAGGACATAGCCGGGGGGGCGGGCGAGAATCGCGGCCTTGCACCCCAGGACACCGCGCAGATGAGACACATGGCTCTGCAGCGTGTTCAGCGCGGTCGGCGGCGCTGCCTCTCCCCACACCACATCCACCAGGCGGCCGGTGCTGACGGGCTCCCCGTCGTGCAGTGCCAGGGTGGCCAGGACGGCCTTCCGCCGCAACCCGCTCACCGCTCGCGGCCCGCCGTCCGCCATGACATCGACCGGCCCCAGCAGCCGCACCCGCACGACAATCCCCGTTCTCGGTTTGGTGAAGATCCCTTAACCGATCACGTGCGGAGGCCCTCTCGGGTTCGACGCGTCTGCGAATGCGGAACCCGCCTGCGGTCATCTCGCCGGGCTGGCCATGCTGTCGGCCAGCAGCGAGACCGCCCGGCGCGGCCGTGCGCTGCCCGCGGGCGCCAGCACGATCTCGAATTCCACGGTGTCGGATCCACCGTCGGCCAGCGTGCGGCCGGCGGTGCGCAGCAGCGCGATCATCGCCGCGTTGTCGGCGGCGACCAGGGCGGTGAAGCGACGAATGCCTTCCTGGCGGGCGCGCCGCGACAACCGGGTCAGCAACTCGCGGCCCAGGCCCCGGCCTTGCCAGTCATCGGCAATCGTGATCGCGATTTCGGCCGCGCGCGGGTCCGTCTCGTCCCGGACGTAACGGGCCACCCCGACGCCGCGCCCGTCACGACTTAGCGCGCCCAGCGCCTCGTGGTCATGGTGATCGATGTCGGTGAGGTAGCGCAGCTCGGCCGGCGTCAGCTCGTTCTTGACGGTCAGGAACCGCATCCAGCGGGATCGGGCACTCAGCCTGGCGAAGCCCTCGGCCAGGAGCGGAGCATCACTGCTGCGGATCGGCCGGATCAGCACTGCCGATCCGTCACGCAGCCGCGCCTGGCTGCCGCTCGCCGCGGTCCGGGGCCGGCCCCGGTGACGCAGCCGCATCATCCGGGGCAGCCGAGCCGTGCTCGCGAACTCCATGATCATCTCCATTCCGCCTGGCCAGCCTGTGGCGCGACACCGCCGACGGGACTGCCTGAGCACACGCTGCCGGGCAGCGCTGGAGCGATGCTGATGCGGCGCTGGAAGGGGGCGCCTGCCGGCCTCGCCTCGCGGCCCTCGGCGCGGGACGAGTTATTCTCGTGGCGTCCCTCGCGTTCCCGGCCAGCGATTCACCGGCCCCGCCCAGCATGAAACCCGGGGCCAGAGATCGAGGCAAGGAGAGCCTTATGGGTACAGAGCGGCATTTGATGCAGGGATACCTCGACGCGCTGTTCAAGCGCGCCGGCGACTACTCGGACTACTTCGCCGATGACGTCGTCGCCTCCATGGAGGGAACCGGGCAGCGGGCCGAGGGCCGGCAGGCCGTCGCGGAGTTCGTCCGGAACCTGCACCGCAGCGCGTTCGACGCGTATGCGGAGCTCAAGAACCTGCTGGTGGACGAAGGCAAGGCGGCGATCGAAGCGGACTTCGTCGGCACCCATACCGGCGAGTTCGCCGGCGTTCAGGCGACCGGCCGGACCGTCCGGGTCCCGTACTCCGTCGTGTACGACTTGCGGGGCGACAAGATCGCCCGACTGCGCATGTACTTCCCGGTAAGCCTCCTGGTCGAACAGCTCACGAACTGAGCGAATCGGCCATCACACTCCAGTATCGGGGTTCCGCCCGTAGCCTGAGGCGTACGCGGATGCCGCGATCTGGGAGGGATCCCGATGGCTGACGCCGAGGATGTGCGCCGCCTCGCGCTGGCCCTGCCTGGCGTGGAGGAGATCGACAGCGACGGCTTCGACTTCCGCGTGGCCGGCCGGGGGTTCGTCTGGTCGTACCCGGAGCGCAGGCCCGGCCAGCCGCGGCTGATCCGGACCGACATTGCGGTGCTTTACGTCGGCGACGAGGCCGAGAAGCAGGCGCTGCTGCTCGGCGAGCCCGGGCTGTTCTTCACCGCGCCCGGCTACGGCGGCTGGCCCCTGGTGATGCTGCGGCTGGCCGCGGTGGACGGCGGGCGGCTGGAGGAGCTCGTCATCGATGCGTGGCGGATGCGCGCCCCGGACGAGCTGGCCCGTGAGCTCGACCCGGCCGACGGCGTCTAGGCCAGGGGGTTGACTTGCTCGGGTCCTGCGACGTCATCGCCTTCACCGCCGCGGCGGACCTGTCCCGGGCGCGGACCTTCTACGAGCAGACGCTGGGCTTGCCGCTGGTCAGCCAGGACGACTTCGCGTGCGTGTTCAATGCCAATGGCACCATGCTGCGCGTGACGGCGGTGCCGCACGTCTCCCGAGCCGGCTACACCGTGCTCGGCTGGCGGGTCCGCGATATCGAGGAGGCGGTCCGGGGCCTGGCCGCCAGGGGAGTCGTGTTCCAGCGGCACGACGGCATGGACCAGGATGACCACGGCATCTGGACTGCCCCGGGGGGCGGCAGGATCGCGTGGTTCGCCGATCCCGACGGCAACACCCTTTCCCTCACCCAGTTCCCGTAGCCGCGCTGCGCTGTCTGCGGTGCCACCGGTCGGCAAGCGGGCTCGTCACATGATCGCGATCGGGTTCACCGGGGAGCCGGTTCCGCCGGGCAGCCGGAGCGGGGCGATGACGCACAGGAACGACCACCGGCCCGCCGCCTCGCACAGCGGCGCCAGGTCCTCGAATTGCAGGTAGTCCACCAGGTACAGGCCCATCGCGTTGATCGCGAGCACGTGCACGGGAAAAGCGACGCCGGCCACCGTGCTGGGCGCGACGTCGCTGTTGCTGTCGCTGCCGAGCACGGCCACCTGCCGGTCTGCCACGAAGTCCATGGCCCGGGGGTCCAGTCCCGCGCGCGACCGGGGCACGTCCCACGGCCCGAGCTCCTGCCGCCGCAGCCGGTGACCGAGCCGGATGAACAACAGGTCGCCGGGGCTCACGCGCACCTGCTGCGCCGCCTCCGCCGCGGCCAGTTCCGCGGCGGTGACCTGATCGCCGGGCTCGAGCCAGCGCACCCCCCGCAGCCGGGGGATGTCGAGTAGCACGCCACGGCCGGCGATGCCGTCCTGGGCCTCCTCGATGGACAGCTCGCTCGCGCCCTTCGAGGTGACCGCCCCGGACGCGATGTCGTTGTAGAGCGCCCCGTCGTGGCTGACGTGGCACAGCGCATCGATGTGGCTGTCCACATCGCCGTGTATGTTCATCACCAGCTGATCCGCGGCGAAGGTGAGGCCGGCTACGTCGGACGGCTCACCGGGAAGGCTTTTCATGTGCCGCGTCCCCGGCTCGGGATTGTCCGCCGCGCTGGTGGCCAGCGGAGCCGCCATGGTTACCGTCCGCCCGGCCCGGACTTCGCCCGCGGCGGCCGCCAGCCGCGCCGGGGTGATATGGTTCAGCGCGCCGCGGCGGTCATCGGGTCCCCACTGCGCCTGACCTCGAAGCCGCTGATACAGCGCGCGGAAGTCGGCGGCCGGCATCTCGGAGTCGCTCACCGGGCCTAGTCTGCCGAACCGGCAGCGAATCGGCCAGCGGACAGGCAATCTGCCGGCCCGATGTCCGGTCAGGCGGGCAAACTGACGGGTCGGCCGGGTGTCGCCACAGCTCTGCCGGGTAGGAGGCCCGCGCGGCGCGGCAACGCCGTTTCGCCGCACTTGCGTCGCCTGGCGGACGTAATGTCGGAAGTGGAGCCCACGACCAGCTGCGCTCGGCGAGCCAGGCGCTGCGCAGTGCGATACCGCAGCGGAGGCGCCCGTGAGCATCGGCGAAGGTCTCGCCCAAGCGCGACATGAGGCCGGGCTCAGCCTGGCCCAGATCAGCCAGCGGACGCGCATCAGGGAAAAGATCATCGCGGATATCGAGAGCGATGATTACTCGGCGTGCGGCGGGGACTTCTACGCGCGGGGACACATCCGCAGCATCGCCCGGGCCATCGGGACCGACCCGGAGCCGTTCATCCGCGAGTACGACGCGGTCCAGCCGGACCCGGACGACCCAGCCGAGGCCGAGATCACCCAGCCGGGAATGGCCGTCCGTATCCAGCCGGGGATTCCGCCGCGCGCCGAGCCGGGCCCGCCGCTCGGCTCTCCACGGGGCGTGCCCCTCGGTACCGAAACGAGCCGGCCTGGGCCCGCAGAGCCGGACTGGCGTACGCCGGCGGAGCAAGGCTGGAGTGAGCCGGCGGCGCCGGGCTGGAGTGGCGCCGCGGAGGCGGGTTGGCGTACGCCCATGGAGCCGGGCTGGAGTGAGGCCGCGGAGCCGAGCTGGAGTGAGCCTGCGGAGCAGGGCTGGAGTGAGCCTGCGGAGCGGGGTTGGACTGAGCCTGCGGAGCAGAGCTGGAGTGAGCCTGCGGAGCGGGGTTGGACCGAGCCCGCCGGGTCGGCCTGGAGCGGGGCCGCGGAGACGGGTTGGCGTACACCCGCGGAGCCGGGCTGGAGTGAGACCGCGGAGCCGGGCTGGAATGAGCCTGCGGAGCCGTTCCGGCCGACGCGCACCGATCCGGGCCGGGCGACCGATCCGGGCCGGGCGACAGGCACCGATCCGGGCTTCCCCTTCTTCGCCGAGCCGGTCGCGGCCGCCGGCGCCCGGTCGGCCCCGCCAGATGGCCCGCGCCTGCCGCCCCCGCCGATCCCGCCCGGGGAACCGCGCACGCACTCCGTGCCGCCCCCGCCGGTCCCGCCGGGCCGAACCCGCCGCCGGCACCCGCTGAACTGGGCCGCGCTGCTGGCCCTGGCGCTGCTGGCCGGGCTCGGCTACCTGACCTACCACCTGGTCGCGGGCTCATCCCCGGCCACCAGCAGCGCGCATTCGGCGCCCGCCCGCCCGCCGGCCAGCCCGTCCGCTGTCCACAGCAGCCCGCCGCCGACACCCACATCGACGACGAGCCCGAGTCCGAAACCCACCCCCCGGACCAGGCCGCTCGCCCCGGCCGGCGCGCAGGCGCTCGGCGTCGCCGGCCAGGGCGACGACCCGGCCAACGCACACCTTGCGATCGACGGCAACCCCGGTACGGCGTGGCGCACCGACTGGTACACAAGCGCCGCGTTCGGAAACCTGTACTCAGGCACCGGCCTGCTGGTGGACATGGGCCGGCCGGTGACCATCACGGCCGCCCGGATTCGGTTCGGCCCGGCCCACGGGGGCAGCTTCCAGCTGCGTGTCGGCTCCCGCCCCTCATTGGCCGGCGTGCGGCCCGTCGCGCACGGCGTCCCCGCCGGAGTCGCGCGGCTGCGGCTCGCCTCTCCCGCCCATGGTCGGTACGTGCTTATCTGGTTCACCAGCCTGCCGGTCGACCCGTCCGGCAGCTACCGGGCCAGCGTGTACGACCTGCAGCTGCAAGGCCGGTAAGAGCCCCTGATTTCCCGACCGCGCAGCCGGGCGCGTCAAGGAAGACCTCAGGTTATGCTCAGCCGAAACGCAGATCAGCCTCCTAACCTGGCCCCAGGCACGACGGGATGAGCTGTGGGCGGGCGGGCAAGCAGGGAGGTCGTAGCGGTGCGTGAGATCGTGGCCATCTGGTACCGAGGGTCGAAGTACCAGATCGGACGAGGACGAGACTTCTACGGGATCTGGCCCGCAGGGGAGTCGGTGTCGCAGCCACTGGAGAGGTGGCCCCTGACCCGCGAGGGCTGGTCCGGTGCGTGGTCCCGGTTTACAGCCGTCGAGGCGCCGGGCACGATCGTGCAGGCAGGCTCGCCCCGCGTGACGCCGACGGGACCGCGCACCGCTGCGCCGGCCGGCCCGTCCGGCACGCCGCCCCACATGCCGCCTGCCGTGCCATCTGGCCCGGCCATGTCCGGGCCGTCCGCCTCCGCCCCGTCCGCCTCCGGGCCGTCCGCCTCCGCCCCGTCCGCCTCCGGGCCGTCCGCCTCCGCTTCGTCCGCCTCCGCCCCGTCGACGCCGTCTATGCCGCCTGCCGATACCCCGTCCGGGTCGCGCATCTTCATGCCGTCCCGCCCGGCCGTCACCGGGCCGGCGGACCTGCGCCCCGAGGTACCCATCACGCTGCCCGCGTCGGTCTCGGGCGGCGAGCGCGGGACCTCGCTCGCCGGTGCGAGCCGCCCCGCGGTCGTCGCGGCGATGCTGCTGGCGGTCGGCGTCGTCTGCGGGATCATCGGGCTGTTTCCCGTTTATCTCGGCGGCGCGAACCTGGCCCAGCACGCGGATGAGCTCGTGCCGCATGTGATCTACCTGGCTGGGTGGGCCGCGAGCGCCCTGCTCATCCTGCTCGGCGGCGATCGCGCGCGGATGGGAGCGCTCCTCGGACTGGGGCTGAGCGTGGTGACGTTCGGCTTCTTCTTCGCCGACCTCGGCACGGTGATCGCCGCAGGCACGCAGGGCATGGGCGCCGGCCTGGTACTCGGCCTGGTGGGCTGGCTTTTCTGCGCGGCCGGCTCGCTAGCGGCCTTCCTGCTCCTGCGGACCGGCGAGCCCGGCTGGTCCCGCGGTACCAGGGTGGACTCGGTCCTGGTGCTGGCGCTCGCCGGGCTGGGCGCGGCGATCACGTTCGCCCCCTCGTGGGATCGCTACGTCCTGCACACAGCGATCGGGGTGTCGCAGACGGTGACGGCCGGCAACGCGTTCGCGAACCCGGGCCCGGTGATCGCCGGGGATGTCATGGTGATGGTCGCACTGGTCGCGGTCGTCGTCGCCGCCGCGCTGTGGCGCCCGGTCCGGTACGGGGCCGCGCTGCTCGCCGGGGCCGTCATCGCGATGGCGGCTCAGGCGATCTCTGCGCTCATCCAGGTGGCCGAGGGCACTTCGCCGGCCCAGTTCGGGTTCACGCCGGGTCAGGCCGCACAGGCCGGGCTCACGATCAGTTCCGGGTTCACGCCCGCATTCTGGATCTACTGCGCGTTCGTCGCCGCGCTGGCGGTGTTGTGCGCGCGGATGCTCCGATCGCGTCCGGGTCGCCCGGACGCCACCCCGCCCGGCCCGGTCACGGTGGACGCCAGCCCGCCCGCCACCAGCGCATTCCGCTGAGCACTCCGCCCGCGCCGCCGGCCTCGCCCGCGATCGCGTGCGGTGCCCCCCGGCACCGTGCCGGGCGGTACCGCGACGGGAATACCAGGCCACTCCCGGAGGTTATTCCAGCGTGGTCGCAAGTATGGCGAGCAGACAGCGCCCTGGCCCCTTTCTAGCTCCCGTCCGCTCACTGGTCGGGATTTCCTCTATTCAGGCCCGCGCGCAGACTAGCTAAGCGGCGATCTCTGACAGCGAACAAGGTCCAGGAAGCAATTCCGGGAACCTCATGTTGAAGCTGTCACCACTGACCCTTTTCAGGAAGTGACTTGATGAGTGAGAATCTGTCCCTGCCGGTTCTCCCGCTGGATGACACCGTGGTCCTGCCCACGATGGTGGTCCCGGTCGAGATGTCGGGGGATGCCCGCACGGCCATAGAGGCAGCGCGGCTGGCGGCGTCCGTGCCCGCCGCGGCCGACGCCAAGCCGCAGGTGCTGCTGGTACCCAAGCTGGGTGGCAAGTACGCCCCCGTGGGAACGCTCGGCGTCGTCGAGCAGACCGGACGGCTGCCCACCGGTGAGCTCGCCGCGGTGATCCGCGGCCTGTCCCGGGTGCGGATCGGCACCGGGACCGTAGGCCCCGGCGCGGCGCTGTGGGTCGAGGGATCGGTCGTGGATGAGCCCGCGGCCAGCCCGCGCGCCCAGGAACTGGCCCGCGAATACCGAGGGCTGGCTACCTCGATCCTGCAGAAGCGAGGCGCCTGGCAGGTCGTCGACGTGCTGCAGAACATCACCGACCCGTCGGCCCTGGCCGACAGCGCCGGCTACGCCACCTACCTCACGCTCGAGCAGCGGACCGAGCTGCTGGAGACCATCGACCCCGAGCAGCGCCTGGAGAAGCTGACCGGCTGGGCCCGCGACGCGCTCGCCGAGCTGGACGTGGCCGAGACCATCCAGAACGACGTCCGCGAGGGCATGGAGAAGCAGCAGCGCGAGTTCCTGCTCCGCCAGCAGCTAGCGGCCATCCGCAAGGAACTGGCCGAACTGGACGGCCAGCCGGCCAACGAGGAAGAGGACTACCAGGCCCGGATCGAGGCCGCAGACCTACCGGAGAAGGTGGCCGAGGCCGCGCTCAAGGAGGCCGCCAAGCTGGAGCGCAGCTCCGACGCCTCGCCGGAGGCCAGCTGGATTCGCACCTGGCTGGACACGGTCCTGGAGATCCCGTGGAACACCCGGACCGACGACGCCTACGACATCGGCGGCGCGCGCGAGATCCTCGACGCGGATCACGCCGGGCTGGACGACGTGAAGGACCGGATCATCGAGTACCTGGCGGTCCGCAAGCGTCGGTCGGACAAGGGCCTGACCCTGGTCGGCGGCCGGCGCAGCGGCGCGGTGCTGGCCCTGACCGGCCCGCCGGGCGTGGGCAAGACCTCGCTCGGCGAGTCCGTGGCCAGGGCGATGGGCCGTAACTTCGCCCGGGTGGCACTCGGCGGCGTCCGCGACGAGGCCGAGATCCGCGGCCACCGGCGCACCTACGTCGGCGCGCTGCCCGGCCGCATCGTCCGTGCCGTCCGGGAGGCCGGGTCCATGAACCCGGTGATCCTGCTCGACGAGGTGGACAAGCTCGGCACCGACTACCGCGGCGACCCCACCGCCGCGCTGCTCGAGGTGCTGGACCCGGCGCAGAACCACACCTTCCGCGACCACTACCTCGAGGTCGAGCTGGACCTGTCCGACGTGCTGTTCATCGCCACCGCGAACGTGGCCGAGGCCATACCCGAGCCGCTGCTCGACCGGATGGAGCCGATCCCGCTGGACGGCTACACCGAGGAGGAGAAGGTGACGATCGCGCGCGGCCATCTGCTGCCCCGGCAGCTCGAGCGGGCCGGGCTCGACCCGGCCGACGTGACGGTGACCGACGACGCGCTGCGGCGGCTGGCAGGCGAGTACACCCGCGAGGCGGGCGTGCGCGCACTGGAGCGGAGCATCGCCCGGGTGCTGCGGAAGATCGCCGCGCGGCTCGCCTCGGGCGAGTCCGAGCTCCCGGTCACGGTGGGCCCGGAGGACCTGCACGGCTACCTCGGGCACCCGCGGCACACGCCGGAGTCCGCCGAGCGGACCGCCGTCCCGGGCGTGGCGACCGGCCTGGCGGTCACCGGTACCGGCGGCGACGTGCTGTTCATCGAGGCGTCGCTGGCCGACCGGGAGACCGGGGAAACCGGCGTCACGCTCACCGGCCAGCTGGGCGACGTGATGAAGGAGTCTGCTCAGATCGCCCTGTCCTACCTGCGCTCGCACGGCGCGGAGCTGGAACTGCCGGTCGGCGACCTGAAGGACCGGGGCGTGCACGTGCACGTGCCGGCGGGCGCCGTGCCCAAGGACGGCCCGAGCGCCGGGGTGACGATGACCACGGCGCTGGCCTCGCTGCTGTCCGGCCGCCTGGTGCGCAGTGATGTCGCGATGACCGGCGAGGTCTCGCTGACCGGCCGGGTACTGCCGATCGGCGGCGTGAAGCAGAAGCTCCTGGCCGCCCACCGCGCCGGGATCACCACCGTGCTGATCCCCCAGCGCAACGAGCCGGACCTGGAGGACGTGCCGGAGGCGGTGCGCGAGCAGCTCGAGGTTCACCCGGTCAGCGACGTCCGGGAAGTGCTCGAGCTCGCGCTCGAGCCCGCGACGGCGCAGCCGGCGTCGCAGACGCCGGTCGCGGCCTGAGCAAAGCGGCAGTAACAGAGGCGGCGGTCGCGCGTGAGCGCGACCGCCGCCTCTCGCTGTGAGGCGGTAGCGCGACGTCCGGCCCGGAGCTTCCCTCAGCATCAACGGCACACTCCAGGCGTGTGCGGTGTATCCGAGCCTCCATCAGCGATTGCTGTACACATTCACCGCATTGCCCTCGGTACTGGTCTGGGCGGGGGTGCTGTTCCTGCTCTGGCGGCTGGTCCGGACCGCGAGCCTTAACGGGCCGTTCACGATGCCGTTCGCGGTCGGCATGCGGCGGCTTGGCTGGTTTATCATCATCGGCAGCCTGGTGGCCGCATCGGCGCAAGGCGCGGCCACGGATGCGCTGCTCAACTCGCTGCTCAGGGCGCAAGCCTCCTTCGGCGCCGCGGTGCCGCAGTTCCGCAGCGTCCTGCCGGTGCCGTTGATCGCCGGGGCGGCGCTGCTGACGTTCGCGCGGATCATCCGGCTGGGCGCGGCGATGGACGAAGAGATTCAGGCCACGGTGTGAGCGTGCGCACCGACGCCGGGCCGGCGCGGCAGGCCGGTGACGGCCCGGCCGAGGCGGACGCGATCCGGGTGCGCCTCGATGACCTGCTGGCCGAGCGCGGCATCACGCTCACCGAGCTGGCGGACAGGGTCGGCATCACGATCGTCAACCTGTCGATACTCAAGAACGGGCGAGCCCGGGCGATCCGGTTCAGTACCCTGGCCCGGCTGTGCGAGGTACTGCGCTGCCAGCCCGGGGATCTGCTTACCTATCGGAAACCGCCGCGCGATGTGTGAGCTCGCGCCAAATCGTCGCGGCCGTTAACCCATCAGGGGCGGCCGCGGCGCCACTGCGGCTTGCGCTTATCCAGAAAGGCGCGCATTCCCTCGCGTGCGTCCGGCAGCTGGCTGGTGGCGGCCATTACCTCAATGGCGTGGGCGTAGGCCTTGGGCTGGTCGAGGTCGATCTGCGCATAGAGCGCCTGCTTGCCGATCCCCTTGCTTTCCGCGGAGCCGAGCGTGACGCGCTCGAGCAGGTCCTGCACCGCGGAATCCAGCTGCGCGATGGGCACCACCCGGTTGACCAGCCCCCATTCCAGCGCGGTCTGGGCGTCGATGACGTCACCGGACAGGGCCATTTCGGCGGCGCGCTTGCGCCCGACATTGCGGGCGATCGCCACCATCGGGGTGTGGCAGAACCAGCCGCCCTTCCCGCCCGGAGCGGCGAAGCCGGCGTTGTCGCTGGCCACCGCGAGGTCAGCGGAGGCGACGAGCTGGCAGCCGGCCGCCGTGGCCAGCCCGTGCACCCTGGCCACGACCGGCTGCGGGACCTGCTGCATCAGGGTCATCAGCTCGGTGCAGATCTGCAGCAGCGACCGCACCTCGGACAGGCCGGCGTCGGCGACGTCGGCGAAATCATGCCCGGCGCTGAACACCGGACCGTGGCCGGCCAGCACGATGCCCAGCACGTCACTGCCGCCCACCTGGGTGAACGCCTCGATCAGCTCGCCCATGTGCTGCAGCGACAGGGCGTTGCGGCGCTGCGGGCGGTTCATCGTGATCGTGGCGAACTCGCCGGACCGCTCGACCAGGACGTGCTCGAACCCCATAGCGGCCTCCTTCTCTCCATCGCAGCCTACGTCGCACGCGGATGTATCAGGGGGGCCGCCGGTGTCCTCTGGACCGCAAAGGGTTGTGAACGGGGGTCGGTGATGGAGAGCCGGATGATGTTCCTGGACTGCCCGGCGTACCTGGACGAGCACGGCGCGGCCAGGTGCGGACTGCCGGCTGAGGTGGAGTACCGGTACGGGGCGCAGTCAACCGACGGGGTGCTCGAAAGCGCGAAGATCCGATGCCCGGTCGGGCACTGGTTCAGCGGAACCGTCGAATCACTCACCTGGGACAAGGGCCCGCGCGTGGCCAGTTCGCGTACGAAGTCGGCGGGTTTGCCCCGAAACGCATAGGTCGCGCGCTACTCTCCCGAAATAGCACGAACTCCGTGGTCGGCGTTCGGGGACGGGAGAGCATGATGAAACGGTTGTGGTTCCTGGGGGCAACCTTGACGCTGGCGGTCGCGGGCCTGACCAGCACCGCAAGCCAGGCGCTCGGCGCGCCAGTGGCACCCGGACAGCCGGCTTCCCACCACTCCTCCCGCGCCCTGCTGGTCTGCAACGCGAGCACGGTGCCCTGCCCCAAGAAGGTCCCGCACTATACGACGGTGCAGGCCGCGGTGAACGCGGCCCGCCCCGGCGACTGGGTGCTGATCTGGCCCGGCGTCTACCACGAGAAGAGCAAGCGGTGGCCGACGGCCGGGGTCTGGATCCAGACTCCGGGCATCCACCTACGCGGCCTGGACCGCAACGGGGTGATCATCGACGGAAGCAACGGCTCCGTGCGTCACCCGTGCCCGGCCAGCGCGAAGCTCCAGGACACCAACGGCGGCCTCGGCCGGGACGGCATCGTGGTCTCGAAGGCCAGCGGAGTCACCATCCAGAACCTCACCGTTTGTGACTACCTGGCAGGCACTAACGGCCATGGCAACGAGATCTGGTGGAACGGCGGGGACGGCAGCGGCAAGATCGGCATGGGTTCCTACCAGGGCTCGTTCCTGACCGCTACGTCGATGTACGCGCCGAAGGACATTCACAGCCCCAACCTGGCCCAGTACGGGATCTTCGTGAGCAACGCCCGCGGCCCCGGCCAGGTCACCCTCTCCTATGCCAGCAACATGGCCGACGCCTCGTACTACGTGGGGGCGTGCCAGCAGCAGTGCCACGCGACGCTGGCCTTCGACGTCGGCACCAACTCCGCGCTCGGCTACTCGGGCACCAACGCGGGCGGGCGCCTGACCATCCGCGACTCGGTGTTCACCGGCAACCGCACCGGGCTCGCGCCGAACTCGCTGAACAACGACGACGCGCCGCCGCCGCAGGATGGCCGGTGCCCGGGCAGCGCGACCAGGTCCTGCACGGTCATCGAGCACAACCTGATCACCGGCAACAACAACGCGAACGTTCCCACGTCGGGCCTCATGCCCGCGGTCGGGACCGGCGTTGAGATCTCCGGCGGCGCGTTCGACACCGTGCGGGCCAATCTCATCGCCAACCAGGGGGCGTGGGGGGTCGTCACGCACGACTACCCGGACACCGAGACGCCGCCGCCCGGCTCGCACTGCCAGGGCGGAGTCCAGATCTCGAAGACCCTCTGCCTGTTCCCGGCTCGCGGCAACCGGGTCTACGGCAACGTGTTCTCCGGCAACGGCTCGTTCGGCAATGTCACCAACGGTGACCTGGGCACCGTCGGCCTGCTCTCGGCCGCGACCCCGCGGAACTGCTTCTTCGCCAACCGTGCCACCAACGGCCCGGTCACCTCGTCCCCCGCCCACATCCAGCGGCCCGGCGTGGACGGGCGGCCGTGCAGCAAGCCGGGAACCACTTCCAACCCCGACCTGCTCGGTCAGCTGATCTGTGCCACCGGCGCGACCGGTCTCGGCTCCTGCCCGAGCGGATCGCACTACCCGAAGCAGACCCGGATCGTCATGGCCCCGATCCCGCGGCTGCCGTCGATGCCCAACCCGTGCCTCGGCGTCCCGCGCAACGGCTTCTGCGCGCATCATCCCTGACGCGGCGACAGGAAGGACACCTACCCGCGGCAGATCCAGGTGCGGCGCAGGACGATCCCGCCTGGCCGGCCCGCTTCGGTCTTGCTCCGATCAGCGGCCAGGGCCCGCGTAGTATCAGGCGGTCTGGGCTTCGGCCCAGGCCCGATCCAGCACCTCCGTGATGACCTCGGGCGGCTGCGCGCCGGAGATGCCGTACCGGCGGTCGATGACGAACAACGGCACGCCGTTCACCCCCAGGGCCTGAGCCATCGCCTCGTCGGTGTCGACCGCGTCGCCGTACTGCTGGCTGGCCAGCACCCGGATCACGTCGTCGCGGTCCAGCCCCGCCTGGACGGCGAGTTCGGTCAGCGAGGAGTGATCGAAGATCGATGCCTGCTCGGTGAAGTAGGCACGGTGCAGCCGCTCGGCCAGCTCGGCCTGCACGCCGTGGGCCTTGGCCAGGTGCAGCAGCCGGTGCGCGTCGCGGGTGTTGCCGCTGCGCAGGCTGTCCATCCGGAACTCCAGCCCTTCCTGGGCCGCGCGCTGCTCCATCTGCCGCTGCGCATCGTCGGCCTGCCCGGCGGTCATCCCGTACTTGTCGGCCAGCCGTTCGACCGTGGGCGAGGTCGTCCCGGGGGGCGCGGACGGATCCAGCTCGAACGACCGATACACCACCGTGACCTCATCCCGGTGGTCGAACGACTCCAGCGCCCGCTCGAAGCGCCGCTTGCCCAGGTAACACCACGGGCACACCGGATCAGACCAGATTTCCACCTGCATGCTTGGGCCAACACGCGGTACGCCCGATCCCTTCCGCCGGCCACACCCGGGATGTCAGTCCGCGGCTTCTGGGTCGCTGATCAGCGCGACCGCCTCGACCTCCACGAGCTGGCCGTCGTAGCCGAGCGTGGCCACCCCCAGCAGCGTGCTCGGGGCGTCATGGTCCCCGAAGGCGGCGCTGACGACATCCCAGACGGTGACCAGGTCCGCGCGATCGGCGGACGCGACGTACACGGTCGTCTTCAGTACGTCGGCCAGGGTCGCGCCGGCCGCGGCCAGCGCCTCGGTGAGGTTGGCGAGCACCTGCCGGGCCTGGAGGCGCAGGTCGCCCCGCCCGACGACCGAACCATGCTCGTCGAGCGGGCACGCGCCGGCCGTGAATACCACGGTCCCCGGCCTCCCCACCGTCGCGTACGCATAAGGAACGCCGCCGTACAGACGGTCGGCCCGGACCAGCTGAGCTGCCACGCGGAAAGAATGCCGATCCCGGTGCGCCGCCGTCAACCGAGATTTCGCCGTGCCGGGCCCTGCGACCGCAGCGGCCCGGCGGGCCGGCGCAGGGCTGACTAGCTGACCAGCCGCCCGGGGAAGCGGGCCCGCTGCGGCTGCCCGTCGCGCCAGGTGATGACGCCGTTCACCAGCACCAGGCCCACCCCGGTCGCCAGCCGCTGCGGAGCATCGTAGCTGGCACGCGCGGTAATGCCGCCCGGCTCGATCACGCAGACATCCGCGGCCAGGCCCGGAGCGAGCCGGCCGCGCCTGGTGAGCCCGAAGGCGTCAGCCGCGGTCGCCGCCAGGTGCCGGGCCAGCCGCTGGTACCCGTGCCCCGGCCCGTCGGCTCCTGGCTCGCCGGCCAGGTAGTGCTCGGCGAGCCGGGCGAACGCGCTGTATCCCCGCGGATGCGGGTGCTGTCCCTGGTAGATGCCGTCCGACCCGGCGCAGTGCCGGTCGTCAGCCTCGAGGCAGGCCAGGTCGCCGGAGGTCAGGGCCGGCCGGTAGAGGTGACCGCCCACGTTCAGGCCGCTGCTGACGAGCAGGTCGAGAACCCACTCGCCCGGCGGCCGCGCATCACTGCGGGCGGCTTCGGTTACCGACCGGCCGGCGAACCGCGCGGCTTCGGCCGGCACGCAGCCGAGGTAGACATGCTGGAGGAAATCGCCGGTGAACTTCTCCTGTGCCAGCAAGTCCGCGCGCTGCCCGGGGTCGGCCAGCGCGGCCAGCGTGTGCTGCGGGCCGCGGGCCTGGATCTCGGGCGGAAGCAGGAGCATGGCCAGGATCGTGCTGGACCTGCGGTACGGGTACATGTCAAAGGTGACAGCGACGCCCTCCGTCTCGGCCGCGGCAAACGCCGCCTGCAGGTCAGCGGGCGTGCCCCATAGGTGGCTGGCGTGCACCCGGATGCCGGCCCCGCGCCCCACGGCCACTAGCTCGTCCAGGCCGGCCCTGACCCCGGGGCCGTAGCCGCGCAGGTGCGAGACATACGGCCGGCCCGCCGTGGCCAGCGGCCGGGCCATGCCGGCGACCTCGTCGATGCCGCCGAACCGGCTCGGCAGGTAGTCCAGGCCACTGGACAGCCCGACCGCCCCGTCGGCGAGCGCGTCCTCCACCTGCCGCCGCGCCGCCGAACGCTCACCGGGCTCCAGCGGGCCGGGCCGCAGGCCGGCGATGTTGTGCCGGATCGTGCCCTGCGAGGCCAGCACGGCGACATTCTGGGTCAGCCTGCCCGAGACCGCGTCGCGGTAGGCGGCCAGGTCGAGGTCGCGGGGCGGGTCGAGCGCGCCGTTGACCGGCGCGAAGTACTGGTTCAGGTACCGCGCGGTGGCCGCGCTGGCACCGATCCACGACTCCCCGTCCTGGCCGACGACGAGCGTCGTCACCCCCTGCGCCAGCGCGCCGTCCACGCGCCCGCCGGCGAGCAGCGGTCCCTCGGCGTGCGCGTGCGCGTCGATGAATCCCGGGCAGATCACGCTGCCGGAAGCGAGGTCGATCACCTCGCAGTCGTCCGGGCCCGCGCCGCGCGCATCGACCGAGGCGATCTGCGGCCCGTCGATCAGCACGTCACCCCGCCGGGTCACCGATCCGATCCCGTCGGCCACCAGCCCGCCGCGAAGCAACAGCACAGGCTGATTCTCACCCGGTACCCGCCACGGGGCATAGCCGTCCCGCCACTTTGCACACCGCACGACCACGGCCACCCCCGCAAATCGGGCCGCCTTTGGTCGTACCGCGCGCATGAATGGAACCTCGGCCGGCTGACGGTGGGGCGGCCTAGACTGGGCACATGTCCGTGGATCCGGGCGTAAGGTTCCCCGGCGAGTCGGGAGAGTACCGGCTCGCGCGCGACCGCCTGCTGGAGGCGGAGATCGAGCTGCGGCGGACGATCGAGCGGGTCGCCGCGCAGCGTCGCGCGCTCCCGCCGGGCGGTGCCATCGCGGAGGACTACGTCTTCGAGGAGGCGGCCGCCGGGGGCGGCGAGGTGAGGTTCTCGGAGCTGCTTGCGCCGGACCAGGACACGCTCGTCATCTACAGCTTCATGTTCCCGCGCTGGTCTGGTGACACCAGGCCGGGCCCGG
>DASXLW010000202.1:0-17625 GCA_036496025.1 Streptosporangiaceae bacterium
CTTCGTGCCGCCGGTAACCGCGGACCGGTCGCCGCCGGACTCGCGGATCACCGGGGCGGACTCGCCGGTGATGGCCGACTCGTCCACCGAGGCGACGCCCTCGACCACGTCGCCGTCACCGGGGATGATCTCCCCGGCCTCGACCACCACGTGGTCGCCCACCTTCAGCTGCGTGCCGGGGACCGACTCCTCACGGGTCTCGGCCTGCCCCGGCTGCCAGCCGATCAGCCGACGGGCCACGGTCTCCCGCTTGACCCGCCGCAGCGTCTCGGCCTGCGCCTTGCCGCGGCCCTCGGCCACGGCTTCCGCCATGTTCGCAAAAAGCACGGTCAGCCACAGGAAGACCACGATGGTCCAGTTGAAAGCCGGCTCCGTGTCCTTGAAGATCGCGGTGTACAGGGTCAGCACCGCGCCGACCTCGACCACGAACATGACCGGGTTGTGGAGCTGGACCCGCGGGTCCAGCTTCCTGAACGCGTCGGGCAGCGCCTTCCACAGGATCTTCGGGTCGAGCAGGCCGCCGCCGATCCGGCCTCTGCCCGCGTCGACTGACCGGCGAAGTTCCTCGGCGGAGGTATCCGGCTTGGTTGTCATCGACATCTCAGTGCAGTCCTTCGGCGAACGGGCCCAGGGCGAGCGCGGGGAAGTAGGTCAGGCCGACCAGGACGAGGATCACCCCGACGACCATGCCGACGAACAGCGGTGTCCTGGTGTCGAGCGTGCCCGCGCTCACCGGCACGCGCTGCTGTCTAGCCAGCGACCCGGCCAGGCCGAGGGCGAAGATCTCCGGCGCGAACCGGCCGAGCAGCATCACGATGCCCCCGAGCGTCTGGTACCAGGTCGCGGCGCTGCCCAGGCCGGCGAACGCGGAGCCGTTGTTGTTGGCCATCGAGGCGAACGCGTACACCACTTCGGTCAGGCCGTGCGGCCCCGGATTGAAGATCGCTTTCTGCCCCACGTGCGTGCCGATCGACAGCGCGGCCGCGGTGAGGATGACGACCGGAAGGGTGAGGAAGTACAGCGCCGCGTACTTCATCTCCACCGGCCGGATCTTCTTGCCGATGTACTCCGGGGTGCGGCCGACCATCAGCCCGCCTACGAAGACCGTGACGATGGCCAGGATGAGCAGGCCGTACATGCCGGCGCCGATGCCGCCCGGCGCGATCTCGCCGAGCGCGATGTCGAACAGCGCGATGCCGCCGCCGAACGGTGTCAGCGAATCGTGGAAGCAGTTCACCGCGCCGGTAGATGTCACCGTGGTGGACGAGGCGAACAGCGAGCAGCCAGGCGCGCCGAACCGTGTCTCCGTCCCTTCCGCCGCGTGACCCGCGAGCATCGTGGCGGTGCCGCCGGTGCCGGTGTGCGCCTCGAAGAAGCTGAGCCCGCCCACCGCGGCCGCCCAGATAATGACCATGACCGCGACCAGCGCGTAGCCCTGCCTGTTGTCCTTGACCATCTTGCCGAATGCCCGCGGGGTGGCGAACGGGATGAGCAGCAGAGTGAAGATCTCGAATATGTCGCTGAACGCGTTGGGGTTCTCGAACGGATGCGCGGAGTTGGTGTTGAACCAGCCGCCGCCGTTGTTCCCCATGTTCTTGATGATCTCCGAGGAGCCCACCGGCCCGCCGGGGATCGTCTGGTGCGCGCCGGACAGCGTGGTCACCGTGTGATAAGCGGAGAAGTTGTCGATCACGCCGGTGGCGACGAGAACCAGGCCGCCCACGATGGACAGCGGCAGCAGCAGCCGCAGGGTGCCGCGGGTCACGTCCACCCAGAAGTTGCCCAGCTTGTCGGTCCGGGACCGGGTGAAGCCGCGGATCATCGCGATCGCGACCGCCAGGCCGACCGCGGCCGACAGGAACTGCTGCACGACCAGCCCGCTCATCTGCACGATGTACGTCATCGTCGACTCGCCGGCGTAGTTCTGCCAGTTCGTGTTCGTGACGAACGAGACGGCGGTGTTCCAGGCCGTGTTCTGCGGCACGGCCGCCATATGCGGCCCGACGAACCCGAACAGGTAGTGCTGCAGCCGCTCCATCCCGTACAGGAACAGCACGCTGACCGCGGAGAACGCCAGGATGCTGCGGACGTAAGTGCTCCACTTCATGTCCGCGCTGCGGTTGATGCCGATCAGCTTGTAGAAGCCCCGCTCCACCCGCCAGTCCTTGTCGGTGGTGAAGACGTGGGCGATGTAGTTGCCGAGCGGCACATAGCAGGCGGCGAGGGCGGCGAACAGCAGGACAAACTGCAGCCAGCCGGCGGCGGTGCTACTCATCAGAACCTCTCAGGCAACACGAGCGCCACGAACAGGTAGATGGTCAGCAGCACGCCCCCGATCAGGCCGATCCAGTTCTCAGCGCTCAAAGCGCTCGACCCCCTTCACGATGAGCCAGAGCACGCCGAACACGAGGATGGTCAGGCCGATATAGGCCAAGTCCTCCACTGGTCCTCCCACCGAAAGCCGAACCCGGCCGACCCGTTCATCCAGGCCGGACAGGTCAGTACTACATGGGTAAAGGCCACGAAAATCCGGTCCATACGCGATCCATGCGGTCTCGCCGCGTGTCTTAACAGAATCCATGCGGGTGCCGCGGCGCGCGCGGGTGGCGCGTTGGGCAGGCGGCGCCGCGGGCAGGCGGCGCGGTAGGCGCGGGCGGCGCGGCGGCGCGGGCTACCCGTCCAGGCCGCGCACCCCGACCTCGTAGATCCGGCTCAGCAGGTCGGCCGGGTCGGAGTACACCCGGTACGCGCCGGCCCGCTCGAGTTCCTCGCGGCCGTACCCGCCGGACAGCAGGCCGATGCCGAGCGACCCGGCGCGCCGGGCGGCGAGCAGGTCCCACACGCTGTCGCCGACCACCATCGCGTACCGGGGCTCGATCTCCAGCAGCGCCGCCGCGGCCAGGAACAGGTCCGGGTCCGGCTTGGCGTGCTCGACCATGTCCCTGGTCACCAGCGGCGCGTCGTCGGGCAGCCCGAGCAGCTTCAGCGCCGGCCGCGCGGACGCCGCCAGCCCGCTGGTCGCGATGGCCCACCGGATGCCGCGCTCGGTCAGCGTGGCCAGCAGTTCGGTCGCGCCCGGCAACGCGGTGACCGAGTCGGCCCGGCTCAGGTACTCGGCCGTGTGCGCCGCCTGCAGTTCCTCGATCTGCGCGCCGGACAGCGACCGGCCGGTCTCCCTCAGCAGCGCCGAGACGAACAGCCCGCCGCTCATCCCGATCCGCCGGTGCACCCGCCACACCGACAGGTCGATGCCCAGGCCGGCCAGCGCCATCCGCCACGCGATCACGTGCTGGTACACGCTGTCGATCAGCGTGCCGTCAAGGTCGAAGAGAAAGGCGGGCGGCGGTGGCGGCGTATAGCGCACGTTCGGAGTCACCAGCCCATTGTCCCGAACGGCTGGCGCCAGGCGTGGGCGCTCGCCTCGGGCCGTTCGGGATAAACGAAAAGACCGGCGGCGGAGTCAGGCCCCGCGGACCGCGGTGACTCCGTTGAGTGTGCCGGTGAAGACCAGGTCGCCGGACAGCGACGGCGAGGCGAAGTGCGGAAGCGCCGAGCCCAGGCCGACCTGATGCCGGACCCGCCCGGTGGACGGGTCCAGCTCGTACAGGGTCCCGGAGTCGATGCCGGTCACCCAGACCGCGCCACCGCCGAGTACCGGCGAGCCCGCCGCGCCGGGCGGCCCGCGCCACAGCACCCGCAGCCGCCCGCCCGCCGTGTCCACCGCGGCCATGCCGCCTTCCGCGCAGGGGATATACGCGACGGTGCCCCGCACCGCGGGGCCGCCGAAGGCCGGGCAGACCGGGGCCTGCGCCCGCTGCCCGCCGATCCCGCCCAGCTGCCCGCCGTTCAGCAGGTACGCGGTGCCCCGCTTGCCGTCGGCCACGACCGAGCCGTCGGCCAGCACGGCCGGCGACATCGACCCCAGGTCCAGGTCGTTCGCGTTGTCGTCCGCCCAGGTGCTGGGGGCGAAGAACCCGGTCCGGCTCAGGCCGGGGGACAGCGCGAGCACCGAATCGCTGCCGTCGTACCGCCCGCGGGTCGCGGCGCCGTTGCCGACGCTGAGGTAGAGCGCGCCGTGCGGGCCGAGGGTGGGCCCGCCGGTGCCCCAGATCGCGCCTTCCCGGGTGGCCGGCACCCGGTAGGAGATCAGCGCCCCGCGGCCGGACAGCGGCACGCCGACCACCGAGCCGATGTACGGGCCGCAGTCGCCGAGCAACCCCCCGAAGGCCACGTAGACCCGGCCGGCGGTGACCGCCAGCGCCGGCCGCTGCTGGTCGTACCGGGGATGGCCGTCCGGGGCCGGCAGGTCGCGCCGGACCTTGACCTGGCCGCTGAGCGAGAAGCCGTACAGCACGTGCCTGAAGCCGGCCTGTTCGGCCACCGCGTAGACCAGCCGGGTGCGCGGGTCGTAGGCGGGGGTTCCGGTGATGCCGAGCGGGTCGATGTTCCCGCACGGCAGCGCGGACAGCGGTACCGGGGTGCCGACGTGCCGGCGCCACCGGATCTCGCCGCTGGCCCGGTCCAGCCCGTACACCGAGTCGTTCTCCGTGGCCGCGACGACCAGCCCGCCGATGACCAGCGGCTGCCCGTACACGGCCCCGTCGAGCTTGCGCGTCCACGCGACGCCGAGCGACCCCGCCCCGGGCAGGCCGGACACCGACCCGGTGCGCGCCGCGTTCGCGTGGTAGACGGGCCAGTCTGTCGCGGTGGCCGGGGCGGACTGCGTCGTGCCGTCGGGGCTGAGTGTGGCGCTGGGCGGGCCGGTGGCCGGCGGTCTGCCGGCCGAGTGATCGGGGGCCTTCGCGGACGCGCAGCCGCAGGCCGCCACCACCGCGGCCGCGGTCAGCGCCGTCGCGGGCCGGAACCTCATGGCTTGAGTGTGCCCGATAGCCGCCGGGCCGCGTTCCGGGCTTCGCGGTGCCGCGGGCTGACACAATAGATCTATGGAGGTTGCAGTCAGGGCCGCCCCGATCGGCTCGTTCATCGCACTGGGTGACAGCTTCACCGAAGGCCTGGCCGACGTCCGCCAGGAGGGCGGTTACTACGGCTGGGCCGACCGGTTCGCCGAGCACCTCGCCGCCCGCCATCCCGGCCTGCGCTACGCCAACCTGGCCGTCCGCGGCAAGGTGCTCGGCGAGGTGGTCTCCGAGCAGCTGCCGGTGGCGTTGGCGATGGCGCCCGAGCTGGTCAGCATCGCGGCCGGCGGGAACGACCTGCTGCGGCGCGGCGATCCCGACCAGCTCGCGGACGTCTTCGAGGCGGCGGTGGCCGAGCTGCGCGAGGCCGGCAGCGAGGTGCTCCTGTTCACCGGGTTCGACCCGCGCACCTTCCCCATCCTGCGCTGGATCCGCGGCCGGGTCGCGATCTACAACATGCACCTGCGCGCGATCGCCGACCGGCACGGGTGCGCGATCGTGGATCTGTGGTCCATGCCGGTGCTGTGCGACCGGCGGGCCTGGAGCGACGACCGGCTGCACCTGACGGCCGAGGGTCATCGCCGGGTCGCGCTGCGGGCCTGCGAGGCGGTCGGCGTGCCGCCGGTTGGCGACTGGCGCGAGCCGCTGCCGATGCTCGGCGGAGCGCTGTCACCGGCCATGACCGGCTGGCTGGCCGCGCGGCAGCTGGACGCCCGGTGGGCGCGCAGGTACGCGGCGCCCTGGGTGCGGCGGCGCCTGCGGGGGGTTTCCTCGGGGGACGGCGTCCAGCCCAAGCGCGCCGAGCTGCTTCCGCTCGACATCCCGGGCCTGGCCACGCTGGCCGAAGGAAGCTGATTCACCAGGCTTGGCAGGCCTGTGGCGCGGGTCGGCGGCCCTGTGGGCCGGATCGGCCGACGCGCCCGCGGCCGGGCCGCTCAGCCACCCAGGTCGGCCAGGATCTCCTCGATCCTGGCCAGCGCGGACTCGATCCACGGCATCGCCAGCGGGTCTGGTGAGGCCAGCGTGGCCTCGCGCTGCTCGTCGTGGCCGCCGTAGAGCAGCCCGGTGGCCACCCGCAGCCTGAGCGAGGCGGTCTCCTCGCCGAACGCGCTACCCGGCAGCACTCCGGCTCCGTACCGGTCCAGCAGCAGCGCGGCCAGGTCCTGGCCGGTGCTCACCCCGTGCCGGGCATGCAGCCTGTCCCGCCACGGGCCGAAGTCCGGGTACAGGTAGAAGGCGGCCCGCGGGACGGGCCCGGCGACCCCGGCGGCGGAGAACCGCGCGGAAACCGCCCGGGCCACGGTGGCGTGCAGGCGCCGGCTGCGGGCCACCCGCTCGACCAGCTCAGGCGGCTCGCCGAACGCGTACGCGCCGGCCTGCTGGATCGGCCCGGAGGGCGCGGACCAGATCTCGCTGCCGATGCTGAGCAGCCGCTCGCGCAGCCCGTCGAGCGAGGGCGCGGCGTGCGCGGCCACCGCGGCGCCGGGCAGCCGGGCCACGCCGATCCGCCAGCCGCCCACGGCCAGGCTCTTGCTGAGCGCCGTCGTCACGACGGTCCGCTCCGGCGCGAGCGCGGCGGGACTGCTGAACCAGGCAGCCGGGTGATGCACCAGATCGCGGTAGATCTCGTCCGAGATGATGACCAGGTCGTGTTCGGCGGCGACCTCGCACAGCGCCTGGACGGTGGCTGGTGACGCCAGCGTCCCGGTGGGGTTGTCGGGCAGCGTGACGACGACCGAGCCGATCCGCCTGCCGTCGGCCCGGGCCGCCGTGACGGCCTGGTCCAGCAGGGCCGGATCGGGGACGCCGCCCTGCCCCGGCGGTGTCGGCACGAAGTGCGCCCGGGCGCCGGTCATGGCGGCCTGCGCGGCGTAGCTGACCCAGCTCGGCCGGGCCACGGCCACGTCCGCGTCCAGCGCGAGCAGCAGGCCGTAGATCAGCGGCTTGCTGCCCGGGCCGCAGATGACGTCGGCAGGGTCGGTAGGCAGGCCGCGCCGGTCCCAGTAGCCGGCCGCTGCCTCGCGCAGGCTGGCCAGGCCGGCCACGGGGCCGTAGGCGTTACGGGCGCTGGCCCCGGCCAGCGCCGCCCGCAGCGCCGGGTGGACGGGCAGCCCCGCCTCACCGAAGGCCAGCGGCAGCACGCTCTCGCCGCGCCTGCGCCGGGCGGCGAGCGCCTCGTTGGCGGCCAGGGTGGCGGACACGGTAACGGGGATCCGGGAGGCGACGGGGGTGGCGGTCATGGCCATGGCAGCCACGTTCAGGGTCACTCCTTGCGCGCGGGGGAGGGTGCGGGCACTTTCAGGCTCTGGCCTGGCGGCCGCTCAACGACTCTCCAGCGTCGCCGACGGCAAGCATAAGCACAAGCGGCTAAATCTGAAGGGGAGGCTAAGCTAATGTGATGCTCGACGCGCGCAGGCTCCGGCTGCTGAGCGAGTTCGCCGAGCGCGGCAGCATCGCCGCGACCGCCGCCGCGCTCGGCTACACGCCCTCGGCGGTCTCCCAGCAACTCACCGCGCTCGAGCGGGAAGCCGGGGCGGCGCTGCTGGACCGGACGGCCCGCAGCGCGGAACTGACCGATGCCGGGTGGCGGCTCGTCGGTCACGCGCGGCGCATCCTGGCCATGATCGAGTCGGCGGAGGCCGACCTGTCCGCGCGCGAGCAGGAGCCGCAGGGCCGGGTGGTGGTGACCGCGTTCCCCACCGCGGCCGCCGCCTTCGCGCCGGCCCTGGCGCACAGCCTGCGGGTCCATCCCGGGCTGACCCTGCTGCTGCGGCAGACGCAGCGCGCCGAGGGCCTGCGCCCGGTCCGGTCGGGCGAGGCCGACATCGCCCTGGTCGACGACTGGTCCGGACGCCTGCCCGGGCAGCAGCCGCAGAACCAGCAGGGCTTGCTGGCCTTCCACCGGCTGCTGCGCGACCCGCTCGTGCTGGTGGTGCCGCGCGCTCACCCGGTGGCCGGGCGGCCGCGGATCCAGATGCGCGCGCTCCGCGAGGAGGCGTGGATGGTCACCCCGGAAGGCGAGCCGTCCAGGCAGGCGGTGGACCGCCTGTTCGCGAACGCGGGCGGCGCGCCGCCGGTCTCGTGGGAGTTCGAGGGCTTCGGCACCATCCTCAGCCTGGTAGCCCAGGGCATCGGGATCGCGGCCGTGCCGAGACTGGCGCTGGCCGCAGGGGCGGCGGGCCGGGTCGCGGTGCGCGAGCTGCCGGGCGCGGTGCCGGCCAGGGATGTCTACGCGGTGGTGCGCGCATCGAGCGTGCGCCGCCCGGCCACTTCGGCCGCGCTCGCCGCGCTGCAGGCCGCGGCCGAGAGCCTGCCCCAGCAGAACGCGGCCACCGCCGGACAGGCTCGCGGTTAACCTGAAGCCCATCATGACGAGACGGCCGGAGCGGGCAGGGCGGCCGCGCCAGGCCGGCGACGGCCAGGCCAGCCCGCCAGCCGGGCACGGCTGGCGGGCGGCCTCGATCGTGCTGGTGCTCGTGCTCGCGCTGCCCCGCCGGATCCCGGACCGGTCGCGGTAGCCCCCGGGCCGCCAGGTACCGTGGCGCGATGACGACCTCAGACTGGGTACGAGGCGAGCCTGCGGGCTGGCTACGCGGCGGGACCGCGGACTGGCTAAGCGGCGGGGCCGCGGGCTGGATACGCGGCGGGGCCACCGCTCTAGCAGCCGCCCGCACCGCGATAGGCGTGGTCGCGCTCGCGGCGCCGACACTGGTCACCCGGCCCTGGCTGGGCCCAGACCGCGGCCCGGCGGCCCGGGTGCTCGGCCGGGCGCTGGGCGGCCGGGATCTCGCGCTCGGCCTCGGCGCGCTCGCGGCGCTTCAGCGACCGCCGACCGGGCCCCGGTCCGCGGGCCACCCGGGGATATGGATCGGCGTCGGAGCGCTGTCGGATGCCATGGACGTGCTGGCCACGGTGGCCGCCTGGGACGAGCTGCCGCGGGTCGGCCGGTGGCTGGTGGCCATGTCGGCGGGCGGTGCCGCCGTGGCCGGCGCCGCGGCCGCCGGGTCACTGCTCACCGAGCCCGCCGCGTCGCCGCCCGCGGCGGCTGCCGTGTCTGCGCCCGGCCCGGCTGCCGGATCGCCGCCCGCCGCGGCCGCCGCCGATGGGGCTTGACCTTTCCGCCGACGGCGCGGCCCTGACCGCGGCGTTGGCCGACATCGAGTCGGTCAGCGGCTCGGAGCAGCGGCTGGCGGGGGAGATCGCGGCGGCGCTGCGCCCGCTGCCGCACCTGACCGTGCACACCGACGGCGCGGCCGTGGTGGCACGCACCACGCTGGGCCGGGCGCAGCGGGTGATCCTGGCCGGGCACATCGATACCGTCCCGGTGGCCGGCAATCTTCCTTCTCACACCGAACGGCTCCGCCTCTACGGTTGCGGAACCGCGGACATGAAGTCCGGGGTGGCCGTCCAGCTCCGCCTGGCCGCGGCGCTGGCCAGCCCGGTCAGGGACGTGACCTACGTGTTTTACGACTGCGAGGAGGTCGAAGCCGAGCGCAACGGGCTGGCCAGGATCGGCCGCGATCGGCCCGAGTTGCTGGCCGGGGACTTCGCCGTCCTGCTCGAGCCGACCGGCGGCGTGATCGAGGGCGGCTGCCAGGGCACGCTGCGGGCCGACGTCACCGCGGCGGGGGAGCGAGCGCACAGCGCCAGAGCCTGGATGGGCACGAACGCGATCCACGAGGCGGCAGGCATCCTGGACGTGCTGCGGGCCTACCAGGCGCGCACCCCGGACGTGGACGGGCTGACCTACCGCGAGGGCCTTAACGCGGTCGCGATCAGCGGCGGCATCGCGGGCAACGTGATCCCGGACCGCTGCGTCGTCACGGTGAACTTCAGGTTCGCGCCGGACCGCACCGCCGGGCAGGCGGCCGACCACCTGCGCGAGGTATTCGACGGCTGGCCGGTCACGGTGCTCGACGTGGCGCAGGCGGCCAGGCCCGGCCTCGGCAGCCCGGCGGCGGCCTCATTCGTCGCCGTAGTCGGTGGCGAGCCCCGGGCCAAGCTCGGCTGGACCGACGTCGCGCGCTTCGCCGAGCTCGGCATCCCGGCGGTCAACTACGGACCTGGGGAGCCGGAGGTGGCGCACTCTCGCGGCGAGTACGTCGAGATCCCGAAGATTGCCGAGTGTGAGGCCAGGATGCGGGCCTGGCTGGCGGATTAGCCCGGTGCGGCCCGGGTAACTCCGGCACGGCGCGGTCAGCTCCGGCACGGCGCGGTCAGCTGCAGCACAGCCGGTCAGCCCGTGGCACGGCCCGGTCAGCTCCGGCACAGCCAATCGGGGCGGGCCGGGCTCTCGCACCGGCCCGCCCCGATCAGCCGTGCTCGAGGCCGCGCCTACTCTACTTCGCCGGGCCGGCTGCCAGCTTCAGCGACGAGGTGTGATGCTGGCCGTTCGGGGCCACCCACTGAACCGAGATCGTGGCACCCGGATGGTACTGGGTCAGATTCTGCGTCAGCGAGGCGGGCGAGGCGATCGCCTGGCCGTTGATGCTGGTGATGACGGCCCCGGCGGTCATGCCGACCTGATCGACCGGCGTGCCGCACAGCACGCCGCTGACCAGAGTGCCCGAGCTGACCGGGGCGATGCGGCTGGGCGCCGAGGTCTGGGCGTTGATGTTCAGGCAACTGTTGCTGCTGCCGCCGCCGGACGGGGCACCACCGCCGAAGCCGCCGAATCCTCCGCTCTGCCGGTTGGCGCTACGCAGTTGGTGCTGCTGTACCTTCGGGTCGGCGGACGTGCTCGGTCCTGACTTTACGCTGGCCACCGTCACGCCCAGGAACGCGGGCAGCCCGATCTGGATCTTGGAGCTCGGCTTTCCCTGGTCGATCAGAGTCGCGATCGACAGCGCCGTGTTGATGGGGATTGCGAACCCCATGCTCGCGCCGCTCGGCCCGCCGCCGATGCTCGCCGAGCTGTTCGCGGCGGTGTTCATCCCGATGACCTGGCCCTGCATGTTGGCCAGCGCCCCGCCGGAGTCACCGGAGATGATCGGCGCGTTGGTCTCCAGCATCCCGTGCAGGTTCTCAGTGGTCCCTGCGCCCTGGTCGGTCGCCTTGATCGACTGGTTCAGGGCGGTCACCCTGCCCGCGACCACGTTCGGCTTTCCGTCTCGACCCTCCGCATTGCCCAGAGCCACGACCTGGTCGCCCTTATGGACCGAATTCGAGTTGGCGCGCGGGATCGGATGCAGGCCGGAAGCGCCGTTCAGTTGCAGCAGCGCGACATCGTCGGTCGCGTCGGTGCCGAGCACGGTGACGTTCTTGTAGGTGCGGCCCGTGTCGGCGATCTTCACGGTCCACTTCGACGTTCCCTGTACGACATGGTTGTTCGTCAGCACCAGCCCGGTGCTGTTCAGAATCATGCCGGTGCCTTCCAGCGTCCCGCTCTGATATCTGGGGCGGGAGATGATGTCGACGATCCCCGGGCTCACCTTGCTGGCGGCGGCCGCGACCTTAGCGTTCGAGATGCCGTTACCGCCACCCGTCGGAGCGCCGGCCCCGCCGAATCCCCCGCTGGACCCGCCGCCAGCCCCGCCGAATCCGGGGTTGGGCGCGGCGATGTTCGGTGAGGAGTTGCCCGAGTTGTGGTTGAGCGCCAGCACCGTCCCGGCCCCCACGCCGGCCGCCAGCGCGGCGACGACCACGTAGGTGACAATCCTGGCTCCGCGCTTGGGCGGGCGATCACGGTAGCCGATGACGTCGTCAGGGCCATACCCTCCAGGCGTCCCGTAGCCGGTGCCGCCGGGCGGGTAACCGCCGGGCCCGTACCCGCCCGGGCCATAACCGCCGGGCCCGTAGCCGTAGCCGCCCTGGTACCCGGACCCGCCGTAGCCGCCGCCATAGGCGGAAACGCCGCCGTAGCCGGGCTCGCCACCGTAGGCTGACCCGCCGCCGTAGGCTGACCCGCTATAACCGGATCCGCCGTACCCCCCGGGCTCGCCGCCGTACCCAGGCTCGCCGCCGTACCCGGCCCCGCCGCCGTAGCCGGGACCGTAACCGCTGGCCTCGTAGCCGCTGGCCTCGTGGCCGCTGCCGCCGGGACCGTACCCGCCCTGGGCGCCAGGATCGCCCGAGCCCGCCGGATACGAACCGGGGGGTGCATAGATCATCGTCGGGTTCTCGTAGCCGCCCGCCCCGGGCTGGCCGGCGCCGCCCGCCGCAGGCCGATCCGCCGCCGCGGGCTGGTCCGTAACGCCCGCCGCAGGTTGATCCGCCGCCGCGGGCTGGTCCGGGCTGCCCGCCGCGGGCTGGTCCGCCCCGGCCAGGGGCCCCGGCTGGGGGCCACTCGCCTGCCCGGCCGGGAGGGGACCTGCTTCGGCGGGCTGCGTGGACTGGTCGCCGGGAGCCGCAGACGCAACGTCGTGCCGCGCCTGGTCCGGGTCACCGTCTGACGGTGCAACGTAGTCGTCGGATCCGTCGTGGGACGCTGGCCAGGCGCTCTGGTACTCCGGTGGCTGCTGCTCGCTGCCGCTGCGGTCTTCGTGCATCTCCATCACCCTTGCCCGGAACTAGCGTAATTCCCGTTCAGGTCCGCTCACTCCCCAGGCCAAAATCGCCGTACCAGACCCGGTCTCTCCCTTAGTTAACCCACCTGGCTGGACTTACCCTGAACGCGCCCTGAGGATTGCCCAAGGTGACCTAGGTCACCCGCACCGCGAGCCGGCTCATCACCGGGAAATGCGGGGGTTATCCCTACTCTCCCGAGCCCGTTGCCTGGGGTATATTCACGATATAACGTGAGTGCCGGAGTGGGATGGCCGGCCGTCGGGGGGCAACCCGATGCGCAGGCCACCAAGATTCTTACAGGAGTGGTAATGCCCGCACCAACTAGCGTCGAGCCCGGCCTGTCCAGGCGGGAAGAGATGTCGGTGTCCACCGCCGCGATGTCCAGCGCCCCCTGGACCGCCGCCGCCGTGACCGGCGGCGTCGTCACGCTCGGCGACCTCGGGCTGCACCTGATCGGCGGCAGCATCGGGTTGCACGCGCTCACCGGTTCGGTGTCCCTCGGGGCCGTGGCGTTCTTTGTCGTCGCTGCCGCCGGTGCGCTGCTGAGTTCACGTTCCGGCCGGGCGCTCCGCTGGGCTCGCAGCAACCCCTGGCGATTCGCCCTGGTGCCCGGCATCGCCGTGGCCGCGATCGCGTTCGTCCTGTCCGTCGTGCTCGGCGGCGGGGTGTTCGCCGGCGTGTTCAGCGCGGCCTGGCACGGTGCCGGCACCTTCGCGCTGACCGGGCTGGCCGGGACGGTCGGCGGGGCGCGTCGCCGTCGCGCCTGATCTGCCCGGCGCTACTTTCCACCCGCCGGCCCGGCGGCAACCACGGGTTGCGTTCTCCTCGGCTCCCGGTGCCCTTCAAGGACCGACCGCTGCCAGGGCGCAGACACCAAGGTCAACATCTCGCTGGGCTTGATCACGAATGCCGCGGAGCGTTGGTCCTGGCGCGTTCGGGATCTCCGGCGTGTCGTTCGCCGTATTGCCGTACTCGTCCGATATGGTGTTCGAAGAACTGGAAGGTACAGCCCGAATTGAGGTGCGCCTCGTGCCCGCAGCGGCGCCGCGGCCAGAGACCCAGGAGGAGATCCTGGCCGCCATGCTGGCCGCACGGGACGAGCACGACATCCCGGCCGAGGACGACTCGTGGGTCATCGTGGACTCCGACGGCGACCGTCCGGCCGAGCTGGCCGGGCTGGACGGCGCGGAGCCGGACGAGCTGCTCCCCGCAGCTCCTTCCGGCCCGGCCGGTGCCGCGGCCGGGAGCGGGCCGGTTGTCGGGCCCGGGTTCGCCGAGGGCGGCGTGCTGGACGCGCTGGCGCCGGGAGTGGCGCTGGCCGGGTTCGCCGAGGATGCGCACGCCGGGCTGGCCGGGCTCACCGACGATGAGCTGGTCGGGGTGCTACGGGCCTGGGCACGGCAGGAGTCGTGGGGGCAGGCGCGCAAGCTGGCCGCGGTCGCCGAGCTGGCCCGCCGCCGCCCGGCCGAGGACACCCCGCCCGCTTCGCCGGGACAGTTTCCCGCGAGCCTGAGCGAGTTCACCGCCGACGAGGTGGGCTTGGCGCTGACGCTGACCCGCCGTTCGGCCGTGGCGCAGCTGGACCTGGCGCTGGCGCTGATCGGCCGGCCGGGCACCGCGGCCCTGCTGGAGGCGGGGGAGATCGACCTGCCGAAGGTGCGGGTCATCATCGATGGCATCGCCGGGCTTACCGAGGCGCACGCGGCTGCGGTGGAGGCCACCGTCTTGCCGGAGGCGCCCGCGATCACGAGCGGGCAGCTGCGCGCCGCCGTCGCCCGGGCGGTGCTGGCCGCCGCGGCCCCGGGCCGGACGGTGAGTGGAGCGCCGGAGCGGCCGCCCCGGACCTCCCGCCCGGGCTGCGCGGACCCGCGCCTGGGCCTGGCGTCGCGCTGCCGCCGCTGGCCGGGCAGGTGTTCCTGACCCTGCCGCTGGCCACCCTGCTCGGCCTGTCCGACGCCCCCGGCCAGGCGGCCGGCTACGGGCCGGTCGACCCCGACACCAGCCGCGCCCTGGCCCGCGCCGCGGCCGGCCACCCCGCGGCCGGCTGGCACCTGATCATCACCGACCCGCACGGCCGCGCCGTCGGCTATGGCTACGCCCCCCGCGCAAGACCCGTCCGCGCCAGATCCGTCCGCGCCCAGCTGGCGCGCGGCCATCCCGCCCGCGGCCAGCCCGCCCCGGGCCACCCCGCCGACGGCTGGACCATTACCCTGACCACCGAACGCATCGCCGGCGGCCAGTCACCGTAGGCCAATCTCCTGGGGATGTCCCTGCGGGTCTGGCTCAACCGCGAGATCTGTCATGAGCCGCCGCGGATGGGTAACGAACCTGCCGTCGTCCACCTGGCCTGCGCCTGCCGGGCTTAACCGGAGGCCAGCCGGTAACCCTCACCGCGCACCGTCTTAATCAGCTCGTAACCGAGCTTGGCACGCAGCCGCCAGACGCAAACGTCCACCACGTTCGATCCCGGATCGAAGTCGTACCCCCACACCGACGACAGCAGCTCCCCCTTGGGTACCGACTCTCCCGTGTGCTCCATTAGCTCCCTGAGCAGCAGGAACTCCAGCCGGGTCAGCGGAACGCGACCGTGCCCGTTGTCCGCCTGCAATCGCCAGAGATCCAGGGTGAGGTCGCCGTTCGTGATCGTCTCCGCGTGCATCCGGGAATTGCTCCGCAGTTGCACCCGCACCCGGGCGATCAGTTCGTCCAGCGCGAACGGCTTAGTGAGATAGTCCCGCGCGCCGAGATCCAGGCATTCGACCTTGGCGGTCACGTCCGCCACGCAGGACAGCACGACCACGGCCTGCTCCGGGTGGATTTCGAGCAGCCGCTGCAGGACCACGCGGCCGTCCACGTCGGGCATGACCAGGTCGAGGAGGACAAGATCATAGTCGTGCGAGGCCGCGTGCTTCAGGCCGTCCATCCCCGTGTCGACGCGGTCAACGGCATACCCGGCCGCCAACAGGGCCCGGGCGATCAGCGAACTGATTGCCGGCTCGTCTTCAATGAGGAGAATGAGGCGCCTGGGTGACTCCTCGACCCGGGGTCTGCGTGCAGCCTCTGCTCGGAGAGTGGTCATACACACTCGACAATCCACCTAACCCGCCCAGCATGAGGCGGGTACGAACCCGGCGCCCCGACCTGGCCCAGGCTCTCTGCTCGCGACCACTCTACGCCCCACGCCCGGTCAATTCCCGCGCTCTCGCGCAGTGCCCCAAACGATTGCAGTAAGCCTGGCCCGCCGCCGGGGAGTCGCGTTTCGCGGCGCTCCCCCCACGGGCCTTGGCAGGCACCGCCGTCGGGCCATGTCGCGGTGGCCTGGCGCATACCATCGTGCGGCGTTACGCTGCTGGCACGCTTCTGGGCGCCGGGGAGGGACCCGGTCACCCTCGCGCCGGGGAGAGGCACAATGGGCATTGCCACGCTCGCCAGCTGGCTGCTCACCGCTGGCATCGGCGCGTACATGCTGCGCACGTGGATCGTCCGCGGTGGCCCGCGGATGCGGCGGGCCACCGGTGACCGCCTTCCCCCCATAGTGGTCTACGGGCACGCCAGCCTGGCCCTCACCGGGCTCGCGGTCTGGATCGGCTATGTGGTGTCAGGCTTGGCCGCGCTGGCCTGGTGCGGCGCCTGCATGCTCATGCCGGTGATCGGACTTGGCGCCGCGATGGTGACCGTGTGGACTCCCTATCCGGTCCTGGGGGCAGGATCCTCCGGCGGCGGCACTGACGTAGGCGGTATCCTCACCGCGCCGGCCGAGGACGCGGTCGCCGGCAGGCTGACCGACGAGGTGTTCGCCCGCGCGCTCACCGACGAGGCGCTAGCCCGCAGGCTGACCGACGAAGTGCTCGCCCGTGTATCGTCCGACCCGTCCAGGCCAGCACGGAAGCACCGTGAATACCTGGCGCCACTCATCCCCGCTGGCCATGGGGCGGCCGCCTTGACTACCTTCTTTCTGGCGGTGGTCACCGCGGTCGGCGCACGATGACCAGCGTGGATCGATAAGGGGTGACAAGCGGTGGGTGATGCGGGCGGGCAGGGCGGCTGCCCGGGGCCTCACAGCCTGGCCGATTCGCCTCCAGGCGCGGACCTGCGGCGCTGGCTCCCGGTGGCCGGCGCGGCGCTCGTGATCGCGAGCCTGGTGCCCCCGCTGTCCACGCTGGCCAGGCGGTACCTGTTCGTCGAGTCCATCCAGTTCAGCTTGCTCGCGATGGTCTGTCCCGCGCTGATCGTGCTGGGAGCGCCCTGGCGCCGACTGCGCCGGGCGCGTCGGGGGGACGACACGCCCCGGCGGAAGTCCGGAGCTCCGCCACGGCTGGCCCCCCGCCGGGCGGCGAGCCTGGATCGCTGGCCTGCGTTCCTGCGCGGCGGGGTCTTCCTCGTCGTGTTCATCGGCGTGAGCCTCGCGTGGCGGGTGCCGCCGGTGCTCGACGCCCTGGCCCGGCACCCCGGGCTTGTCGCGGCCGAGGCCATAACGCTTCTGGCGGCTGGTATCGGGCTCTGGCTCTGCCTTGTCCGGTCGCCTTCGTCGGCCCCCCCGCTCTCCGGGGGGCAACGCGCCGCCATCGCGGCGCTGGCCATGTGGTCCACGTGGATCGCCGCCTACGCGCTCGGCTTCTCCAGCCAGCCCCTGGTACACGCGTACGCCGGGGACAGCGGACTAGGCATCGTCGCTGACCAGGAGATTGCCGTCTTCCTGGTATGGGGGGTGGCCGGCGTCTGCTTCGTGCCGGTCATCTTCGCCGGCCTGTTTTCCTGGCTGAAGGACAGTGACGACATCGGCAAAGAGTTCAGGCAGGCATTCCCGGATGCCAGCGCCAGGGTCGGGGTGCGGGGATGGCAGCGCCCGCCGCGCGGGCCCGGGACGCGATCCGGGTGACATCCGTCCACGATGAACATCGTGCCGCTCTCGGGGCATTCCGGGGCGCGTCACGCGCGTGAGGCTCGTGTGTCAGTTTGCCCCATGAGCCAGATGAAGTCATTGGGGCAGCCGGGGGCGCCAGGGATCAGCTAGGCAGGCTCGGCGGCGCTACATGGGCGGACAGCGACCGGTCAGCCGACAAGATGATCTTGTCGATCGTGGCACGTTCTCGATCGAGCGCTGTCTGGTCGTGCCTTAGCTGCGCGGCGGCCGCCGCCCTGGCCGATGCGCTATGGGCACCCAGCTCCCTGGCCACGTCGGCCTGCACCCGCTGCGCGAGCG